>NZ_JBVYOQ010000012.1:0-217791 GCF_056134165.1 Actinoplanes sp. 13 | reverse complement strand
GTTCTCAAAGAACAACCACACACCATCACACGACCCGCTTCCGCGGCCCGCCCTCCGGGGCACTCGCTCTACATTACCCTCGCCATTCCGTCCCACCAAATCAGGGGGCCTGAACCGCTCGGACCCGCAGAAGAGTACGCGACGAGTCGTCGCACTCGGTCTTCGGGGTTTGGCAGGACGGCCGCTGCGGATCTCTCCGCGAGCTCGCCCGTTTCCCTGCCGGCTCGCAAAACTTTACCCCTTCCTCCGCGGAGCGCCAAATCGGCCCCCACTCTTCGCCGTGGCTGCTGTGAACGCTGAGTTCAGGCGCGATTGGTGAGCAGGAATTGCATTTCCGAGGCAGCGGCCCGGTACCGGTCGAGCCGGGCGGCCCGCCGCGGGAGACGGGGCGTCCAGGAGGACGCAGCAGCAGCAGGAGGAGGAGGAGGAGGAGGAGGAGGAGGAGGCGAGCGGTAGGGAGGAACGCGTAGGTAAGGAAGGAACAGTGGAAGAGAGTGCAGGCGAGGATCGCCGGAGAGCCGCTCACCCCGGGAAGCTGGCCCACACATGCTTGGCGTCGGCCGTCCTGTACCAACCCACGTCGAGTGCGAAGTGCGACGCCAGCACCAACCCGAGCCCTCCTCGCCCGAGCGGCCGGTCCAGATCGAACGAGGGCTCCGCGCCCATCCCCCGGTCCGCTACGTCGATCACGAACCGATCACCGACAGACATCAGCCGGACCTCGGTCGGTGGCCGGCCGTACCGCAGGGCATTGGTGGCCAGTTCCGTGGCGACGACCGCGATCCGTTCCATCTCGTTCGTATCCATCCCGGCGAGCGCCTCGCGCAACGCGGCCCGCAGCGTCCGCAGGCCGCGGAAGTCGTCGAGCGCCCAGCGATGCAGCTCGACGGCGCCGACGTGCGGAGCCGAGACGGGCAACGCGGTCATCCGTCCATCTTCCACGCGCATCGGCATTAAGCACTGGTCCGTCCAGTTCTGCCCACCGGCCGGACGGCTACCCCCATTTAGGGGTGCAATGGAGGCCTGATCGCGCCGATCGGGGGAATGAAGAAGAACAAAGTCGACGCGGTTACCCTATTCGCCCTGGTTTGGTTACATAAATGACTCATACTTTCGGCTAGTCTTCTCTGGACCTGTCGGATAGAGTCTCCGTAACCGAACGGCCAAGTGTGCCTGGACTGCGGTTTGTTTCCGCTGCCCATGGAAATCAACGCCCGACCGACCCGGGTCCCCATCGCGGGACCGGCTCTCCGGAAAGGTGTCAGGGAGGACCACGACATGACCGTCACTGAGACTTCGACCGCGGTGTCGCCGTCGACAGCCGCCAGCGCCCAGGCTCCGGCCGACAGCGCGGCCGAGCTGCTCAGCGCGATGGCCGCCATGCCTGCCGGCCACCCCTCACGGGCTGCGCTGCGGGACCGGGCGATCGAGGCCTGGCTGCCGCTGGCGCGCCACCTCGCCCACCGTTACTCCGGTCGCGGTGAACCCACCGACGACCTGATCCAGACCGCCACCGTCGGCCTCATCAAAGCGGTCGACAAGTTCGACCCCGAGCGCGGCGTCGACTTCGCCGGCTACGCGATCCCGACCATCATCGGCGAGATCAAGCGGCACTTCCGCGACCGCACCTGGTCCGTCCGGGTCCCGCGCCGCCTGCAGGAGCTGCGTCTCGCGATCACCGAGGCCAACAGCACGCTGACCCACTCGCTCGGCCGCAGCCCGACAGTCCCGGACATCGCCGCCCACCTCGGCATCAGCGAGGAGGACGTGCTCGAGGGCCTGGAAGGCGCCCGCGCCTACAACGCGACCAGCCTCAGCACGCCGATCAGCGCCGACGGCACCACCGAGCTCGGCGACACCCTCGGCGGCGAGGACTACGAGTACGAGATCGCCGAGACCCGCGTGGCTCTGGGCCCCGCGCTCGCCACGCTGGACGAGCGCGAGCAGAAGATCTTGACGCTGCGCTTCTACGGCAACCTGACCCAGTCGCAGATCGCGGACCAGATCGGCATCTCGCAGATGCACGTCTCCCGGCTGCTCACCAAGGCGCTGACCAAGCTGCGCGGTCAGCTGGCGGCCGACGCGCTCTGACAAAGCCTCCCCAAGCGGCGGCGCCGGACCACACGGTCCGGCGCCGCCGCGCTTTGTCCGTGGGCGTTCAGATCCGCCGGGACAGCGCCGACTGCCATCAAAAGCCGCACTTCGCCTGATCAGAAAAGGTCCGATCACTCTTCCGGAACAGGTCGGTGTGGGCTCGCTCCCGGCTGGCGCTACCGTGTAGCGGATGTCACCTACAGCCTCCCTCCCCGGAATCCTGGAGAGTGTCGCCCCGATTCTCGACCGTTGGGGCTATCTGGCGATCGGTGGAGTGATCGGCGTGGAGAGCTTCGGCGTCCCCGCGCCGGGCCAGACGATCATGGTGGCGGCCTCGATCTACGCCGGCTACGGGCGGCTGAACATCTACATCGTCGCCATCGTGTCGTTCGTGACCGCGGTGGTCGGCGACAACATCGGTTACTGGATCGGCCTGCGCGGTGGCCGTAAGGCCGTCCATCGGTGGGGCAAGTACATATTCGTGACCCCTGAGCGGCTCGAACGCGCCGAGCAGTTCTTCGCCCGTCGCGGCAACTCGATCATCGTGGTGGCCCGGTTCATCGACGGGCTCCGACAGCTCAACGGTGTCATCGCCGGGATCACCCGGATGCCGTGGAAGGCGTTCCTTCTCTACAACGCCATCGGCGCCGCCCTCTGGGTGGGCTGGTGGTGCACGGTCGCGTACTGGTTCGGCTCCAACCTCGTGGTGATCATGGGGTACGCCCACAAGTACAGCTGGATCGCGATCGGGCTGGTGGCCGTCGCCGTCGCGATCTACGTGACCCTGCACGTGCGACACGTGCGCCGGCGCCGGGCACGAGCCGCGGAAGCGGCCGCCGAGCCCCCGCTGCCGATCGAGCCACCTGATCACTCCCGGACAGATCCCCCGGCTGCCTTGCATTGACGCCGAGCCCGGCAGGAAGGCGCGTGTGATGCAGAGGTTCGCGTTCGCGGGGCGTACCTGCGTGCTCACCGGAGCAGCGAGCGGGATCGGCGCGGCCCTGGCCCTCGACCTGGCACGGCGGCGGGCGAACCTGGCGCTCGTGGACCGGGACGCGGACGGGCTGGAACAGGTCGCCGGGATGGCGCGACAGCTCGGTGCAGCCGGCGTTCACCCGTACCACTGCGATCTCAGCGATGGTGGCGACCGGACGGACCTGGCCGCTGAGGTGCTGGGCCGCCATGGCGGCGCCGATCTTCTGATCAACAATGCCGGCGTGACGCTGACCGGGACGTTCGAGCAGAACAGTCAGGCCGACATCGACTGGCTGCTGGAGATCAACCTGCACGCGGTGATCCGGACGACGAAGGCGTTCCTGCCGCAGCTGCTGGACCGGCCGGGCTCGCACGTGGTGAACATGTCCAGCCTGTTCGGCCTGCTGGCGCCGGCCGGTCAGGTGGCGTACGCGACGAGCAAATACGCGGTGCGCGGCTTCACCGAGGCGCTGCGGCACGAGCTGGCGCCGCGCGGTGTCGGGGTCACCGTGGTGCATCCGGGCGGAATCCGGACCAACATCGCGGCCGGCGCCCGGGTCAGCGGCCTCGATCCCACCGGTGAGCAGGCCGCGCAGGCGCGCCGGTTCGCCGAGCGCGCGCTGCGGATGCCGCCGGAGCAGGCCGCCCGGCAGATCGTCGCGGCGATCCAGGCGCGCCGCCCGCGGTTGCTGATCACCCCCGAGGCGAAGGCCGGCGACTGGCTGACCCGCCTCGCCCCCACCCGCTACTGGGCGATCAGCGAGTTCCTCACCCGCCGCAAACTCACCTGAGCAACCCGCTCCGCGCAACCAGAGTCGCATTGCGCCCGTCGACGGCGAGGGCACCGAGAACGGCCAGCGAAGCGACGTCGTTTTCGGTGCCCTCGCCGTCGACCCTCAGGGGCGCAATGCCAGCGAGCCGGAGGCGACGCCGGCAAGCACAGCGAACCGTGGGCGGACTTGGCCGGCGATGGTGGTGAAGTCGCCGCCGGCGTCGATGGTGCCGGCGGACCGGTTGGCGGCCAGCACGCGTACACCGATCACGCCGTTGGCCTGCGGAGCCCAACTGGTCAGCAGGCCCCTGCCGGTCATCGCAGCCAGCTTCACCCGCGGCACCGAGCCGTCCATGCAGGCGCCCTGCGGCCCGTTGCGCGGAGTCAGGCAGGCCCGGTCGAAGTGCCCGCCGACGTAGGTGATGCCGTTCAGCGTGGTGATCGCGACCGCGTCCCCGTCGAACACCCGCTGCCACCGCATCGTGCCGTTCAGGGCGTACGCGACCGCACGCCCGCCCTGCCCGCCGGTGGCCACGTAGACGCCGGTGCCGTCCACCGCGACGGCGTTGACCTCGGCGGTCACCGTGGGACGGAAATAGCGGTCCAGGGCGCCGGTGCGGCCGCTGACCGCGGCCAGGCGCAGCGTGCTGCTCACCCCGTTGACCTTGTGGAAGGCACCGCCGAGGAAGAGCCGGGACCCGGCGATCGCGAGAGTGTGCACCCGGTCGTCGGCGTTCGCCTTCCAGGCGCGGTCCAGCCGGCCGGTGGTCAGCGAGAACGCAGCCAGGTTGCGGCGCTTGACGCCGTCCACCGCGGTGAAGCTGCCGCCCAGGTAGAGGCGCCCGCCGCCGGCGGCCAGGGCGTACGGGGTGCCGTCGATGTCGTGGGTGAATGAGCGCAGTGCGCCGGTCTCCGGGTGGAGCCGGGCGATCGAGTCGCGTTTCCGGCCGCCGACGGAGTGGAAGTACCCGGCGGCGTAGACGCTGTCGCCCGCGCTGGCCAGCGCGCGCACCGTGCTGTCCGTGGCCGGCGCCCAGCTCAGCAGAACGCCGGTACGCGCGTCGAACGCCGCCAGCCGCTGCCGCTCGTAGGTGCGCCCGGCCCAGGTCGCCCGGGTGAATGAGCCACCGACGTAGACGGTGCTTCCGCGGTAGGCGATCGCGTAGACAGTGCCGTTGAAGGTGGGCCCGGCCCGGACCCCGGTGCCGACGGCCTGTGCCGGGGCAGCTGTGCTGAGAAGAACTGTGCCGAAAAGGAGCGGCAGAACGGTCAGGAGGAGCTTTCCGGCCAGGTGAAGGAAACGCACATTGCCTTAACCCTCGCGGCTCGGCGAAAGTCGCGCCGTCCGGGCCGGTTCGGCATCTTGGACTCGCACCGGGTCACCGGCCGTGATCGGCGCCGGTTCCGGTTCGCGCAGTCCCAGCATGATCAGCCAGTCCAGCAGCTGCCGGTGCACGGCGTCCGGGCCGTCCAGCTCGTCGGCGACCGGCCAGCCCGCCGGGTGGACCAGCACCGCGTCGGTCTGCCAGCCGCCCAGGCCGCCGTGCGAGCCGACCAGTTCCTCGAACGCCGAGACCTCACTGGTCACCGGATCGACCGCACTGATCAGCACCAGGTCTCCGACGTGCGCGAAGAGTTGGTGACGCAGCAGGTCCCGGCGGGCGCGGGGGCCGTACGGCCGGAGCGGGTCGACACCGGTCACCGCACCGTCGCGCAACCGCTGCGAGCCGCCCGACCCGTACACGACCGGGCCGTCGTCGTCCTTGACCACGACCAGGCCGATCCCCGGGTGCGCGGCCAGCCCGCTGATCAGTTTCGGGTACGCCTCCTCGATCTCGGTCCGGCTCAGCCGGTGCGGGAAGCGGGTCAGATAGAGCATCGACAGGTTGCCCGAGGAGACCACGATCAGCGGGGCGTTCGACGGGACAGTGTTCTCCGGTTCCTTCTGCCCCTCCTCCTCGGCGGGCAGGTGCGGACCGGCCACCCAGTCCGGTCCGGCGAGCCGGTCGACCACCTCGTCGAGGGTTTCGCCGTACCGCTGGCGGAAGGTCGCACCCTGGCTCTGCCCGTGGTCGGAGAGCACCACCAGGTGGTAGTGGCGGGCGGCCTCAGGAGCGAGCCGTTCCAGCACGCCGAGCATCCGGTCCAGGCTCTCCAGCTGGCGCATCGACTCCGGGCGGGCCGGACCGGCGTGGTGGGCGACCTCGTCGTAGTCGACCAGGTCGCAGTAGATCGCCGGGACGCCGCGGGCCATCTGCTCGGCCATCAGCGAGACGTTGACGTCGCGCAGCAGCATGGCGGCCGGACGCAGGGCGAGGAACGCGCCGGAGCGGCTGACCCGGGGCTGAAGATTGCGCCGGCGCTGGAGGCGGGCCTGGTGCAGCTCGGTGAGGACCTCGGCGACGCCGAGCACCAGTGCCCGGGTGAAGCCGTACGGCGAGGCCATGAACGCGGCCCAGCCCCGGGCCGACCGGCCGGGCAGGGCGGCGTGGCTGACCGTGAGCAGGTTGGTCGTGGCATCCCCGCTGAACGCGTTGCTGATGCTCACGCCGCCGTCGCGGAGCAGTCCGTTGCCGTCGCTGAGCCGCTTCTCGATGATCGCGGCGTCGCGTGGGCGGTTGGAGACCATCACCTTGCCGGTCTCTTTCTCGTACCACCGGAAGGCGGGGATCTGCCGGGTGGCACCGTGCAGGATGCCGGCCTGCGAGGCGGGGGTGGTCGACGGCAGGCCGGTGTGCCACGCCTTGACGGTGTGGCTGCCGGTGCGCAGCCAGTGCCCGAGCGTCGGCAGGTTGCCGGCCCGGACCGCCCAGCGCAGCACCGGCTCGGCCACCCCGTCCAGCTGCACGATGAGCAGGCCGGGGCGGGCACCGCGGCGGGGCCGGCGCAGGCTCAGCAGCGGGCCGCCGGCCCGCCGGGACGCCCGGCGGCGGACGCCCCGCATCAGCCGGCGCGCTTCCCGGACGAACGTGTCGTCGCTGCCGCTGTCGGCCATCCAGTCCAGCAGCGCGGCGACCACGACGGCCAGGATCGCGGCGGCCAGAATCGTGGGCAGTCCGCTGATCTGCTCGGCCGGATCCAGCTCGAGGGCCACCACCATGACCACCACCTGGGCGACCACGCCGAGCAGCATCGCGCCCCAGCCGCCGAGGGCGGTGATCCCGAGCAGCAGCAGCGGGCGGAGCACGGCACCGACCACGGCGACCAGCACGACCAGGCCCAGCACATCGGCCAGGTCCTTGGCGGCGACGCCGGGCATCAGCCACAGCGTGAGGGTGAGCACCACGAAGGTGGTCAGCGCGCTGCGCAGGACCGCTCGCATCCGGTTGAGGACCCGGCGCCAGGCGAACAGGGCGCGCAGCTCGGCACGCCGGTGGAGAACGTGCGGGTCCCGGACCGGCGGCATCTGCGGACTGATGGCCACGCCATGACGATGGCACAGGCTGATCGCGGCGTCCCGGGTGAGTCACCAAGGACACGGTGCAGGTCACACCCGTACGAGGGAACGACGAGCCGCCGCCGGGGTCGAGCGGTTACCTTCGTGCCGGTGCGTTCCCGGTCGGCTCTGATCCTCCTCGTCCTTGCGGCGTTCCTCGCCTCGTGCAACTCCGGGCCCCGCCCGGCTCCACCGGAACCGGAGCCTGAGCCGGCCCGGGTGGTGGCCGGCTACTTCACCGAGTGGGGTGTCTACGGCCGCGGTTACCGGGTGAAGAACCTGCGGGACAGCGGGGCCGCGGGACGCCTCACCCACCTGAAGTACGCGTTCGGCAAGGTAACCGGTGGCCGGTGCGCGGAAGGCGACGGCTGGGCGGCGCACCGAAGGCCGGTCAAGGCGGCCGACAGTGTGGACGGTGTCGGGGACCGGCCGGCCGACCCGTTGCGCGGCAACTTCGGTCAGCTGCGCAAGCTGAAGGCCGCTCATCCGCACCTCAAGCTGCTCTGGTCGTTCGGTGGCTGGACGGGCTCGGCCGGGTTCACCGCGGCGGCCGAGGATCCGGAGCGGTTCGCCGAGTCGTGCCGGACACTGCTGCACGATCCGCGCTGGGCCGGTCTCTTCGACGGCATCGACATCGACTGGGAGTACCCGAACGCCTGCGGTCTGGCCTGCGACACCAGCGGGCCGGACGCGTTGACCCGGATGCTCGGCGCGCTGCGGACCGCACTCGGCCCGGACGCTTTGATCAGCACGGCGGTGCCGGGTGACGTCACCAAGCTGCGGGCCGCCGACTACGCCGGGGCGGCGCGGCACGCGAACTGGCTGGGCGCCATGACGTACGACTACTTCGGGGCGAGCGTCACGGCCGGCGAGCGCCGGACGGCGCCGCATTCCGCGCTGAGCGCCTACCCCGGGATCCCGCGCGAGACCGCGACGACCGAGGCGACCGTCGGCGAGTTGCTGGCGCTCGGCGTGCCGGCCGAGAAGCTGCTGCTGGGCATCGGCTTCTACGGACGCGGCTGGACCGGGGTCACCGGGCCGGAGCCGGGCGCCACCGCCACCGGGCCGGCGCCCGGCCGGCACGGCAGGGGCATCGAGGATTACCGCGTGCTGGCTACCCGCTGCCCGCCGACCGGCACGGTGGGCGGGACGGCGTATGCCCGCTGCGGCACCCAGTGGTGGTCCTACGACACCCCGGAGACGATCGCCGCGAAGGTCGCTTTCGCCCGCAGCCGCTCGCTCGGCGGCCTCTTCGCCTGGGAACTCTCCGGCGACACCCCCGACGGCGCCCTGCTCGCAGCGCTGAGCTCCTAACCCATCTGGACCCAGACGTTGTCGAGTACGCCGTTGAACTGGTCGTTGTCGCGATAGGCGCCCTTCGCCCCGATGCTCAGCGGCTGGTTGTTCCGGACCGACAGCCCGGGTGGCAGGGCGGTGCGCCCGCGCAGCACGTCGTCGACGTAGATCTGCAGCACGGCGCCGGTCCGCCGGCAGTGGATCCGGTGCCAGCGCCCGTCCGCGGTGGTGACCGAGCTGCGGGCGATCCGGATGGTGGGCCGCCGCTCGTCGACCAGCACGCAGCTGGGCCGGCCCGCCGCGCCGTCGATCTGGAGCTTGTACTGGCTGCTGGTTCGCGAGTAGCCCTTCTGCAGGACGTTCTGTCCTTGGCTGGTCTGTCCCGGCGGGAGCAGCACGTCGGCGCCGAAGGCGATGTCGCGGGTGCCGGGGTTGAGGTCGGCGGAGTTCCGGCTCTGCAGCACCACGTGCGGGCAGACCTGGGCGGTGCATCTGCCGGGGAAGGCGAGCGCCGTGCCGGGCCCGTGCACCACCGGGCGGACCCGGCCGCCGTGGAAGGACAGGATCCGCAGGGTGTGCCCGTGACCGGACTCGTCGATGATCAAGCTGGATCGCCCGTTGAAGCCGTACCGGGCGATCGTCACCGGTTTCGGGGTGGCCTGTGGGTCCGAGATGGGACCGCTCGCCTGTACCGGTGCGGGAGCCACCACGGCCAGGATGGCCAGCAGGGCAGCGGACAAACACGATCGCATACCCCGAATTATTACTTGTGAAGCCATATGACCGTTTGTAAACGTCCGCCTTTTCACCGTCCGAGGCGAGCGTCGACCTCTATCTCGATCTTCATCCGCGGGTCGAGCAGGCCGCACACCATCATGGTCGCGGCCGGCCGCACCGGCCCGAACCAGCGGTGCAGGACCGGCGCGCACAGCTCGAAGTCGGCCGGGTCGGGCAGCAGGTAACGCACGCGCACGACGTCGGCGATCGATCCGCCCGCCTCGGCCAGCGCCGCCTCGATGTTCTGCAGGCAGCGCTCGGCCTGCTCGGTCACGTCCGGGGAGATGGTCATGGTGGCGTAGTCGAAACCGGTCGTGCCGGAGACGTACACCCGGTCGCCGTCGACCACCGCCCGGGCATAGCCGAACCGCTCCTCGAAGGCCGAGCCGCTGAAGATCGATCGCCGTTCGCTCACGATCAGGGACGGTACTCCTCGGGCCGGACCGGCCTGTTCTCCTCCTTGCGGCCGAACAGCTTCCAGCCCCGCTTCTTCTTCTCCGGCACCGGCACCGCGTCGCCGTTCAGCACGTCCAGGCGGTGTTTGGCGACCGGGTTGCCCGGCTCCAGCCGCAGGGAGGTGTGCAGCGCCTGCCGGGCCTGGTCGACGTGGCCGAGCGCGGCCAGCGCCACCCCGTGCGTGAAGTAGTAGTGCGCCTCGTTCGGGTCCAGCCCGATTGCCGTGCGCGCGGCCTGCTCGGCGTCGGCGATCTGCCGGTCCGCGGCGAGCAGCGCCCACGCCACCCGGTCGTGCCAGAGCGGGTTCCTGGGCTCCACCACGACCGCCCGGTACGCCATGCTCATCGCCTCGTCGTGCCGGCCCAGCAGGGTCAGCGCCCGGCTCGCGATGCCGAGCGGGCGCGGGTCGTCGGGGACCAGCTCGACCGCACGGGTCGCCGCGTCCAGCGCCGGTTCGACCTGGTCCATGGCGAGCCGGACGCGGGCCATCAGGATCCACCCGGCTGCCGAGCCCGGGTCGGCGGCCAGCACCGGGGCCAGCATCTCGGCGGCACGCTCGGGCTGGAGGTGTTCGAAGAGCGCGGCGGCCCGGGCCACGCCGGCGTCGGTGGGGTCACCGAAGGCACGCGCCGGGGCGGTCACGGAGCCGGTGGGGGTGACGGGCGCCGCCGCCCGGGAGGACTGGGCCAGGTCGGTCATCGGGCCACTCCGGGAAGAACGGGGATGGAGATCACGCGATCTACTTCGGCAGCACCCGGCGAAAACTGAGAACAAGCCCGCGGCAGCAGTGGGCGGCAACGGGGACGAAGGCGCGCGGCAGCGGCGAAGCCGGGGACAGGATCGATGCGGTCGGTGAAGCTCCAGCCGTACAAGAACAGGGTTTTCATCTGCTTGCTCGCCGGCGGCGGAAAACGATGAACAAGCACGCCGCGGCGCCGGCCAGGGCGGCCGTCACCGCAGCCGGTCGCCAGGCCGGATCGGCGGCGTCGGTGGCCGCGAGGCCGGTGGCGACCGCGAGCAGCACACCGGCGACCAGCCAGAGCGAGTAACTGGAGAGGCCGCGTCCCGATTCGCCCTGCTCCTCGGCCGGCGCGGTGAGCAGGCGCACCGCGAAGCCCGCCGCGGTGGCCGAGCCGAGCAGCCCGGACAGCCAGCCGTCCGGGGCCACCACCGCGACCAGCAGCAGGACGACAGCGGATCCGGCGGCCACGGCCGCGATCCGCTGCCGGCCGTGCGCCAGCAGATCGCGCAGGTAGCCGCGCAGCGCGGGGTCCAGCCGGGCGAGGAAGAAGCCGGCGTACGCGGCCGGAGCGACCGCCGCCAGCGCGGCCACCACCCGGGCCGCCGCCGGTGAGCCCTCGGCGAACCGCCAGCCGACGTATGCGAGGAGAACCAGGATGATCGAGGTGTAGACCAGGAACTGGCGCAGCGCGATGTCCAGCAGGAACCGGCTGGCCTCCTGGCGCGGATCCGCCCGCAACGCGTTGACCAGCCCGGACGCGCCGCGGGCCAGCCGGTTCAGGGCGAACGGGTGATGGTGCACGACGTCCAGGGCGGCCAGCTCGTGCTGGGCCACCGCGTTCTGCGGGTCCAGGCTGAGCGCGTCGCGCAACGCCTGCCGAGCCCGGTCCATCAGGTTGAGCTGCTTCATCACCATGGCGTACGTGATCCGGAAGTCGGCCTCGTCCGGGTCGAGCCGCACGGCCTCACGGGCCGCGTGTTCCGCCTCGACCGAGTGCCGGCCCTCCTCCAGCAGCGCCCAGGCCAGCCGGTTGTGCCGGTACGCGTTGTCCGGCTGCCGCAGCACCGCCGCCCGGGCCGTGTCGATCGCCTCGTCGTGCCGGTCCAACGCGGTGAGCACCCGGCTCAGCGCGCCCAGCGCGTCCGGCCACTCCGGGGCGTGCCGCACTGCACGCCGGGCCGTCTCCTCGGCCAGCTCCGGCTTCTTCAGCGCGAGCTGCGCGTGGGTCATCAGGACCAGCGCGGTCACGTCGTCCGGGTCCGCGGCGAGCACCGCGCCGAGCAGTTCCGCGGCCGCGGCCGGCTCGCCGCGGAGCAGTTGCATCCGGGCCATCTCGGACCGGGACTCCGTCACGACGACTCCTTCGCGCAGCTTTCGGCTCGTCACAGGTGGGTGGCGCCCTCGACGATCAACCAGATGCCGAAGATAGCGAAGAGCGCGGCGGCGCCGTACTTGATCACCCGCTCCGGCAGGTGCCGGCCGAGGTAGCGGCCGACCACGATGGCGAGCGCGTCGGCGGCGACCATGCCGATCGTGGAGCCGACCCAGGTGCCGAACCAGCCGTGCTGGGTGGCCAGCGTGATGGTGGCGAGCATGGTCTTGTCGCCGAGTTCGGCGAGGAAGAACGCGCCGCCGACGGCGAGGATCGCCGAGCCGGTGGACCGTTCGGCCTTGTTCTTCTCCTCGTCGGTGAGCCGGTCGCCGCGCAGCGTCCAGGCGCCGAAGCCGAGGAAGGCGATACCGGCGATCAGCGAGATCCAGCCGGTCGGGATGGTGGCGCCGAGTCCGTACCCGATGCCGACGGAGACCAGGTGGACCACCGCGGTCGCCACGGTGATGCCGATGAGCACCGGGAAGGTCTTGTATCGGGTGGCGAAGGTCATCGCCATGAGCTGGGACTTGTCACCCAGCTCGGCGACGAAGATCACCGCAAAGCTGATGGCCGTAGCGGCCAGAAAGCCTTCCACAAACGTCTCCCGGTTCGACACGGCCGGGAGGAGACGCAGGGCGACCTCGACCCGGCCGCAATGAATGCTGCCTGGTCGAAGGTCTCGCTCGCCTGAAGATCAAGGCCGCGCGGCCGGACCCCGGAGACCGGGGCCAGTATGTCGACCGCGACATTGGGAGCTACTCCCCTTCGCGGGTCCGATCATAGCCCAGGGTCCGGCGGCTTTCGGCCGCCGGACCCTGTGACTTCGACGTCAGCTGCCCAGCACGCTCCGCTGCAGGCGGAGACGGTCGCTCAGGGACCCGGTCTGCCGGCCGGCCGGGGTGGCGGCCGGCGCGCCCGGCTTGGGCTTGGCGATCGGCGGGCACTGCTTGTCGGAACGGTTCGCCTTGACGCGCCGCGGCAGCGCGCCGGACGCCAGGTAGTCGGCGATCGTGTCGTCGACGCACGCGTTGCCGAAGAGCGAGCCGGCATGCGTGGTCCCGCCGACCCCCTCCACCAGCGCGGCCAGCGGGAAGCGGCGGCGCACCTCGAGGGCCCCGGAGTACGGCGTGGCGGCGTCCAGCGTCTCACTGATCAGCAGGACCGGCGGCGCCTTCTGCCCGGTCACCGCGACCGGACGGCCGGGCCGGCCCGCCCAGTGCCGGCACGGCGCGTTGTACCAGGCGTTGCCCCAGGTCTCGAACGGCGCCCGGCGGTGCACCCGCCAGTTGTCCTTCGACCAGGTGCGCCAGTCGGACGGCCAGCCGGCGTCGGTGCACTGCACGGCGAGGTAGACGGCGTACCCGTTGTCGGAGCCGGCGCTCTGCGGGTGCTGCTCGTCGTAGAGCCGCTTGAGCTGTTGCGGGTCCTTCCGGTTGATCCACGCGGAGAAGGCCTGAGCGGTCGCCTCCCAGCCGAAGATGTAGTAGCCCGGCTGCAGGAAGATGTCGGTCAGCTCGGCCGGGCCGATCACTCCGCCGGCCGGCTTCGCGGCCAGCTCGGTGAGCTGCCGGTAATAGAGCCGCTCCACGGCCCGGGCGGTGCGGCCCAGGCGGTAGACGGAATCGTGCTCGGCGAGCCACGCGAAGTAGACCTTGATGCTGCGGTCGAACGCGACGTCCTGGTCGAGGTTCGAGCGGTACCAGACCCGGCTCGGGTCGACCACGCCGTCGAGCACCATCCGCCGGACCCGGTCCGGGTAGCGGGTGGCGTAGACCTGGGCGAGATAGGTCCCGTACGAGAAGCCGTAGAAGCTGATCCGGTCGGCGCCGAGAGCGCGCCGGATGCTGTCGATGTCCCGGACCGCGTCCTCGGTGCGCATGTTGTCCAGCAGCGCGCCGCCCGCCTTGGCGCAGGCCGCGGCATAGGCCTTGGTCCGGGCGTGCCAAGCCTTCTCGATCGCGGCGGTGGTAGGGACGTACGGCGGGCGGTTGTACCCGGTGTAGTCGCTGTCGCAGGTCAGCTTCGGCTTGCTGGCGCCGACGCCGCGCGGGTCGAAGCCGATCCAGTCGTACGCGGCGCCCGCGCCCTTCGGCACGTGCGAGCCGAGCGTCGCCATGCTCAGGCCCGGACCGCCGGGACCGCCCGGGTTGACCAGGATGACGCCCTGGTGCTTGGCGGCCGGCACGGTGCTCTTCACCCGCGAGACGGCCAGCTGGATCTTGGTGCCCTCGGGCTTGCGGTAGTCCAGTGGCACGCTGACGAAGCCGCACTCCGCCCGCTGCGCCTTCAGCGTCGCGTCCGTGCAGGGGCCCCAGGTGATGGCCGCCGGCGCCGCCGTCCGCCCGGCGCCCCGCGTGTCGGCCTGTGCTGCCGTGACCGCGGCGCCGACCGCGCAGAGCGCGACCGTGGTGGCAGCCGCCCAGAATCTTCTCATGTTTGCCCCTTGTGTCTGATTCACCCCTTATGTTGTGGGTGAATCGGACAGTTTCCACCCCTCCACGCCGGGCCTATCGGTTATTTCCATCGGCCCGGTCAGTCGCCGACACTCCGACGCGCGCGCCCGGAATGCCCGCGAGCGGCCGATTTGCCTGTCACCATGCGAACCATGGACGAGTTCTGGCTCCACCCCAGGCTGGGGACGGCAACTCGGGACGGCCGGGCCCCTCGGTACTACCTGGTCGCGCTCCAGCACGCCGTACAGACCCTCGACGCGGACCCGCGCTGGCAGCAGTGGTGGCACTGTTCCGGCTTCGCCGGATGTGAGCTCGGCATCGTCACCGAGGGGCGCCTCGACCACCTTCGGCCGAGCGCCGACATCCGCCGGATCGACGACCAGCTGCGGGCGAACTTCACCTGCGAGCTGCCGCCGGTCGGGTCGGGCCCGGACGAGCTGGCCCGGCGGGCCAGCTCCGAGGTGCGGACCATGTTCGAGGTGATCAAAGAGGCGATGGCGCTGCCGGACCTGCCGCCGACACCGGAGCCGTCGGCGCCGACCTCGGACGTCGACGACGTGCCGGTCACCGCGAGAGGACTGCCGTCGATCCCGCGCGAGCTGGAGCAGCAGGGATATCTGACGCTCATCCAGGTCCAGGAGTTCTTCGGCTGAACTCGACCGGAGGATGGCCGGCTCGTTCGGGGCGATGGCGGCCCGGTGCGCGCTGCGCCGGGATCCGGGGTTCGGCCGGCGGCACCGGCGACGCCGGCTCGGCGTGCGGGGGTCGCGGCGTGATCACCATCGCGACGCCACCCAGGCCGATACCCGCATAGGTCACCGGCCGCAGTCCCCGCAGCAGCACCGCATGCACCACCCCCAGCAGCGCGCACACCCCCAGAGCGGCCGGCACCGCCCACACCCGGGCGCTGCCGGCCGGCAGACCCAGCAGCGCGGGCAGATCACGGAACGCCAGCAGGGCGAGTACGGCCAGGGACACAGTGGACAGCACGGGCGCGACGAAGCGGCTCCAGGCGCCCTCGTCGCCCGGCCGGCGGTTCAGGTGCAGCAGCGCCGCCAGCGACATGCCGGCCAACAGCACCAGGATGCTGAGCGCGCCGCCGGTGATCAGCCAGCGGGCGGTGCCGGCACCCGGGGCGGCGCCGGCGAGCGCGGCCCCGGCCACGGCGGCGCCCGCGATCAGCGACTGGGTCAGGGAGGCGGCGCGGGGTGCGCCGGTGCGGCGGCCGGTGTGGCCGAGCACTCCGGGGAGCACGTGCTCGCGGCCCAGCGCGTACAGATGGCGGGCGATGGCGTGATGCAGCGCCAGCAGGCCGGCCAGCACGCCCAGACAGAGCGCCACCCGCGCCAGCGTGACCGCCCACGGCACGACCCGCTCGGCCGCCAGGTCGACGAGCAACTCGCTGCCCCGATCACCGGCGACCGCGGTGATCAGCGCCGGCCCCGCGGCCACGATCATCGACCAGGAGACGCCACACAGCAGCAGAGCGATCATCAGAGTCGCCCCGGGACCGCCCCGGCCGGGACGGATGGACTCCTCCGCGTAGGCGCCGGTGGTCTCGAAACCGGCAAAGGCCAGCACCGCGGCGGCCAGCAGCAGACCGAGGAGCGGACGGTCGATCGCGGCCGGGTCGGGGGCGATCGCGTCGGCGGGGACCCGATCCGCGTACGGCGCCACCACGTTCGCGGCGGCGACACCGGCGAGGATCGCCGCACCCAGGACGGTCAACAGGGCGATCACCCCGGCCGCGATCTCCACCCGCATGGTGCCGGCCGCCGCGACCAGGGCCCAGCACGCCGCGGCCACCACCCACCACGGCGCAGCGAGGCCGAACCAGACGCCCAGCAGCGGAGCGGCGGCGACACCGGCGAAGACGTAGAGGCCGAACTGGATCGCCTGATAGCCGGCCACCGCGAGCCAGGCGGCGGTCAGGCCGGCGGGACGGCCGAGGCCGCGGGCAATCCGGGGGTACGCCCCACCGGCACCCGCCGCCCGCCGCGTCATCGCCGTCTGCCCGGCACAGAAGAGCAGCAGGACCAGGGCCACCGAGGCGAACACGAGCGGGACCAGCGGTCCGGCTCCCCCGGCGAACGCGGACGGCACCAGGGTGACCAGCGTGACCACCGGGGCGGCGGCCGCGAGACCGAAAAAGGCGACGAAGGTGGCGCCGATGCGGCCGCGAGCGAGGGTGTTCGGCAACTCATCCTCGGGTGTGCCCACTGGTCCATTCAGACGTACCACTCTCGATTTGGCAACCTTCGGTAATGAACCACTGACCGTTCGTGACCAGGTTGGCATTTTCCTCAGTTGACCCGGAAGCCCGCCGACTGCAACCACGTGCCCGCCACCCAGCAACTGACGGAGTTCCTCGCCGTCGTCGCCGACCTGTCCGACGAAGCTGCCGCGCAGCGCGCCGCTGTCGAGTGCGCCGGGCGCGCGCTCGGCGCCGACCTCGCGGTGCTGATGGTCGACGGCGGCGTGATGGCGGCCGCCGGGCTGCCCGCCGACCAGATCCCGGCATACGCGCTCTCCGAGATCGCCGCCGGCCGCCGCGCCGGCCTGGAGGTCGACGGGCATCCGTACGCGATGGCCTCGGCCCCGCTCGGGGGAACGCCCTCCGGGATGCTGGCCGTGGGCCGGCGCGAGGGAGCGTTCAGCGTCGAGGAGGTCTGCCTGCTCCGGGGCATGGCCCGGGTGCTGGAGCTGAGCCTGCAGGCGCTGCACCTGATCGAGGCCGAGCGGAGCCAGGCCGCCGAGAACAACCGGCTGATCGACTCCTTGCAGCGCCGCCAGCGCCTCTTCGACGAGCTCAGCACGGTGCAACGGGCGATCGCCCGGCGGGAGCCGCTGCGGCGGATCCTCGACGTGATCACGGCCGGCGCCGCCGAGCTGATGGACGTCGCGCTGACCGGCCTGCTCGTGCTGGACGCCGAGGACCCGAGCCGGGCGAGCCTGGTCGCGGGCCGGGGCATCCCGGACGAGGGCGTGGCCCGGTTGCAGCGGGTGCCGATCGCCGGCCTCGGCGCCTCCGGCCTCGCGATCATGGGGAACGAACTGGTGGCCGTCGAGGACTACGCCGGCTCGCCGATCGCCGTCCCGGAGGTGGCGCGCGGTGAGCTCAAGAGCGTGATGGCGGTGCCGGTGCACGAGGACGGCGTCGTTGTCGGCGCCATGTTCGTCGGTGTCTGCGCCGAGCCGCGGGAGTGGGACAAGCCGTCGCGGGAAATGCTGCTGGCCTTCGCCGAGCACGTCAGCCTCGCCATCACCGACGCGCGGACGCTGCGCGAGATGAACCAGGCGTTCCACGACGGCCTCACCGGACTGGCCAGCCGGTCGTTGTTCGTGACCCGCACCGAGAACGCCCTCACCGCGAGCCGGTCTGGCGGGGTGGCCGCCCTCCTGGTCGACCTCGACCGATTCAAGGTGATCAACGACGCGCTCGGGCACACCGCGGGCGACCAGCTGCTGGTCGCGGTGGCCGAGCGGCTCCGGGAGTGCCTGCGCACCGACGACACCGCCGCGCGCCTCGGCGGCGACGAATTCGCCGTGCTGCTGCCGGACATCGCGGGCGTGGAGGCGGTCATCCCGGTGGCCCGCCGGATCGTGGCGGCGATGCGGGAGCCGTTCGACCTCGACGGCCGGGAGACGTTCGTGACCTGCAGCGTCGGGGTCGCCTACGGCGGGGACGGCGAACAGGACGCCCAGGAGCTGCTGGTCCGCGCAGACCTGGCGATGTTCGAGGCCAAGAAACAGGGCAAGGATCAATACGCGGTCTTCGAGCCGGAGATGCGCGAGTCCTTCCAGCGGCACCTGGAGATGGAGGCCGACCTGCGGCGCGCGGTGCTGCGCCACGAGTTCCAGCTGCGCTTCCAGCCGATCGTGCGGCTGCGCACCGGGGAGATCACCGGCCTGGAGGCGCTGATCCGCTGGCAGCACCCGGAGCGCGGGATGATCCCGCCGCTCGACTTCATCCCGCTCGCCGAGGAGACCGGCATGATCGTGCCGATCGGCGAATGGGTGCTGCGGGAGGCCTGCCGGCAGGCGGCCGGATGGAACGCCCGCCGGGAAGGTGAACAGCCGCTGACGGTCAGCGTCAACCTCTCCGCGGTCCAGCTGGAACGCGCCGACCTGCCGGACGTGGTGCGTTCCGCGCTGGCCGAGAGCGGTCTACCGGCCCACTGCCTGGTCATCGAGCTCACCGAGTCGCTGATCGTCGATCATCGCCCGGAGACGTTGCGGCGCCTGGAGGCCATCAAGGAGCTGGGCGTACGCCTGGCGATCGACGACTTCGGCACCGGGTACTCGTCACTGGCGTACCTGCGCCGGTTTCCGGTGGACATCATCAAAATCGACAAGTCGTTCGTGGACGACGTCGGCGACATGCCGGCCGCCACCGCGCTCACCCTCGGCATCATCCAGCTGGGGCAGGCGCTCCAGCTGTCCACGATCGCCGAGGGGATCGAGGACGCCGGGCAGCTCAGTGAGCTGGCGGACGGCAACTGCGAGCTCGGCCAGGGCTACTACTTCGCCGAGCCGCTGACCCCGGAGGCGATGCAGCACCTGCTGTTCCCGGCGAATTGACTGTGAGGTAGATCCCAGACAGCTCGGGTTCCCCCGCCATTCACACAAGGGGCCGACGGTGGCCTGATGGATGTTCTGCTGACCGTCGTAGTGCCGGTCTACGCGGTCGAGGGCTACCTCTACCAGTGTCTGGAGTCGATCCGCGCCGGGCTCACCGCTGAGGAGAACGCGCAGGTCGAGGTCATCGCGGTCGACGACGCCTCGCCGGACGCCTGCGGCGCCATGCTGGACGGGTACGCCGCACGCCACGGTGACGTCCGGGTGCTGCACCTGTCCAGCAACGTGGGGCTCGGCCTGGCCCGCAACGCCGGCCTGGCCGAGGCCCGTGGCCGCTATGTCTGGTTCGTCGACAGCGACGACTGGCTGCCGGCCGGTTCGGTCCGGGCCGTGCTGGAGCGGCTCCGGGACGCCGAGCCGGACGTGCTGCTCATCGACCACCTGCGGGTGCACGAGAACGGCCGGGTGCAACGGGACGCCAGCTCACCGCTGCTGTCCGGCCCACCGACGCTGGAGCGCCTGCTCGGCGTGCAGCACACCGCGTGGAACCGGGTCATGCGCCGCGACTTTTTGACCAAGCACGACCTGCGGTTTCCGCCCGGATGGTACGAGGACGTGCCGTTCAGCAACCCGGTGCTGCTCGCCGCCGACCGCGTCGAGGTGCTGAACCGGGTCTGCTACCACTACCGGGTCGGCCGGTTCGGCGCGATCACCGCCACCCGCAGCGACCGGCACTTCGAGGCGTTCGAGCAGTACGACCGCCTGCACCAGTGGATGGATCGGGCCGGCGTGGACCCGGCGCTGCGGGTCCGGATGTTCACCTTGATGATCAGCCACCTGCTGGTGGTCGCCGGCAACGATGGCCGCGTGCACCCGAGCCGCCGCCGGGCGTACTTCCGCGGGATCGCCGGGCTGTACCGGCGGCACCGTCCGGCGGGCTACCTGCCGCCGGCCGGCACGCCGGGGCTCAAGCACCGGCTGGTCGCCGCGAACAGTTACGCGGTGTACGCCGCGATGCGGACCGGTTACCGGGTGGCCGGGATCAGGCGCCGGTCCACCGAACGGACACCTGTGGTTTCCCCGGACCTCCCCTCACCGCAACAACGGGTCCAAACCACCTCCATACGTTGACGGGCGTGCTTCGACCCGCCTCCGATTCCGACCGCGACATGGTGCTGAGCTGGCGCAACCATCCAGCTGTACGCGCGGTCAGCCTCACCACCCATGAGATACAGCCCGCCGAGCACGCCGCCTGGTGGGCGGCACGCAGCGGCCACGTCCTGATCTACGAGGACGACGGCCGGCCGGCCGGGGTGGTGATCTTCAACGGCGGCACCTGGTCGTTCTACCTGGACGTCGAGGGGCTCGGCCCGCGGCTGCTGCCGGCCTGGATGCGGCTGGAGAAGGAAGCCGTGGAGTACGCGTTCGGCACGCTCGGCCTCGAGACCCTCGGCGGCGAGACGCTGGCCGACAACGAGCAGGTGCTCGCGCTGCACCGGCGCTTCGGTTTCCGGGAGACGCGCAGATATGAACGGCTGGTCGACGGAGTTCCGAAGATGGTCGTCTGGACCGAGCGGAAAGCGACAGAGAGAGCGAAATGAGCCAAACCAAGCCGTACATCGTCGCGGAGATGTCGGGTAACCACAACGGTTCCCTCGACCGGGCGCTGCAACTGGTGGATGCCGCCGCCGACGCCGGCGCGGACGCCATCAAGATCCAGACGTACACCGCGGACACCATGACCGTGGACGTCAAGCACCCGCGCTTCCAGATCTCCTCCGGGCACGACCTCTGGGGCGGTGACTACCTCTACCAGCTCTTCGAGCGGGCGCACACGCCGTGGGACTGGCACGGCCCGATCTTCGACCGGGCACGCGAGCGGGGCATCACCCCGTTCTCCAGCCCGTTCGACCGGACCGCGGTCGAGCTGCTGGAAAAGCTGGACGCGCCGATGTACAAGATCGCCTCGTCGGAGATCACCGACCTGCCGCTGATCCGCCTCTGCGCCTCGACCGGCAAGCCGCTCATCATCTCGACCGGTATGGCGACGCTGCACGAGATCACCGCCGCGGTCCAGGCCGCCCAGGGCGCCGGCGCCACCGACATCACCGTGCTGAGCTGCACCGCGTCGTACCCGGCACCGCCGGAGCAGACCAACCTGCGGCGCATCCCGGTGCTGGCCGAGGCGCTGCGGCTGCCGATCGGTCTCAGCGACCACACGCTCGGCATCGGCGTTCCGATCGCCGCGGTCGCCCTCGGGGCCGTCCTGATCGAGAAGCACGTCACGCTGGACCGCACCGACGGCGGCGTGGACTCGGCGTTCTCGCTGGAGCCCGCCGAGCTGGCCGCGCTCGTGGTCGAGTCGGAGCGGGCCTGGCAGTCGCTGGGAACCACCCGCATCGGCCCGACCGAGGCGGAGCAGGAGAGCCTGCGCTTCCGGCGCTCGCTCTATGTCGTCACCGACGTCGTCGCCGGCGAGCCGGTGACCGAGCACAACGTCCGTTCCATCCGGCCGACCGGCGGCCTGCAACCGGACCAGATCGGCACCGTGCTGGGCCGGGTGTTCCGTACCGACGCCGCCAAGGGCACTCCACTGACCTGGGATCTGATCTGACGTGCACCTGCAAGCGAACAAGCAGGAGTGGAAGCACTTCCTCAACGCTGCCGAGGTCTTCTGGCAGAAGAACCTCCCGCCGGCCGACGACGACGCGGTCATCCTGGTCGAGGCCTTCCACCAGGACCTGCGGGTCACCCTGCGCAACCTGGCGGTGGCCAACGCGATTCGGATGATCCACCCGGCCCGCATGGTGGTCTTCACCGGCGTGGAGGAGGCCTGGCACCAGACCCTGTGGAAGGACTTCGACGTCGCGGTGGTCCGTGAGCTGGCGGCCGCGTACGCCGCCACCGAGACCATCGACGTCTGGGACATCGTGCGCCGCTCGGACGCGAAGCCGTCGTTCGACGTGTCGCAGAACATCGCGGCCACCGACGCCCGCCTGGCGAAACTGCCCCGGCTGCGGGCGAACCCGCCGGCCGACCGGGTGCGGTACGGCAACGCCCTCGCCGCCTTCTACGAGGAGCAGTTCCAGCAGAACGTGGTCGCGCTGGTCACCAGCCACGTCGACTACGACCAGTGGGGCCTCGCGGTGGACGTGGCCCGGCGCAGCTCGGTGCCGGTCGTGCACACCCAGCAGACCGGGTGCCTCAAGGCGTACGCGCTGTTCCCTGAGCACGACAGCGGCGCCGGGACGTTCCGGGAGGAGCTGACCCGGCAGATCGGCGAGATGTTCGAGACCCAGGTGTGGTCGCGGCGCGCGGAACTGCACCGGGTGACCGAGCTGATCGCCTGGCGGGCCAAAGTGAACCTGGGCCGGCCCAGCTGGTGGCGCGGTGGCACGTCGGCGTCGGTGGACCTGAGCAACCCGGCCGAGCGGGCGGTGCTGCGCTCACACACGGCGGCCCGGTTCGGCCTGGACCCGGACCGGCCGATCGTGGCGGTCTTCAACCACGCCGTCTCGGACGCGCTCGGCACCAACCGGGAGCTGTTCCCGTCGCTGGCCGACTGGTTCACCGAGACCGCCGCCTGGGCCGCCGCCCGCGACGACGCCCAGTGGCTCTTCCTCGACCACCCCAGCCAGGCGCTGTACGACTCGACCGGCTTCTTCGACGAGCTTTCCCGCAAGCACCGCAAGGACAAGCATCTGATCTTCCGGCCCAGCGCCGCGATCAGCAAGAATGCCCTCTGGAGCCTCACCGACCTGGGTGTCACGGTGCGCGGCAGCGTCAGCAACGAGTTGCCCGCGTACGGCATTCCGGTGATCCAGGCCGGCTGGTCCGAGTGGAGCTCATGCGGTCTCTCCACGGTGGTGGACTCGCAGGACGGGTATTTCAAGACGCTCGACGAGAGCATCCAGGCCCTGCGCGACGGCGCCACGCTGGTCACCGAGGAGCAGGTCCGGCGCGCCCGGCTCTGGCTGTGGCTCTATCGCAGCGGCTCCGACGTGGTCACCCCGCAGGTGCCGCAGTGGGAGGTGTGGCCGACGAACACCCTGCTCAAGACCATGCGGGCCACGTTCCGGCACATCGAGAGCGACGCCGACCCGCTGTTCAGCACGGTCGAGCGGATGTGGACCCGGCGCGAGCCGCTGCTGACCCGGACCGACCTGTCATGAGCGTCGGTTCCTGGTTCCGCACCGAGTTCGACGAGCCGCACTCGCCGGCCGCCCTGCCGCTGAACCTGACCCGCGGCTTCGACCCGTCGGTGACCATCCTCGACCAGGTGGTCCGCGGCCAGGGCATCGTGGGCCGGGTCACCGGCGACTTCGGCGCGGTGGCGGTCAAGGTGCGAAGCACCGGCCACCCGGTCCGGGTCAGCGTCTCGATCGGCCTGGACGAGGTCGCCACCCGCTGGTGGGCCGACCGGGTGCGGCCCTCCCGGCTCGCGCCGGAACTGCCCCGCCTGGTCGGTCTCCGCGCCCAGGGCAGGATCCGGGGCGCCGCCGTGCTGGCCCGGCGGCAGGGCTGGCGCGGCGCGGCGAGCGCCGAGGCCACCATCTCCTTCGACCTGACGGCAGAGGAGTTGGACGGCGACGGTCTGCTGATCGTCGAGATCGGCGAGATGGGGCATCCGTCGTGGGCGGCCGGGCGGCTCAGCGCCCGCTCCGCGATCGGCCTGCGGTTCAACACCATCGGGGTACGGGAGCAGCCGGCACCCGCCGTGACGGAAGGCCCCGCCGGGTTCTCCGGTTGTGACTTCGCGGTCCTGCAGCCGGGCGCCACGAGCGCGTTCCGGCTGACGACCGGCACCGTGCCGGTCGCGCCTCCACTGCCCATCTCGCCGCGGAACCGGATCACCCGGCGCAAGCCGGCCCGGGCCGTCTTCAAGCTGTCCCGGGCGGCCCGCCGGGTGGCCCTGCGCGCGGTGCCGCACCGGCCCGGCGAACTCGACGAGGTGGTCGCGGCCGACCTGCTCACCGGTGAACCGGTGGCGCTGAAGGTGACCCGCCGGGACGGCCACGCCGAGATCCGGCCGGCCGGGCCGGCCACCGGGCCGGTGCTGCTCGGCTCGGTGCGGCCGCAGCCCACGCTCTCCTGGCGGCTCACGCCGCTCGCGGTGCCCGCGCCGTCCGCCACCATCCCGGCGCCGGGGACCGCCCCGCTCGCCACCGAGAGGGCCGACCAGCTATGACCCACCGCCCGGCGCTCGGGACCGACCCGGTGGCGAACCACCGGATGCTGCAGGACCTGCTCGACAGCCGGCCGCCCGGCAAGCTGGAACTGCCGCCCGGCCGGCACCCGCTGGCGGACGGCCTGCGAGTGCCGGGTGGGTGGACCGTGCGCGGCGTGTCAGCGGCCGACACCTGGCTGGTCGCGGAGGCGCGCACCGGCCATCCGGTGCTGCACGTGGTCGGCTCCGACGTGTCGATCAGTGATCTGGGGCTGCGCCCGGCGGCCTCGGACCCGGGCGAGCACGGCGGTGACCGGGGCACCGGCATCACTCTGGGCGACTACCTGTACCCGGCGGAGCCCACCTGGATCGAGGGCATCGACGTGCGGCGGGTGCACGTGGACCACGGGGAGTTGCGCACCGCCAACGGCATCGGCGTGATGGGCGCTGTCCGCGCGGTGCACCTGGCGGACCTCACGGTCACCGGTGGCTACACCGGCCTGGCCGTGCACTGGGGCGCCGCGGGAGCCGACGTCGCGTCGATCAGCGGCGCGACGTACCACCCGAACCGGCTCACCGTCACCGGCCTGCGTGTCCGCGACGCCGTCGAGGGCTTCTACCTCAGCTCGATCCATGACGTCCGCGTCACCGGCGCCTGCCTGCGCGACGTGGAGATGGGCTTCCGGCTGCTCCCCGGCGACAACACCGACCGGTTCGTCTCCTCGTCCGAGGACGTCGGCGCCCGCATCGAGATCAGCGACGTGTGCGTGCGCTGGTCCGGCCCGCTCTATGCGGTCCGCGTAGCCGGCTGGGGGCGCAGCGAGATCGACGGCGTGGTGAGCGTGCTCGCCTACACCGACGCCGTGATCCGCGACTGCCGGCTCGCCGGCACCGGCACCGGTGACTCGTGGTCACCGGTGCTGTATGAGCGCGCCACCGGCGTCGAGATGTCCGGTATCCGCGTCGCGACCAGCAGTGACGACGATTGTTGCGCGCTGGCTTGACACTCGGGCCGGGTGCCCACTCATCAAGATCGTCCCCTACAGTGGACCGATACGCTCCGTCGTACGTGAGCGCCCGGAACCGGCCGGGGTGGACGCCGCCACGTCCCCCCGGCCGCCCGGCCTCCGGTGAGCTAACGTGCTGGCGGTGACGTGTCTCGACGTGGACCGGTCCGCCCTGCTGGCGGTCGCGGTCGGTGGCGCCCTCGGCGCCCTGGCGCGGTACGGCGTCGTGCTGGCCTGGCCGGGCACGTCGCGGGCGACCTGGCTGATCAACGTCTCCGGCTGTTTCCTGATCGGCGTGCTCTACACACTCGTCGAGCGTCGGCTGCCGCGGTTGTTCCTCGGCACCGGGGTGCTGGGCGGGTACACGACCTTCTCCACCGCGAGCGTCGAGATCCTCCGGGACGGCCCCGGCTATCTGGCGGCCACCGTGGCCGGCGCCCTGCTCGCGGCCTGGGCCGGCAGCGTGGCGGCCTCGGTGTTCCGCCGATGACCGCGCTGCTGGTGGTCCTCGGCGCGGCCGTCGGGGCGCCGCTGCGCCTGCTGACCGACCGGTTCTTCCAGGCGCGGTACGGCCCCGGCTTCCCGTGGGGCACCCTCGCGGTCAACGTGGCCGGCTCGTTGCTGCTCGGCCTCCTGCTCGGCCTGCGGCTCTCCCCCGGGCTGGTCGCGCTGCTCGGCACCGGGTTCTGCGGGGCCCTGACCACCTATTCGACGTTCAGCTGGGAGACGCTGGCGCTGGCCCGGCGCGGGGCGATCGGCGCCGCCCTGGGATATCCGCTGCTCAGCGTGAGCGCGGGCGTGGGCGCCGCCTGGCTCGGCGGCGCCCTCGCTCCCTTGCTCGGCTGACCCGGTCAGCTCACCGGGGTCAGCTCCCGTTCGGTGGGCTCGGCGGCGGGCCGGGCCGGCGGCTCGTGCGCGATCTCCGGCAGCCAGCGCAGCCCGCGCGGCAGCCACCAGTTCGCCCGTCCGAGCAGCGTCATCACGGCCGGCAGCAGGACCGCCCGGATGATCGTGGCGTCGAGCAGCACGGCCGCAGCCAGGCCCACGCCGAGCTCCTTGGTGGCGATCAGCGGCAGCGTGGCGAAGAGCCCGAACACCGCGACCATCACCACGGCCGCGCTGGTGATCACGCCGGCGGTGCTGCCGATGCCCTCCCGGACCGCCTCGCGGATCGGCAGGCCCCGGTCATGGCCCTCACGGATCCGGCTCACCACGAAGACGTGGTAGTCCATCGAGAGCCCGAACAGGATGACGAAGAGGAAGAGCGGCATCCAGTTGGTGATCGCCCCGCCGGAGACGAAGTCCAGCTGCTTCTCGAAGTGGCCGTACTGGAAGACGTAGACCAGCATGCCGTACGCGGCCGCGACGGAGAGCAGGTTGAGCACCACACCGGTGATCGCCACGACGACCGAGCGGAACGACACCAGCAGCAGCAGGAACGCCAGTCCGAGCACGAAGGTGAAGACCCAGGGCAGGCTCTCGGCCAGGCGCTCGTTGTAGTCGATGCTGCCCGCGGCGTTGCCGGTGACCAGGGCGGTCGCGCCGGGGATCTGCCCGAAGGTGTCCGGCACCACCCGGTCGCGCAGCAGGTTCACCGCGCTGATCACTTCCGGGCTCTCCTCCTTGCCGGCCAGGCCGACCGACACGATCGCCACGTTCCCGCCCGGGTTGACCTCGACGTCGATCGGCTCGACCAGCTTGCCGCCGCTGCCCGCGGTGGCGGCCCGGAAGTCGGTCAGCGCCTGCTCGAACCGGGCGCCCTCAGCGTCGCCCCGGACGACGATCCGGGCCGGAGTGGTCTTGCTGGGAAACGCGTCGCCGATCGCGACGAACGCCTGGATCACCGGCGCGTCCGGCGACACGTCCTGGATCCGCTGCCCCTTGGTCTCCAGATCGAGAGCGGGCGCGGCGAGGGCGGCGAGCGCGCCGACCGCGACCACCGCGGAGATCAACGGCTTGGCGAGCACGACCCGGAGCAGGGCGTTCCACACCCGGCCCTCGCTGTTCCGGCGGTACAACCCGGGAATCTTGATGGCGTCCACCCGGTCGCCCAGCGCCGAGAGCAGAGCCGGCAGCACGGTCAGCGAGCCGAGCACCGCGGTCGCCACCACCAGGATGGTGCCGGTCGCGAAGCTGACGAACGTGACGTCCTGGGTGAAGAACATGCCGGCCATGGCGACGATGACGGTGAGCCCGGAGACCCAGATCGACCGTCCCGACGTCTGCGCCGCGATCATCAGAGCCCGGTGCGGGTCGGCGCCCTTGCGCCGCTCGTCCCGTTCCCGGCGGATGTAGAAGAGGCAGTAGTCGACGCCGACGGCCAGGCCGATCAGCAGCATCACGTGGGTGGTCTCGTCGACCACCGGCGCGAACCGGCTGGCCGCCGCCATGAGGCCGATCGCGGCGAGCACCGACATGATCGCCAGCGCCACCGGCAGCAGCGCGGCCACCACCGCGCCGAACGCGATGAGCAGGATGCCGAGCGTGACCGGGATGGAGAGCATGGACAGCCGGGTGAGGCCGGACTCCAGCTCGTCGCCGATCAGCTTGTCGCCGCTCGCGTCACCGGCCTGGGCGATGTAGAGGTCCGGATGGGCGTTCTGCACCCGGGTCACCGCGTCCAGCGCCGGCGTGACCCGCTCGCTCGCCGTCTCCGGGTCACCGGCGATGCTGAAGGTGATCAGCGAGGACCGGCCGTCCGGCGCCTCGATCGGCGCCTGCACGTCCGTGACGTCGGTGACCGTCTTCAGCGTCCGGGTGACCTCCTCCGCAGCGGTCACCCGGTCGCTGCCGGCCCGGTTCTGGATCAGCACCATCTCGCCGGCCGGCCGCTCCGGGAACCCGGCCTCGTCGATGATCCGATCCGCCCGGCCGGAGTCCCCGTGCCCGGCGAGCGCGTAGTTGGCCTGTGTCGTCTCCACCTGTGCGCTCAGCACGACGGTGCCCACGACGAATGCGACCCAGGCCAGGATCGCGAGCGTCCGATGGCGGGCGCTCCACATCGCGACACGTGCCGCGATCCCCTTGACGTTTTCCCTGTTCTCCATGGTGAAGACGCTATGGAGTCCGAAGTGGCCGATCGATATGGCGACCACCCCGTTCCGGGGTAGGGCTAGCCCTACCCCTGCAGGTAGGCGAGCACCGCCAGCACCCGCCGGTGCTGCTCCTCGTCCTGGTGCAGGCCGAGTTTCGTGAAGATGTTGCGGACGTGCTTCTCCACCGCGCCCTCGGTGACCACCATCTTGCGGGCGATCGCGGTGTTCGACATGCCCTCGGCCATCAGACCCAGCACCTCGCCCTCGCGCGGGGTGAGGCTGCGCAGCGGGTCGTCACGCCGGCGGCGCACCAGAAGCTGGCCGACCACCTCGGGATCGAGCACGGTGCCGCCCTCGGCCACCCGGGTCAGCCCGTCGAGGAAGTCGGCGACCAGCGCGACCCGGTCCTTGAGCAGATAGCCGACCGCCCCGCGGCGGTCGGCCAGGAGATCGTCGGCGTACGACACCTCGACGTATTGGGAGAGCACCAGGATCGGGCTGCCCGGCACCTTGGCGCGGGCCTCGACGGCGGCGCGGAGCCCCTCGTCGGTGTGCGACGGCGGCATCCGCACGTCCACGATGGAGACGTCCGGCCGGTGCTCGACGACCGCGGAGACGAGGGATGGCCCGTCGCCGACGGCCGCCACCACTGTGTGGCCGTTCTCCTCGACGAGCCGGATCAGGCCCTCGCGCAAAAGCACCGCATCGTCCGCAATAACCACCCGCATGCCGCCATGCTGTCAGATCGTGTTATCGCCCGGGCACCACCCAGCGTGTGGAGTTCGGCCCACATACGAACCCGAAATCCACACGCAGGGAAGTGCACGGGGCTCAGATGGGGAGGGCGGCGGTGAGCCGGGTTCCCTCGCCCTCGGGGCTGTCCACCGCGAGCACCCCGCCGGCCGCCCGCACCCGGTCGTCCAGCCCGGCCAGGCCGTGGCCCTTCGCGAGGCTGGCGCCGCCCACGCCGTCGTCGTAGACGGTCACCAGCAGGCCGGTGGCGATCCGCTCGACGCTGACCTGCACCTCGTTGGCGTGGCTGTGCTTGGCGACGTTGGTCAGGGCCTCGGCCACCACGAAGTACGCGGTCGACTCGACGGCCGGGTCCATCCGGTCCAGCGGCGGGGCGTCCAGGTCCACCGGGACCGTGCACCGGCCGGCGAGCGCGGTCAGCGCGGCACGCAGTCCCCGGTCCACCAGGATCGGCGGGGCGATGCCACGGGACAGGGCCCGCAGCTCGTCCAGCGTCTCGCGGGTCTGGGAGATCGCCTCGGCCACGGTGGCGCGGGCCGCCTCCGGGTCGGTGCCGAACTGCTGCTCGGCCCGGCCCAGGTCCATGGCGAGGCGCACCAGGCGCTGCTGCGGGCCGTCGTGGATGTCCCGCTCCAGCTTGCGCAGGGCGACCGCCTCGGCGGAGACCGCGGCCGCCTTCTGCTGCTGCGCGACGTCCCGGTCGGCGTTCGCCTGGGCGACCTCCTGCCGCAGCTTGTCGACGCCGCTGAGCAGGCCCTTGGCGAAGAACGCCTCGAGCAGCGCGGCGGCACGGACCACCGGGTACAGCGTGACGGCGAAGAACAGCCCGATGGTGACGTTGACGAACATCCGGGCGGCCATCGAGTCGCCCAGGCCGATCAGCTCGGGCAGCTCGTAGTTGTCCGGCGTGTGCGGGATCGTCCAGTCGTACAGCGGGTAGCTCAGCCCGACCAGGGTCGCCGCCCACCAGGTGAGGACGAAGGCGAAGGCCAGCGTGCTGGGGATGAAGCGGAAGGCGCCGTGCAGCAGGTCGAGCCAGGACTGCGCGTCGGTCAACGGGGCCATGCTGCGGCGCACCCAGCCCTGCGACCGGGCCGAGCGGTAGACCGGGTGCGGCACCCGCCGGCCCAGGACCGGCCCGATCCGGGCCCGCTCCAGGATGGCGAACCCGCGGGACATCGCCAGCGAGGCGACCAGGATGGGCAGGCCGATCCAGATGATCGCGGTGCCGATGCCGACGGCGAAGCCGGTGACGCAGAGCACGAGCGTGATCAGGCCGAGCGGGAAGCCGAGCAGCACGTACTGGGTGTCGATGCCCAGCTGGCGCAGATAGCGCCGGGCCACACCCGAGCTCGTCTCAACACCGGAATATGTCGTCGTCATGTCACTTACGCTAGGCATCCGGAGCCCCCTCTCCGATCCCGCGAGCCGCCCGATCGACAGTAGGGTTAACCCGACCGTCACCTCAACTCGTAGATGGTGACCAGCCCACGCTGCTGGCGGACCGTGGCCACCGAGGCCAGCTTCGGCGACACCCGGCCGGCCCGGATGTCCGCGAACAGCCACCGTACGCCGTACTCGTCCCGCAGCCTGGCCACAGCCGCCGGATCACCCTTGCGGAACACCCGCTCGTTCAGCGCGAAGATCTCTGGGTCGGGCGCCGGCTGATACACGTACCGCAACCCGTTCTCGCCGTTCGCGGCCACCGTCTTGTCCGAGTAACCCCAGCTCTCGACCAGCACGCGGCGGCCGGTCAGAGCGGCGACCCAGAACGCGCGCGCATTGCACATGTGTGGCGCCCACATCGGCATGCAGTGCACGTTCGTCGCGACCACGTCATCCCGGCCGGCGTGCTCGTCGAGCCAGAGCGCGGCGCGCATCTCGCTGACCCGGACCGTCGACTTCGTCCCGGTCCGGGGCTCGGCCGGGTCGGCGATGTACTTCACGCTGTTCTGCACCGAGGAGAAGAGGCCGGCCGCGGCGAGCGCCGCGATCAGGGCCACCGGCACCGCCCGCAGGGCGCGGCGCCGCCAGATCAGCACGGCGATCAGCGCGACCCCGGCTGCCAGCGCCGCGGTCCTCAGCAGGGGTACGGCCAGCGCCCACGCCCAGGCGCCGAGGGTCGGCTCCACCGGTGCCTCGACCACGGGCGCCAGCCATGCCCAGAGCAGCCCGGACACCGCGCCGGCGACCGGCACCCACCAGCTCCGCGCCCGGTCGGCGAGGGCCCACGCGGTCAGCACCCCGCAGAACGGCAGCACCGCGTTGAAGAAGTAGATCTGGCTCGCCGACGGGTGGTACAGCAGCCACATCGCGAGCGTCCCGGCGATCACGATGCCGGCGATCAGCCACGGCACGGTGTCCTGTTCGTCGCGTCGGCGCGGGGTCAGGACCAGGCCGACGAGCCGGGGCCCCTGCACCAGCAGCCACCACACCACGGCCCAGGCGACGAACCAGCGGCCGGCCACGTCGGCGTTCGCGACGCCGTGCGGCCAGAGCCCGCCGCGGTCCACGCCGTCCTCGCCGCCGAGCATCTGCTGGTAGGGCGAGAACCAGCGCACCGTGGCGAGGAACTGCACCTCCAGCGTGCCCGCGCCGCCACCGGCGAACAGGCGCAGCCCGACCACCATGCCGAACGCGGTGACCGCCAGCAGGCACAGCGCCGTCCACGGGATCCGACGCCGGAAGACCAGGGTCACCGCGATCGCCAGCAGCAGGCCGGCCGCAAGCGGCGGCAGCACGCTCGCCTTGGCCCCGGCGCAGGCCACCGCCAGCACCGGCAGCAGAGCCCAGCCCCAGCGCAGCGATCGCCCGCGCAACGCGTCCACCACGATCACCACGAACAGGCCGATCAGCGGCATCGCGTACGTCTGGGAGGGGCTGAGCAGGCTGATCGGCAGTCCGATGCCGGGCGGGCCGGCCGGCGCTCCGGCGACCACGGTCTGGCCGACGAAGCCGAGCAGCGCCGCCACCGGGCCGGCCCACCAGCGGCCACTCACGCTCCGGCCGAGCGCGGCGAAGACGACGACCGCCACAGCGATGACCGGCAGGATCCAGAGCCGGAGGAAGACCGTGACCGGGGAGATCCCGGTGATCATGCTGGCCGCGGCGATGTCGGCGTCGGACAGGTAGTGGTAGCGCAGCGTCTCCTCGGCCAGCTGCGGCACCCGGAACGGCATCGACCGGGTCATCTCGTGGACCAGCGCGAGGTGGTAGTAGAGGTCCGGATAGAGCTCGACGCTCGCCGGCAGGCGCGGGACCCCGTTGAACACCGGGACGCTCCACGCCACGACCAGCACCAGAACCCCGGCCATCGCCCACGACCAGCCCAGCGGCAGCGGCTCACCGGCCGCCGGCCGCCAGTGCCGGCGCAGCCTCGGCACCAGCAGGAACACCAGCACGATCAGGGCCGGCCAGCCGGGCAGCAGCTGCTGCTGCCCGGTGGCGGCGGCGAGCGCCCAGCCCACCAGCAGGACCAGCAGGCCGGTGGCGGCGCCGAGGCCGAGGTCCTCCGGCCAGTTGCCGCGGCTGCCCAGCAGCGCCCGGAACACCAGCGTGCCGGGCAGCACCACGGCCAGCGCGAAGTACGCCGCGTAGACGGCGATCTGCCGGTCCGGCGTCTCCGCGTCCCGCAGCACCCACACCGCCGCCACGGCCGGGATCAGCCAGGGCAGCAGGGACCACCACAGCCGCGCGAAACGCCGGGCAGCCGGCTGAGCCGGTGCGGAGACGACCGGCTCGGCAAGCGTCTGAGTCACGTCAGCAAAGTAGTGAGCCGGGTGAACTCGCTGGGCAGGTCATAGCCGTCCCAGAGTGAACCGAACGTTAACGCCGAGCCGAACGGCACGATCCGGTCGACACCGCGACCGCCCAGCTCGGTGGCGAAAGCGCGCAGCTCCGCAGGGGTGAACCCGAAGTGGCTGACGGTCTGGTCCTGCCGGTTCATCGCGGGCACCAGATCGAGCAAGGAATTCACCTCGGCGAAAGGGAACGCGCCGGCGCCGATCCAGCGGCGCGGGGCCGCCACGGTCCCGGTCAGGGTGACCGCGGTGATCCGGTTGTCCGGGAAGTCCACCGCGGACGCCGCTCCGGTCGCCGCGAGCCCGTAGGCGTTGACCCGCTTCTCCACCGCCATCGCCGCGTCGACGATCCAGCCCCGCTGGTCGACGACGTCGAGCAGCAGGTCCAGGAACTCCCGGCGCACCTCGGCGGCATCGGCCTGCCCGCCGACGAGGAACACGGTCCGCGGGGAGGAGCACGCGGCCTGGTCGAACCAGTAGGCGTCGTTCGCGAACCCGACCACCGCGGTGCGCCGGGCGCCCGGGTCGGCGGCCCGCCACCCGGGCACGGACAGCACCGCCCACGACGTCCGGTCCGGGAAGGTCAGGTCCCGCGCGGACGGCCGCAGCGGGTGCTTGCGGATGGTGTCCACCGCGACGTCGCCGCCCCAGATCACCCGCAGGTCGCACCACTTGCTGAGGGCGCCGGTGACCGCGTCGTCCCGCCCGTAGGTGACCATCCGCTGGGTGCGCCCGATGATCGGGTCCGCGTCGATCTCGTTGAGCGCGTCGAGGATCACCTCGGCGGCGCCCGCCGACCGCGACGAGATGCGCACCACGTTGTGGTTGCCGGCGAGCGCGGAGAGTGCCCAGGAGTACACGAAGATGGTGTCCACATTGGCCGGCGGCACGTGGAAGACGTTGCCGCGCGGGAAGACCAGCGCGTCCTGCCGGGCCATCTTCTCCACCGCCCGGCTGAGTTCTGCCGGGCGCAGGAAGTAACCCAGCGAGCCCAGCTCCGGGTGCCGCCGCGCCACCGCGGGCGCGAGGAGCTTGCGGGCGAGCCGGGCCAGGAAGTCGACGACACGCGGGTCGCCGACGGTGAGCCGATCCTCGGACGGAGCGGTCAGATCGCCCTCGGCGCCGAATCGGAAAGTGATCACTGTGCCGCCTCCCGGTACGTGTCCGAGCAACCCCGGGCCTCGGCGCGGGGCAGCCGGCCCAGCACCGAGAAGCGCTTGCCCGGCCAGTCGCCGTCGTCGATCCCGTGCACCACGCCCAGGTCCTCGGTGAGCAGCACGTGCCCCGGGTACGAGGTGGGCAGGGTGCTGATCACCTCCAGGAGACCCGGTTTGCCGGGCGGCAGCTCCGCCCAGGTCTCCGGGTCGCGGACCACCACGTCCGCGAAGTCCGGGCAGTACAGCGAGCCACCGGTCGGTCCCTCAAGGAAGATCGTCCCGATCTGCTCGACCATGCCGTAGTAGTTGTGGATCTTCGTGAGGCCGACGCCGGCCAGGCGCGACCGGAACTCCTCGGGCGAGACGGCCTGGTCCACGAGCTTCTTCCAGCCACCGGAGTGGATCAGGATGCCGTTGCTCAGGTCGAGGCCGTTGTCCCGGGCGATCTCGTAGAGGTGCAACCAGACCAGGAAGGTGAACCCGAAGATCAGGAACGGCTGATCGCCGTGCTTCGCCAGGAAGTCGCGGATGCCGTCCAGGTCGACGTTGCCCTCGACGTCGAGCGCCCACTGGTGGTCCCGGCCGAACGTGGCCATGCCCAGCACACCCGCGCCCCGGGCGCTGAACGAACGGCGGTCCTTCAGGATCCCCTTCGAGTCGACCATCAGCATCGGAAGCCGCTTCGGGCCGAGCACGGTCTGCAAGGTGGCGCCGAGCCGGCGGGTCTGTTCCGCCGCGGCGGCCTTGTCCAGGTAGATCCGGCTGACCTCACCGGTCGTACCGCTGGAGGTGAGGACCTTGAAGACCTCGTCGTCCGGGATGCTCTTCAGCTGCAGGGTCTTGAAGAGACGGACCGGCAGCCAGGGCAGCTCGGCGATCTCCGACGCCCCGGCATAGCCGGAGGCGTCCAGAATTCGCGCGTACGGCTCGCACCGCTCGCGATGCAGCGAGACCAGCGCGGACAGCTCTTTCAGCAGGACTTCTTCCTTGGCGGCCTGCGGCAGGGTGAAGACACTCACAACGACGCCTCCAGCGCCCGGTAGTCGGTCTTGCCGTTCGGCAACAGCGGCAGCGCCTCGATCGGGCGCACTTGCACCCCGGTGAAGTGGGTGCCGAGCCATTCGGCGATCTTCGTGCGCAGGGCCCGTCCCTCGTCGGCGGAGATGCCCTCGGCGAAGACGTGCAGCTTGTCGTCGCCGGCCACCGCGGCGACCGGGAAGTGGCGCTCGACGTCGTCCAGGTTGATCCGGACCCCGAACACCTTGCCCATCCGCTTGAGGCGGCCGGTGATGAACAGGAAGCCCTCGTCGTCGAGCCGGCCGAGATCGCCGGTGCGCAGCACGCCGCCCAGTTCGTCACCTCTGACCAGATCGGCGCCGCTCTCCGCGTACCCCATCATGACGTTCGGGCCGCGGTAGACCACCTCGCCGTCCTCGATGGTGAACGCGCCGCCGGGCATCGCCAGTCCGACCGAGCCGAGCTTGTCGGCGATCCGGCCGGGCGGCAGGGTGGCCATCCGCGGCGCCGCCTCGGTCTGGCCGTACATGACGAACATCCGGCCACCGGCGCCGGCCATCCGCTGCGCGAAATCGGTGATGAGATCGGCGCGCAACCGGCCGCCGGCCTGGGTGATCGTCCGCACCGAACGGAACTTCGCCGGGTCGAACCGCAGCCGGCTCAGCATCTCGAACTGGTACGGGACGAAGGCCAGCGATGTCACCCCGTGCGTGTCGACGGCGGTCCAGAAGTCCTTCTGCATGATGCCGGTCCGCTCCAGCACGACCGTCGCGCCCCGCAGCAGGTGCGAGTGGAGCACGGACAGCCCGTAGGAGTAGAACAGCGGCAACGTCGTGATCGCGACGTCCTCCCCGGTGATGCCCAGGCTCTCGGCCACCTGACCGGCGTTGGCCAGCACCGCGGACCGGGACAGCCGGACCAGCTTCGGGTCGCCGGTGGAGCCGCTCGTGGTGAGCAGCAGAGCCAGATCGGGGTGCACCTCGCCGGTCGTGTAACGCCCGATCAGGCCGGTGTGGTCGGCCTCCGGGTCGAGCAGCACCACCGGCCGGCCCAGTCGCAGCGCGGCCAGGTAACGCGCCACCGCCGGCACCGTCGACGGCATCGGCAGGAAGAGCGGGCCCCGGCCGCCCGAAGCGGTGAGCTCGGCCGCCGCGGCGTCGATCAGCGCGGGCGTCAGGGACTCGCCGGTGACCGCGTCGACGACGCGGGCGTCCGGATGGAGCAGGTTCACAGCGTCAATCCCCCGTCCACCCCGATCACCTGTCCGGTGACGAAGCGGGCCTGATCGGAAAGCAGGAAGGCGATCACGTCGGCCACGTCCTCGGCGGTGCCAAGACGGCCGAGGGCGGTGTCCGCGATGCGCTCGGCGCGACCGGCCTCGTCCAACGTGTCGAGCATGTCGGTGGCGATGAATCCGGGCGCCACGGCGTTCACCCGGATGCCACGCGGGCCCAGCTCCTTGGCGGCCGACCTGGCCAGCCCGATCACGGCGGCCTTGGAGGCGGCGTAGACGGCCTGGCCGGCGACACCGTGCGTACCGGTGATCGAGGCGGTCAGCACGACGGCCGGGTCCTGTCCGCGGGCCAGCAGCCGGACCGCGTTCTGCAACGTGTACGCCGCGCCGGCCGCGTTGACCGCGAAGAGCCGCCCGATGGTGGCGTCGTCGGTCATCCCGAGCATCCCGGCCGCGTGCGTGCCGGCGTTCACCACCAGCGCGTCCAGCCGCTTGAACCGCTCGAACGCGAGCCTGGCAAGCGCTTTGCTGGTGGCCGGGTCGGCCATGTCACCGGCCGAGTGCGCGACCGTGACCCCGAATTTGCCGGCGAGTGCGGCGGCCGCCTCGGCGACGCCGGCCTCGCCGTGGCCGTGCAGGATCAGGTCGTAGCCCTGCTCGGCGAGACGGTGCGCGGTCGCCCGGCCGATGCCGCGCGACGCCCCCGTCACGAGGGCGACTCTCACTTGACGTCCACCCCGTATTTACCGAGGATTCGCACGGCCTCGGTAAAACTGGACATATTGATGACATCGTCGGTGTCGATCATTACCGAGAATTCATCTTCGATGGTCGCGACCAATGACATGTGAGCCAGCGAATCCCACTTTTCGAAGTCCTGGTAGCGCAGCTCGTCCACGGGCGCGTCCGCCGGAAGGTCAAGCGCGGTACGGAACGCGTCACGCAGTTTCTGCAGCTCACTCACGTGGTACTCCATGGTGGGGGGTGATCAGAGGAGTCCTACTTTCTCGCAGCCCCATAGTCCTGCCGACCAATGCCGGATTAACTGAAAATGAACTGACACTTGCCTTTCCGCGCAGCTGTGGAAATGCCGATCGAGCTGGTTATGCTTCCGGCTCGTACCGGCCTATCGCTGATCCCCCCGGAGAACAAACGTGTCTGAAATCGCCGGCTCCTCGATCCTTGTCACCGGCTCCACCGGTTCGTTCGGCAAGGCCTTTCTGAGGTACGCGCTCGACAACCTGGACCCGCACCGCATCGTCGTGTTCTCGCGTGACGAGCTGAAGCAGTACGAGGTCCGCCAGATGTTCGGTGACGACCCGCGCCTGCGGTTCTTCATCGGCGACATCCGGGACCGCGAGCGCCTGTCCCGGGCCATGCACGGCATCGACTACGTCGTCCACGCGGCCGCCCTCAAGCAGGTCGACACGGCGGAGTACAACCCGTCGGAGTTCGTCGCCACCAACATCAACGGCACGCAGAACGTCATCGACGCCGCGATCAACGCCGAGGTGAAGAAGGTCGTCGCGCTCTCCACCGACAAGGCGTCCAGCCCGATCAACCTGTACGGCGCCACCAAGCTGGCCGCCGACAAGATCGTCATCGCCGGCAACCACTACGCCGCCACCCACCCGACCCGGCTCGCCGTGGTGCGCTACGGCAACGTGATGGGCAGCCGCGGCTCGGTGGTCCCGTTCTTCCGCAAGCTCGCCGCCGAGGGCAAGAGCCTGCCGATCACCGACAAGCGGATGACCCGCTTCTGGATCACCCTGGACCAGGCGGTCGAGTTCGTCGTCGACTCGTTCGACGTGATGCGCGGCGGCGAGCTCTACGTGCCCCGGATCCCGAGCATGCGGATCGTCGACCTGGTCGAGGCGGTCGCGCCGGACGCACCGACCCACGAGGTCGGCATGCGTCCCGGCGAGAAGCTGCACGAGGAGATGATCGCGGCCGACGACAGCCGCCGCACGCTGCGCTTCAAGGACCGGTACGTGGTCCAGCCGGTCGCCGCGAGCTGGGGTTACGAGGCTCCCGAGGGTGGCGACCCGGTCGCCGACGGCTTCAACTACCGCTCGGACAACAACGACCTCTGGCTCTCCGTCGACGACATGCGCACCCTGCTCGCGGAGAAGTGATGCTGCCCTACGGACGTCAGTCCATCGACTCCTCCGACGTGGAGGCGGTGGTCGCCGCCCTGGGCAGCGACTGGCTCACCACCGGGCCGCGGGTCGCCGACTTCGAGGCCGACCTGGCCCGGGTCGCCGGCGCGCCCTGTGTCACGGTGACGAACGGCACCACCGCGCTGCACGCGGCGTACGCGGCGGCCGGCGTGACGACCGGCGACGAGGTGGTCACCACCCCGATGACGTTCGTGGCCACCGCTTCCGGCGCGGCCCTGCTCGGCGCGAAGGTGGTCTTCGCCGACGTCGAGGAGGACACCGCCAACCTGGACCCGGCGGCGGCCGAGGCCGCCGTCACCTCGCGCACCCGGGTGATCAGCGCGGTCGACTACGCCGGCGTCCCGGCCGACTACGACGGGTTGCGCAAGGTCACCGAGAGCGCCGGGGCGGTCCTGGTCGGCGACGCCGCGCACGCGATCGGCTCGACCTACAAGGGCCGGCCGGTGGGCACCCTCGCCGACCTGACCACGTTCTCGTTCTTCCCGACCAAGAACCTCACCACCGCCGAGGGCGGCGCGGTCGCGTCGATCCGGCCGGACCTGCTGGCCCGGGTACGCAGCTTCCGCACCGTCGGAGTGGTCCGCGACCAGCTGCGCCATGCCGACGAGGGCGGCTGGTGGTACGAGGTGCCCGAGTTCGGCCTCAACTATCGCCTTCCGGACGTCCTGTGCGCGCTGGGCAGCTCGCAGCTGCGGCGGCTGAGCGAGTTCAAGGCGCGCCGCGCGTACCTCTCGGCCCGCTACGACGAGCTGCTGGCCGACGTGCCCGGCCTGCGCCTTCCGGCGCAGCGGCCGGAGTCGGACCCGATGCGGCACCTCTATCCGGTACGCATCCTCGCCGGCCGCCGCCGGGAGGTGTACGACCGGATGCGCGCCGCCGGCATCGGAGTGCAGGTCAACTACATCCCGGCCTACTGGCACCCGGTCTTCGAAGACCTCGGATACCGCCGGGGCATGTGCCCGGTGGCCGAGGCCTTCTACGCCGAGCAGCTCTCCCTGCCCCTCTTCGCCGACCTCGCCGACGCCGACCAGGACCGCGTGGTCGAGGTGCTGCGCGGCATCCTCGGGAGCTAGCGGGTGCACCACGGCAACCACTTCTACGGCCACGCCCACGTGCTGGCCGGGTACTGCGGGCTGAACCCGGCCGATCCGCCCCGGGTCGACGGCTATCTGCAGCACGGCTGGAACGTGGTGGACGGGCTGGGCGCCGGTACGCCGTACGCGCCCGGCCTGCCGATCTTCGTCTGGTCCGAACGGACCCGGCGGCGCGCGTGGTCGATGGGCCGGCCGAAGGCCACGGTCATCGGCGCGCCCTTCCTCTACCTGATGCGGTCCACACCGGACACCGGTGCGGCGGAGGAGTCGCGGGAGGGCACCATCTGGTACCCGTTCCACGGCTGGGAGGGGCAGAAGGTCGACGGCGACCACCGGCGGCTGATCGACGAGATCGCCGCCACCGAGCCCGGCCCGGTCACCTTCTGCCTGTACTGGCAGGAGTACCAGGACAGCCGGATCCGCGCCGCGTACGAGCGGGCCGGCCGGGTGATCTGCCACGGGTACCGCGGCTACATGCGGGACCAGACCGACACCCGCTTCCTGCACAAGCAGCTCACCGAGCTGCGCCGGCACCGGCGGGTGGCGTCGAACCGGCTGAGCAGCGCGGTGCTCTACGGCGTGGCGGCGGGATGTGAGCCGGCCGTCTACGGCGATCCGATGCACCTGGCCCGGGAGAGCACGCCGACCGCCGAACGGATCCGCCGCGAATGGCCGGAGCTGCACGGCGTCGCCCCGGACCCGGTGACCGCCCTGGCCACCGCGCTGGCCGAGCTGGGCGACGGATATCTGGCCTCCCCCGCCGAGCTGCGGGCCACCCTGGGCTGGACCTCGGCGCCGGACCGGCGCCTCGAGGAGGTGGCGGCATGATCCAGATGATCGGCGGCGAGATGCCGGAATACGTGGAGGAGCGCCCGCCCGCCGGCGGCCACCTCTACCGGCACCTGCTCGACCGGCTGCCCGCCCTGACCCGGGTGCTGGTCGCCGGGCCGCACGACGACGCCCTGATCGACGCGCTCGCCCCCGGGCTCGAGGTGACCTGCCTGGTCCGCTCCCAGCCCGAGGCGGAACGCCTGGCCGGGCGGGGTGTCCGGGTGCTCTGCGGCACGCTGCCCAAACTCGCCGAGAACGAACGCTACGACACCGTGGTCGCCCTGGACGGCGTCGGCCGGCTCTGCTCCCCCGAAGGACCGCAGTACGACTGGATCGACGCGGTACGCGCCCTCAAGCGCACCCTGCGTCCCGGCGGGACCCTGCTGCTCGCCGTGGAGAACGAGCTCGGGGTCCACCGCCTCGTCGACCCGGGGACGCCGACCGCGCCCGGGACCGGCGACTGGCGGCCGCTCGGCGAGTTCGGCACCGCGCCGGGACGGGCAGACCGGCTCGCCGCGATCCTCGGCGCCGAAGGACTGCCGGTCTCCGGGCTGGCCGCCGTCTGGCCGCTGCCCGGTGAGCCGGCGATGCTGGCCACCCCCGAGACGCTGCGCTACGGGCCGCTGGACCCGCTGGCGGCTTTCGTGGCGGCGGTGGTCGCGTCCGCGTACCAATCATCGAAAACGGTCTTGAGTGATCCTCGCCGGATGGCCGCCGCGGCCGTGCGCCGCGGTCTCGGCACCGAGCTGGCACCCGGCTGGCTGGCCGTCGCCCACCTGGGCCCACGCCCCACCGTGGCGTTCCCGGTGCCGCCGGCGCTGATCGCCGGCGACACCTCCGTCGTCGAGGTGGCCGGCGGCCCGGACGGATGGCAGCGGCGGGTGGTGCGCGGCGACCGGGCGGCGGACGGGCCCCTGCCGACCGGGCGGCTGCTCGAAGAAATGCTGCTCACCGCCGCACTCCGGCACGACCTGCCGGCCCTGCGCCGGCTGCTCACCGACTGGATGGCCACGCTGCCGGAAACGGCCGCGGACAACGTGATCGTGCCGTCCCCGCCGGACGCCGCCGGACTCGCCCGCCTCGACCCCGGCGTTCCGGACCGCGCCGACGCGCTCAGCCGTTTCGCCCGCACCCTGCTGACCGGCGGGTACGCCCACCCCTGGCCGGGAATCACCGACGTGGACCGGCTCACCGAAGTCCTCGCCGGGGCGGCCGGACTGCCCGGCACCCCGCCCGTGCCCGGCCCGCAGTCCGCCCCTGACATCCGGCGCGAGCACCAGGTGCAGGTGGAGACGCTGCGCCGGCAACTCGCCGAAGCCACCGAACGCAACCACTTCTTCGAGGCCGAGCTGGGCAAGCGCGATGCCGAACTGGGCCGGGCGAAAGCCCAGATCGCGATGTTCAGCGGATCCCTCGGCTACCGAGCCGCCAAAGCCGGGCTGGTCATCGCCCGCAAGGCCCTTCGCAAAGGAAGATCATGAGCACTCTCGGCATCGTCCAGGCCCGGATGGGCTCCAGCCGGCTTCCCGGAAAGGTGTTGCGCCGCCTGGCCGGACGGACCGTCCTCGACCGGGTGGTCCGCGCCGCCCGGGACAGCGGCGTCCTGGACGACCTGGTCGTCGCAACCACCGTCGAAGCCGACGACGACGCGATCGTGGCCGAGTGCGAGCGGATCGGCGTCGCCTGGCACCGCGGCCCGGTCGACGACGTGCTCGCCCGGTTCCTCGGCGTCCTCGACACCCACACCGCGGACACCGTGCTGCGCTTCACCGCGGACTGCCCGTTGCTCGACCCGCGGCTGGTGGCACGGGCGCATCACGTGTTCGCGGCGGCCGAGGTGGACTATCTGACCACCTCGATCACGCGTACGCTGCCGCGCGGCCTGGACGTCGAGGTGGTCCGGGCCCGGGTGCTCAAGGAGATCGACAAGCTGGCGTACCAGCACCATCGGACGCACGTGACGTCGTACATCTACTCGCACCCGGAGGACTTCGACGTCATCGGCCTGACCGTCCAGCCGGACCTCTCGCACCTGCGGCTCACCCTGGACACCGAGGACGACTGGAAGCTGATCGAGGCGGTCATCGACCACTTCGGCGACGCCCCGGTCGCGGTCCGCACCCTGGCCGACTGGCTCGCCGACCAGCCGGACCTCGCGGCGCTCAACTCCCACGTCCGCCAGAAGCAGCTCGACCAGGCATGATCATTCGGTGGTACGACGGAGGTCGCTCATGACTGTCGTCGGGATCCGGTGCGACGCCGGACCGAAGACCGGGGTCGGGCATCTGGTGCGGTGCGTCGCCCTCGCCGAGGAGCTGACCGCTCGCGGCGTGGACGTGCACTTCCTCAGCGACCTGGGCGGCGTCTCCTGGGCGGCGTCCCAGCTCGAACAGCGCGGGCTGCCCTGGCATCCCGCGCCCTACGACGCCGTCGGCCTGGTCGCGGCGGTCGAGCGGCTCGACCTGGATGCGGTGGTGATCGACTCGTACACGCTGCCGCCGCAGCAGAGCGTGGCGGTGCGCCGGACGGGCCGGCGCGTGCTGGCCATCGTGGACGGTGAGCCGCGCGGTCAGACCGCCGACATCTACGTCGACCAGAATCTCGACGCGGTGCTCGAGGTCGGGGACGTGCGGCTGGCCGGCCTCGACTACGCGCTGTTGCGGTCTTCGGTGCGCCAGTTACGGCCGGTTGCCGCACCGGTGCACGCCGAGACCCGTACCCCGAAGGTCGTGGCCTTCTTCGGTGGCACCGACGCCTACCGCGCCGCGCCGCAGGCCGCACGTCTGCTGACGCACAGCGGGGTGCCGTTCGACGCCACCGTGATCGCTGCCGACGACAGCCTTCGCGCCGAGCTGCTCGAGGTGGCACCGGGGCCCGGGCAGCGCTTCGAGATCATCTCGCCGACCGATCACCTGCCCAAGCTGCTGATCGACGCCGACCTGGTGATCAGCGCCAGCGGAACGTCGACGTGGGAGTTGCTCTGCCTGGGCCGGGCTGCCGCGCTGCTCTGGGTGGTGGACAACCAGATCCTCGGGTATGAGCGCACCATCGCCAACGGTTACGCCGCCGGACTCGGCCGGCTGGGCGACTTCGACGCGTCCGCCCCCTCGGTCCTGGCGCGGCTGCTCACCGATCCGGCCGAGCGGACGCTGCTGGCCGCGCGGGGCTGGTCCGCTGTGGACGGCCGCGGAGTGGAGCGGGTCGCCGACGCGCTGCTCGCCTGACGCGGGCGGGCGCGGTCAGGCGGGCGTCACGTCGATGACCACCTTTCCCACGGCGTGGCCCTCAACGGCCTCGTGGGCGCCCGCGACGTCGGTGAACGGAAAGCGGATGATCGGCAGGCCGGCCTCGTCACCCACCCGGAAGGCGCCGCTGTTCACGGCCTCGGCCACCGCCTCGACCGCGTTGGTCTTCTCCTCGGGCGTGGTGGTGTAGGTGAGGACGAAGTCGAGGCTGACGTTCTTCAGCATCGCCTTGAAGCCGGCCACGGTGAACTTGCCGGGCACGTAGATCGCGACGTTCCCGCCCGGGGCTATCACGTCGATGTCCAGGTCCAGATTTTCGGTGTTGACCTCGACGATGACGTTGGGGCCGATTCCGGTCAGCTCGCGGACCCGGACGGCAACGTCCTCCTCGCGATAATTGATCACGGCATCGGCTCCGGCGGCGGTGGCGAGCCGGCCCTTCCCCGCGGAGCTGACCGTGGTGATCACGGTGGCGCCGGCCCACTTGGCCAGCTGGATCGCGGCGTTACCGACGGCCCCGGCTCCGCCCGCGACCAGGACGGTCCGGCCGGTCAGGGCGCCCGGTGCCAGACGATCCGGGCCGTCGGCCGCGAGCGTGAGGCAGCGGTGCGCGGTGAGCGCCGGAATGCCCAGGGCGGCACCGACTTCGAAGGGCACCTCCTCGTGCAGGCGCACCACCTGGTGACGCGGCAGCACCACGTACTCCTGGGCAGTGCCGTCGGCGCGGGCGTAGGCGGCGTCCCACACCCAGACGCGATCACCGGCTTCAAGATCCCGCACGCCCTCACCGACCGCGTCGACCACACCAGCACCGTCCTGGTTGGGCACGCGGGGCGGAGCCACGCCGTCCGGAACGCCCCGGCCCGCCCGGGTGCCGGTGTCGGTCGGGTTCACAGCGGAGAGAACGATGCGCACCCGCACCTCGCCGGCACCGGCCAACGGCAGGTCCCGGTCGACGTTGCGCAGCACGGACTGGGCTGGACCTGGCTCGTTGAACACGGCAGCACGCATGCCCCTCACCTTAGGAGCCCTCGTGGAGATCGCACAGTTGAGCGAGGACGCCGACCCGGGAGGTGGGTGAGCGCTAGAGATCGCGGCGCATCGCCAGGCGGGGCCATCGGTCCAGGCCGTGCGCGGCCTCTGCGGCCCGGATCTCGCGGAGCCCCGGGGTCAGCTCACCGGCAGCGAGCGGACGGAAACCCAACCGCTCGTAATAGGGCCCGTTCCACGGAACCTCGGCGAACGTGGTCAGGGTCAGCGCCGCCGACCCGCGGTCATGGGCCCACCCGGCGACATGCTCGACGAGGGCGGCGCCGATGCGGCGGCCGGCGTGCCGCGGGTCGACCGAGACCTGCTCGATGTGCACGACGCCGTCCACCCACTCGGCGATGAGATAGGCGACCGGCTCGCCCGGAGGATCGACGTACACCCAGGCGCGGCCGTCCTGTTGACAGGCGAGCAGCTCGGCAGCGGGCAACGCCTCGTCCCGCGCGATCTCGTCCATGCCGTACGCGGCGAACTGCCGGCCCGCCGCGACCTCGATCTCCCGGAGACGATCGATCTCGTCCGCCTCAGCCACCCTGATCACAAGCCCACCCTCCGTCGCTCTCAGTGAATTGCCTACCGTGCCGAAGAGACCTGCGTGCCCACCGTTCTGATCGCCGATGATGATCTCGATCATCGGGAGCTGCTCACCATGGCGCTACGCAGGCTGGGGTACGACGTCGTGACCGCGGCCGACGCGGACGGCGCGTTCGACCTTCTCACCCGGGGCGGCGGCATCGACGCCGCGCTGATCGACGTGCGGATGCCCGGCGGCTCCGGCATCGACCTGTGCCGCCGGATCCGCGGCGTCCCGGACCTCGAAGAGATCCCGATCATGGTGGTCAGCGCCGACGTGCACCGGCAGCAGATCATGACCGCGCTGCACGCCGGGGCCGACGATTACCTGCCCAAGCCGTTCCGCCGGGCGGAGCTCACCGCACGGCTGGACGCCCTGCTGCGGCACACCGGCGGCCCGGCGGCCCGATCAGCTACCGCCGCCCGGATGGCGTTGGCCGCCGCCTGCAGGACGGCTGCGTCACCGGCTCCCGAACGCGAGTACCGCCGGACCGCCTAGGCCCTAGTAGTGGGCGATGACCCGGCGGTTCGGGCCGTCCACGGTGATCCGGCCGCCGTACGGCAACACCCACTGCGGATCGGTGTGCCCGAAATCCACCCCGAACACCGCCATCGCCTCCGAGTGATAGCCGGCGAGCGCCCGAAGCACCGCCTCCCGTTGCTCCTCGCGGTATCTCTGCCGGTCCTCCACCGGCCGCGGCGCCGCGAAGTGGGTGGCTTTCGCCGTCGCCACCAGCACCGCGGGGAACTGCTGCAACAGCCCACGCTCACCCGCGTTGCGCAACATCCGGAAGACCTCCTCGGCGGGCGGCATCTCCTCGGACGTCTCCAGCAGCAGGACGCACCCGGCGTAGTCGCCGACCGGCCGGATCCAGCGGCCGGCCGCCAGGTTCCAGTGCAGGATCTCCAGGTTGCCGCCCCACGACGGGCCGCTCACCACCCGGTCCGGCTGGTGCCACACCCGTCCCGGGGAGGGGGTGCGGGGCGCCGACTCGGTGAGCGAGCGCGGGTCGTCCCAGAGGACCTCCTCCTCGGTGAACTCGTCGACCGGTTCGATCAGCAGGTCCCGGGTCTCGAAGAGGGCCGCCCGCAACGACTGGAGGTGCTGTGGCCGAAGAGCCGCGCCCGGCCCGAGGTGCATCTGGGTCGATCCGCCGTGGTACCCGGCGACGCCCTGGTTCCACAGCCAGTTCAGCAGGTTGGTGTTGTCCGAGAAGCCGAAGAAGGGCTTCGGATCGGCTCGGAAGGGCGCCGGGTCCAGGTGCGGCAGAACGGTGATCTGATCATCGCCGCCGATGGTGGCGAAGACGGCCCGGATCTCGGGATCGGCCCAGGCCGCCGTCAGGTCGGCGGCCCGCTCGACCGGCGTGGCGCCGATCCGCCGGGTGCTGGGGAACTCCACCGGTTCCAGGCCCAACTCCGTGCGGATCCGCCGCATCGCCTGCTCGTGCACCGCCGGAAAGGCACCCGGCGCGGCGAACGAGGGCGAGACGACCGCGACGCGGTCACCGGGGTGAAGTTTCGGGGGTACGCGGAAGTCGGGTCGCATACCCCCCCATCTTTCAGGTGACTGCCGCCGTGCCAAGCAGTTTTCCGTCCCGGTCGGTGATCAGGACGGCGTCGACGTCAGCGATCTTCACCGAGCTGGCACCGCTGACCTCGGCGGCGCCGTTGGCGGTGTCGCCCCAGGCCGCGGCCTGCTCGGTGCTGCCGTCCTTGTTGCGCACCAGGCACAGGAACGGTCCCTGGCCGCTCATTCGGCTCACGTCCAGCGCCACCGCGACGCCCCACTGTTTCGGGGTCAGGACGGCCGAGCCGGTCATCCCGCTGCCGGGCGCCGCCTCGAACTGCGACGTCACGAGCGTCACGCTGGGCAGGGCTTCCGGCACCGTACCCGGCTGGACACGGCCGTTCGTGAAGATCCCGTAGCCGATCGCGGCGGCCGCGATCAGCACGACCGCGGCGGCGGCCAGCCACCGCACCCGTGCCACCCGGGTCTCCCTGGTCTTCTCCGCCCGCATCCGGCTGAGCAGACCCTCGATGTTCTGCGGGCTGGGCCGGGCGGTCGGCGAGACCGCGAGCGGAGCACCGCCACCCAGGTGCCGCGCGTCCGGCAGGCGTTGCAGCATCTCCGGGACGGGCGCCAGCCGGTCCAGTTCGGCCCGGCAGTCGGCGCAGTCGTGCAGATGCTCGTCGAGCCGATCGGTGTCGGCCTCGTCGAGTCCGCCCAGCAGATAGCCGCCGAGCAACCGGTGCAGAGCGTCGTGTTCGTCGAGGTCGCTCATGACACCCCTCCGCTTCGCTCCGGGCCGCCGTGAGAAGCGCCGAGCCCGTTCCTGAGCTCACTTCGTCCGCTCATCGCAGCATCCCCATCTCCTCGAAGACGGTGCGCAGCGCGCGCACTGCGTAATAGGCGCGTGATTTCACCGTGCCCTCCGGCACCGACAGCTTCCGCGCGGCATCGGCCACGCTCTGCCCTTCGTAATACATCGCCTGGATGACGGCACGGTGCTCCGGCGAGAGGCGTTCCATCGCCTCGGCCACCAGCCAGCCCTCCACCATCTGATCCACGTTGTCCGCCGACGGCGCCGAGTTGACCGCGTTCTCGTCGGCGACCAGGCGTGGCCTGCGCTGTTCCGCACGCCAGGCGTTGGTCACCACGTTACGGGCGATGGTGAGCAGGTACGACCTGGTTCGGCCCGGTTCCGGGTCGAGGTGGTCGATGTGCTTCCAGGCCCGTAGGAGAGTCTCCTGCACCAGGTCCTCCGCCTTGTGCCGGTCCGAGACGTACCGGGACACAAAGTTGATCAGGACGGCATAGTGCTCGGTGTAGAGCGCGGTCATCAGCTGCTCGTCGGGGCTCACCCGTCGCTTCATCGGCGCCAGCTCCCCTCGGGTTCCGCCCGGCCACCCGGATGTACATCCTGGCACGCGGACCGGTTCAAGGGGTGGCCCGGAAACCCGGGAAAACATCGATGCCCGGCTCCCTGCCGGGAAACCGGGCATCATGTCGATCCGGTGGTCAGCCCTTCGGCTCTTCCGGCTCTTCCACCGGCGCGCAGCCGGGTCCGCCGATCCGGAAGGTGCGGGCGCTCGCCTTCGTCTTCGCGTAGATCGGGAAGATCGGGGACGGGACAGCCTGGCCGTTGGGGAGCTCGGGGATGCCTGGGCCACGGACCTGGCTGTACACGAACATGTCCGGGTCGGGCCCCTCCAGGTACGCCACGCTGCCGATCTTGGTGGCCTTGCCCTGGAAGGACGGGAGGCCGTTCCCCATCTGGGTGCAGGTCTCGAGTTTGGCCGCCGCGACCTCGCCGAACATCTGCACCAGGCCGGTCTTCTCGAACTTGTTGCCCCAGTTCTCACCGGGGAAATAGCCGACCCAACCGGTGTCGTACGCCACCCACCAGGCGCCACCGGCGTACTGGATGCCGAAACGCTTCGGGGTGTCCTGCGGGAGCGTGGCGCCCGGTTTGATGTCTTCCCAAGGCACGAAGCCGCAGGTGTTGTAGCAGGCGGGTTTGTCGTCGACCCAGTGGAAGACGAACAGGTGCGGGTCGTCGTCACCGTTGAGCTCACGGTCCACGGTCCAGCCCACCTCGACGGTGTGCTTCTGGTCCGCCGACCGCACAGCCACCTCAGCGAGCGTGTGGTAGTCCTCCGTCTGCAGTGCCGGTTTGCTGATCGTCAGGTTCGCGTACGCCCCGTCGGCCGTGGCGCGCTGGGAACCGACGTTGTAGTGGAAGAAGACGTCGGCTCTGGGGGCGGCGGCGTTCGCGGTCGACGACGGCGCGGGCGCCGGCACCGGCGGCACCACGGTCCGCGACTTGTGGACCCCGGTCCGCGGTGACCGTCCCTTGGGGGCGTAGCGGTTGCCGCGGGACTCGCTCACCGTGTCGGGGGCGGCGCTGAGGCCGGCCGCCTTCAGCGACTTGCTGCTTGCTCCGTTGCGTCCTTTGCGGATGCTGCGCGGCTTTTCACCCCACGGCAGCAACGCCGGCGGCGTCACGGTGGCGGGCGCGTCGGCGGTTTCGTCCGACGGGGCGGCGGGAGCCGCTGCCGGCGCCGGCGCGTCCGGGATCTGTTCCGCGCCCGCGTTGAGAGTCGATGCGACTCCGATCGTGCTGATCACGGCGACGGTGAGGCCGGCGGCGAGCAGGCCGCGGCGAGACATCAACACTTGTCCGTCCTCGTTCATCGGGGCATCGGAGGAGGGTCGCGGGCGGCCTCCGGCAACCGGTTCTCGGCGGCGCCGCTCACGATATAGCCATCTCGATGGGCCAGGGACCGGCTGACCAGCAATTCCGCCGTAACGGCGGAGGCGGGTAGGCCGAACTGGTGACAGACAGGCCACTTTGGTCGACGCAGCGTATCGACCTCATTGCGCATTGAAGTTTTTCGCGCCTGGTTCGGAAAGAGGCATAGCTCACTAAGCCTCTTTCGATACCGCCCGCCCCGTCCGATTCGCGAGTTCCGTACCCACACGGGTCACCCCCGTGGTAAAACCTATCTAACCTATAGGCTATAAAGGAGCCATGATGAACGATCATCTCGCCGTCGCCCGCGACTTCTCCGCGTTGCCCGGCCTGTGGCCGGTGGCGCCGCGCTTCAATCCCGTGGACCGGTGGTACCACCGGCTCGCGGTGGCGGATGATTACGAGGTGTGGCTCCTCACCTGGCTGCCCGGTCAGGCCACCGAGATCCATGATCACGGCGGCTCGGCGGGTGCGTTCCACGTCCACGGCGGCACCCTGACCGAGGACACCGTGTCCACCGGCGCCGACGGCACGCCGCGGATCGTCTCGCGCGAGCTGGGCGAGGGCGCGGGCCGCCGGTTCGGCGCGCAGCACATCCACCGGATCATCAACAGGTCCGCCCGGCCGGCGGTCAGCATCCACGTCTACGGGCCGGCTCTGACCACCATGACCAAGTACCGCGTCGCCCCCACCGGCCTCGAGGTGCTCACTGTCGAGCGGGCCGGCGCGCAGTGGTGACCACACCGCCACCCGGATCCAAGGGCATCGACGAGATCCTGGCCGAGGCCCGCGCCCGGCTGCGGCGGCTGGGGCCGGCCGAGACGCAGGCCGCGATCGAGGAGGGCGCGATCCTGGTGGACATCCGCCCGGCCGCGCAGCGCGCCGAGTTCGGCGAGATCCCGGGCGCCGTGGTGATCGAACGCAACGTGCTGGAGTGGCGCCTCGACCCCCGGTCGGATGCGCGCCTGCCGTTCGCCGGCGACTACGGGCTCCCCGTGATCGTCACCTGCCAGGAGGGCTACACCAGCAGCCTGGCCGCGGCCTCCCTGCAGGACCTCGGCCTGCACAAGGCGACCGACCTGGACGGCGGATTCGCCGCCTGGAAGGCCGCCGGCCTGCCGACCACGCCGTGAGACCTACCGGGGATGGACCACGCCCGAGCGCCCGCTGTACAGATACCGCGTCCCGTCGACCTCGCGCCCGGTGTTCGGCGCGTCCAGCCAGACGATGTACGCCCGGTTGGGCGTGAGCCCGCTGATCGTCGTGGTGACCGTGCACCCACTGCCGGGCGGGACGTTCTTCCACACCGGCTCCGGCTGCCGGCCCGTGACCAGATCCTGCGGCACCGCGGTCACCCGGTAGTTCGACGGGTACTGCGCCGGCCACTCCACCTTCAGCGAGCCCGCGCCGGGCGTCACCTCGACCGGGATCATCACCGGCTCGGTCCGCGGCCAGAGCTTGGTGCAGCTGGGGTCGGGGGCCGGGGCCGGCACCGTGGGGTCGGTGGTCGGCGTCGCGGTGCCCCGCTTCGGCGCCGGGCTCGGCGTCCGCTTGCCGGCGTCCACGAGGACCCAGGAGTCACCGGCCGCAGGCGTGGCCGACGAGTCCCCGGCGACGCCTGCGGCGCCGATCGCGGCACAGCCACTGAGAACGAGCGGCAGGGCGGCCAGGCTGATCACGATCCTCGTACGACGCATGCTTCTGGATTCGGCCGATGCGGCGCCGACATGAGGAGTCGGCGGCGTGTTCTCAGACCGGCAACAGCCGGTGTCCCGCCATCTCGAGCTCGCCGTCGTGGACGGTGACCGGGGTGTTCAGGCCGGAGTCGTCGCGCAGCAGCACCGAGGCGCCGTCGATCCGGTACGTCCCGCGGGCCTGGCGGCGACGCCCGGCCACCGCTCCGGCGTACGTGCCGTCGGTGCGCAGCTGGAGCCGGACCACCCCGTCGGCGCTGCGCCAGGCGCCGACCACGGCATCGTCGGTCACCGTCGCGGGGCGCCCGGTCACCGGGCAGGTGCCGACGTCGGACGCTCCACCCATGGCGATGGCGAGCAGTGCGGCCGCGTCCAGCACTGTGGTGTCCAGCACAGCTGTGCCGACACGGGTCTCGAGCAAGGAATTCACAGAGCCGCCTCCGGGGGGTGCGTCGGGGTCAGCCCTTTCCTTCGACCCCCACCGGGCGCGGCGAAGAGATTCTCTGGTTGCTAGTCGGTGGTGGTTGCCTTCAGCGCCGCCGTGACAGCCACGGTGAGTTTCTCCAGAGCGTCGTCGCTCAGCGGCTGCCGGGCGACCGCGAGCCGCCAGTAGAGCGGGCCCAGGATCAGGTCGACGGCGAGGTGCGCATCGGTGCCCTCGGGCAGTTCACCGCGGGTGACCGCCTGACCGACCAGCTTCTCTCCCACCGACTGCTGGTGGGTGCGCAGCGCCCGTTGCAGGGTCTCGGCGATCTGCGGGTTCCGGGCGGCCTCGGCCATCAGGTCCGGGATGATCTGCGACGCGATCCGGTGCTGGAGCGCCTTGCTGACGATCATCATGAGCAGCGCCAGATCGCCGGCGAAACTCCCGGTGTCCGGGAGTGGCACCTTGCGCTCCGCGACGTCCGAGATGATCTCCATGACCATTTCGAGCTTGTTGCTCCACCGCCGGTAGATCGCGGTCTTACCGACCCCCGCGCGGCGGGCCACCGCCTCGATGGACAATCGGCCGTAACCGACCTCCGCCAACTCGTTCATGACCGCGTTGCGGATCGCCACGGTGATGTCGCCTCGGAGCACCGCCGCTCCGGCTGGTGCGCGCTTTACTGTCGCCACAGAGTCACTATAGCGCTACGACGTAACGGTTGCGTTCCGCCGTTTGGTCAGCTACCGTCAACAGCCACGTCGATACGAACCCGTTCCATCGGTGGCGCCGGGTGCCTGTCATGCTTCTACATGTGGAACCCGCTGCCTCCTTCGGGCCTACTGGATCGGAGCACCACCCCATGCCAGAGACGGCGGTCGCCGAGGCCGGCGCCGGGCTCTCCCCCAAGGAGCTGGCCCGACGGCACGGCCTGAGCGCTTCAGGACGCCTCCCAGGCCTCCTCGAGTACACACGCCAGCTGTGGTCCTACCGGCATTTCATCCAGGCGCACGCGAGCGCGAAGATGTCCTCGGCGCTGGGCAACACGAAGCTCGGCATGGTCTGGCAGGTTCTCACCCCGATCATCAACGCCGCGGTCTACTACGTGATCTTCGGCGTGATCCTGGGTGGCCGCGACGGTGTGCAGAACTTCATCGCGTACCTCTGTGCCGGCGTGTTCGTGTTCCAATTCACACAGTCGATCGTCGGAACCGGCATCAACGCGATCACCGGAAACCTCGGGCTGATCCGCGCGCTGCACTTCCCGCGGGCCAGCCTGCCGCTGTCGGTGGCGCTCGTGGAGATCCGCAACTTCGTCGTGGCGCTGGCCGTGCTGATGGGCATCATGCTGATCACCGGCGAGCCGATCACCGCCCAGTGGCTGCTGGTCCTGCCGGTGCTGCTGCTCCAGTCGATCTTCAATACCGGGCTCGCCCTGGCCGCCGCGAAGTTCGGCGCCAAGGTCCGCGACGTCAAGCAGCTGATTCCGTTCGTCATGCGCTTCTGGATGTACGGCTCGGCCGTGCTCTACCCGGTGCAGCTCTTCGCCGACCACCTGTCCGGCTGGAAGCTGGCCGTCGTCGAGGCGAACCCGCTGCTCATCTTCATCGAGCTGATGCGCCACGCGCTGATGGAGGACGTGGAGCTGGCCGGCCCGCCGGCGCTGCTCTGGACCCAGGCCGTGATCTGGACCCTGGTCGTGGGCATCGGCGGTTTCGTCTACTTCTGGCGCGGAGAGAAGGGCTACGGCCGTGGCTGACAACGAGCGCGTCCCCACCGTCATCGCGGACAACGCCCACGTCATCTACAAGGTGCACAGCTCGGCGTCGCCGGGCAGCGGCAGTCCCGTGGCCAGCCTCAAGCGGCTGGTCACCGGCTCCCGGTCGGCGAACGTCCGCGAGGTGCACGCAGTCAAGGGCGTGAGCTTCGTGGCGTACCGCGGCGAGGCGATCGGCCTGATCGGCAGCAACGGCTCCGGGAAGTCGACCCTGCTGCGGGCGGTCGCCGGCCTGCTGCCGGTGGCCCGGGGCAAGATCTACGCCGCCGGCCAGCCGTCCCTGCTGGGCGTCAACGCCGCGCTGATGAACGAGCTGCCCGGCGAGCGCAACGTCGAGCTGGGCTGCCTGGCCATGGGCATGTCGCCGGCCGAGGTGCGGGCGAAGAAGGACGGGATCATCGAGTTCTCCGGCATCAACGAGCGGGGTGACTTCTCCTCGCTGCCGATGCGGACGTACTCGTCCGGCATGGCCGCCCGCCTGCGGTTCTCCATCGCCGCCGCGAAGCAGCACGACGTCCTGCTGATCGACGAGGCGCTGGCCACCGGTGACGCCAAGTTCCGCCGCCGCAGCGAGGCGCGGGTCCGTGAGCTGCGCGCCCAGGCCGGCACGGTCTTCCTGGTCAGCCACAGCGAGCAGTCGATCCGGGACACCTGCGACCGGAGCATCTGGCTGGAGTCCGGCCTGATCCGGGCCGACGGGCCGACCGACGAGGTGATGCGGGAGTACGAGGCCTACATGCGCAAGTAGGGCTCGTACTCCCGGCAACCTGCTAGTTCACCGACAGGTGGACGTGGTTCGTATGGTCGCTGGACGGGTCGCCGCCCGCCCCGCTGTACGACTTCCACCGGTCGCTGCTGGCCAGCCAGATCCGGCGGTACCAGATGACGTAGAGCACGTTCAGCTCGTCGGCGTTGGCGATGAAGTAGTCCGCCAGGTTGTCGCCGTAGGTCTTGCTGGAACCCGTGGCGTCGCCGCCGAAGCCGTTCTTGTCGGCGGCGAAGTCGCAGGCCCGGCCCTTCGGATGCTCACCGCTGTTCTGCTCGCGCCAGCAGGCCACGAACCGCGTGAAGCCGGCCGCCTTCGCCTGCTTCATCGCGTGCAGCGTCGCCGGGGTGAGACAGCCGCCGCTGGTCGGGTCGTTCTCGGAGCAGCCACCGCCGGTCGGTCCCGGCTCGGCCTTGGCACTGCCTCCGCCGCCGGAGGACGGCGCATCACCGGCGTCCTGACCCTGGTTCGCCTTCGCCAGCGCGGTCTCCGCCTGGGTCTTCTTGTTGGCCATCACGGTGACCTGCTTCTGCTGGTCACGAATGGCCGTGTCGATGGCGATCTTGGCGCGCTGCCGGTCGGTGAGAGTTTTCTTGAGATCGGCGATCGCGGCGTTCTGCTGCGCCGCGATCACGCCCAGGGCCTCGGCGCGGTCCAGGAAGGTCTCGCTCGAAGCGGCGGTGACCAGGGCGGACATCGGGCCGATCCGGCCCGTCGTGTACGCCTGCTGCGCGATCTCGTCGAGCGCCTGCTGCTGCGGCCCGATCGCCGCCTCCAGGCGCTTGAGCTCCGCGGAGAGCTTGGTCTGCTGCTCCTTGGACTTCTTCAACTTGTTCTTGGCATCCACGAAGCCACGGGTGGCGTCCTCGAGTTGGGTGATCAGCGACTTCGAGCCGCCCTCGCCGTCGTCGCCGTTGTCACCGGGGGCCGCGGACGCCGGCGTCGCCACGATGACCAGCCCGCACACGGCGACGAGCAGCGCCATTACCGCCGCCAATCGTCGCCGCGCAGTGTGTTCCTGCACAGACATTTCCTTCCGTCGGCCGCCGGCCGGGTTAGCTGACGGGTTCGGGACGAAGGAAATCCCTACCGCAAACTGCGGATTCACCCCGGAGGAAATATGGTTCCCCGGCTCGCCGCAACGGGCGATTAGGCGGCGGTCCCCGGGTGGGAACCGGTCCGACCATACCCACTTCATCGACAGATCGACAGTTCTCGTACTCGCTGCGATTGCGCGGACACACCACGTGACACCATTACGGAATGTCGTTAGGCGGTAACACTTTTCGCAGCTCAGTGGGTCCTGATGCGCGGCGATATCTCAGGTAAACTCCTCTCGGTCCTGCCAGGACGGCACCGCCCCCGAGTTGCCGGCAGGCCGCCGCCCAATCGCCGTGAAAGGTGAGCCGGGGAACCAGGTCACTGGGGTGAATCCGCAGTTTGCGGTAGGGATTGCTTCCGTCCCGAACCCGTCAGCTAACTCGGTCGGCGGTGACACGGAAGGAACTGTTGATGACCGCAAGTCCCCGCCGGTGGCTGATACTCGCCCTGGCGCCGCTCGTGTCTGCCGTGTTCCTCGTGGCCCCGGTCACGTTGCTCACCGGCACCACGGCTTCCGCGGCACCGGGAAGTAACTCGCCCAACGCCGACGAGGAGGGCAGTGCTGACCTGTCGGCCGTGATGGAGGCGACCAACCGGCGCTACGTCGCCGCGAAGGGCGCCGTCGCCGCGTCCCGCAAGAACCAGAAGAAGCTGGCCGCCGACATCAAAGCAGCCGAGGGCCGGCGTGACGTCCTGATTCCCGAGGTCAACTCGATCGCCCGGCAGCAATACCAGACCGGCAATCTGAGTGCCATGGGCTTCCTGCTCAACGCCAGCTCGTCGAACGACTTCATGAGCAAGGCGATCTCCCTGGAGGAGATCAACAAGCTGCATGACGAGAAGCTGCACGAGCTGAACACGGCGATCGCCGAGATCAGCGAGAACAAGGCCAGGCTGGACGCCGAGCTCAAGAACGAGCAGCAGCAGCTGACCGTGCTGCAGAAGCAGAAGGACGCCGCCGAGAACCAGCTCGACCTGGTGGGTGGTGGCACCGGCATCAACCGGTCCGTCACGAACGGCCTGGTCGACGCCAAGTCGGCCATCGCGGCGCCGGCACCGCGCAACGGCAGCGGAGGCTTCTCGGGTGAGGGTTGCACCGAGAAGGACCCGACCACCGGCGGTTGCGTGACCAAGCGCACCCTGCACATGTACAAGGAGACCCGCAAGGCGGGCTTCAAACGCTTCGTCGGCTGCCACCGCACCGGCGGCCCGTTCGAGCATCCCAAGGGCCGCGCCTGTGACTGGTCGCTGCAGAAGAGCGGATTCTCGTCGGCACACAACAACGACATGCTGCGGTACGGCAACGACCTGACCGCGTTCCTGGTGCGTAACGCCGACCGTCTCGGCATCTACTACGTCATCTGGTACAAGCAGATCTGGTTCCCGGCCACCGGCGAGTGGCGGTCGTACTCCGGTCCCAGCGACCACACGGACCACGTGCACGTGTCGATGCTGTAAAGAACGCCGAAAAAGCCCCCGCCCGGTTCGGGCGGGGGCTTTTTTGCTGGTCGGTGCAGGCTCAGTGCACCGCGCGGCGCACCGGGGCCCGGCCGTGCGGCTGGGCCGGCGCGGGACCGACCGGGTGCCCCGGCGGGATCGCCATGGTCACCGGCCGCACCTGGGTCACCTCGATCTCCTTGCCGTGGTGCAGCAGGGTCAGCCGGGCCGAGCCGCCGCCGTTGCGCAACGAGTACGTCACCTCGTCGGCGGTCACGCTCACCCGCAGCCGCAGCCCGCGCCAGAGCAGCGAGAACTCCAGGGCGTTGATCCGGCTGGGCAGTCGCGGCGCGAAGCTCAGCTGACCGTTGAAGTCCCGCATCCCGCCCAGACCCGCGACGAGCGCGATCCAGGAGCCGGCCAGCGAGGCCACGTGCACACCGTCCCGCGCGTTGCGGTGCAGGTCGTGCAGGTCCATCAGGGCGGCCTCGCCGAGATAGTCGTGGGCCAGCTCCAGATGACCGGTCTCGGCCGCGAGCACGGCCTGGATGCAGGCCGACAGCGACGAGTCCCGCACGGTCCGCGCGTCGTAGTACGCGAAGTTGCGGACCTTCTCCTCCGCGGTGAACGCGTCACCCCGGATGTACATCGCCATCACCAGGTCGGCCTGCTTGATCACCTGCTTGCGGTACAGGTCGAAGTACGGGAAGTTCAGCAGCAGGGGGTAGCCCTCCGGCGGAGTGTTCTCGAAGTCCCACTCCTGCAGCCGGGTGAAGCCCTCGCACTGCTGGTGCACCCCGAGCTCCTTGTCGTACGGGATGTGCACGGCCGCCGCCGCGTCCCGCCACGACGCCGTCTCCTCGTCGTCCACGCCGAACTGCCGGGCCAGGTCCGGATGCCGCTTGCAGGCCTCGACCGCGGTCATCAGGTTCTGTTGCGCCATCAGGTTGGTGTAGATGTTGTCGTTGACCACAGCCGTGTACTCGTCCGGCCCGGTCACGCCGTCGATGTGGAAACGGCCGTGCCGGTCGTGGTGACCCAGCGAGCGCCACAGCCGCGCCGTCTCGACCAGGAGCTCCAGGCCGACCTCACGCTCGAAGTCGTAGTCCCCGGTGGCCTGCACGTACCGGCGGACCGCGTCGGCGATGTCGGCGCCGATGTGGAAGCCGGCCGTGCCCGCCGGCCAGTAGCCGGAGCACTCCTGCCCGCGGATGGTCCGCCACGGGAACGCGGCGCCCTGCAGGCCGAGCGTCTGCGCCCGCTCCCGGGCCAGGTCCAGCGTCGAGTGCCGCCAGCGCAGCACGTCGGCCGCCGCGGAGGGCTGGGTGTACGTCAGAGCGGGCAGCACGAACGTCTCGGCGTCCCAGAAGGTGTGCCCGTCGTACCCCGGCCCGGTGAGGCCCTTGGAGCCGATCGGGCGCTTTTCCGCACGGGCGCCGGACTGCAGCGTGTGGAAGAGCCCGAAGCGGACCGCCTGCTGCACCTCCGGGTCGCCGTCGACCCGGACGTCGGAGTGGTCCCAGAACGCGTCCAGGTATTCCTGCTGCTGCTGGACCAGCCCGTCCCAGCCGTCCAGGCGGGCGCTGGCCAGTGCCGCGCCGACCTGGTCACGCAGGCCCGGCAGCGAGCGCATGCTGGACCAGCCGTACGCCGCCAGCTTGACGACCCGCAGCTTCTGACCCGGCTCCAGCCGGCAGGCCACCGTGGTCCGCAGCCAGTCCGGGTGCCCCTCGGTGGTGATGGCGTGCCGCCCCGGCGTCTCCACCAGGTGCTCCATGGCCGCGGCCATCCGCAGGTCGCTGGCCTTGGTGCGGTGGATCAGGATGCCGCCGGTCGGCTGCTCCATCATCTCCTCGGCCTGCAGCGGCCGGTCCAGCACCGCGGCCACCCGCGGGTCCTTGCTCATCGGCGGGAGCTGCTCGTTCGCCACCAGCTCCGACTGCAGGATCAGCCGGGCCGGGCCGGCCAGCGGCTCGACCTCGTAGAGGAAGGCGACCACCGCGCGCTGGGTGAACGAGACGAGCCGCACGGTACGCACGCGCACACCCTGGCCCGACGGGGACACCCACTCGACGACCCGCTCCAGCGTGCCGGCCCGCAGGTCGAGGCAGCGCTCGTGGGACCGGAGCTCGCCGTAGCGCACATCGAACGGCTCGTCGTCGACGAGCAGCCGCATCAGCTTGGCATTGGTCACGTTGACCATCGTCTGGCCGGACTCGGGGAAGCCGTACCCGGCCTCCGCGTGCGGCAGCGGCCGCAGCTCGTAGAACGAGTTCAGGTAGCTGCCGGGGAGGCCGTGCGGCTCGCCCTCGTCCAGATTTCCGCGTATCCCGATATGGCCGTTCGAGAGAGCGAACACCGATTCGGACTGGGCCAGCAGGTCCAGGTCGAGCCGGGTCTCCCGGATGTGCCATGGGTCGACGGGGTAGGCCCGTTCACGGATCACGGTCGTGCCTCTCGTTACGAATAAGAGGAGGTCTCACTGAGTGAGGAGTTCGGACAGGTCGGTCACCACCACGTCGGCGCCGTTGGCACGGAGCGCCTCCGCCTGGCCGACCCGGTCCACCCCGATCACGATGCCGAACGCACCCGCCCGTCCGGCGGCCACACCGGCCAGGGCGTCCTCGTACACGGCACAGTTCTCCGGGGCGAGATCGAGCAGCTTAGCCCCATAGAGGAAGGTGTCGGGAGCGGGCTTGCCGGGAAGACCGAGCTCTCGCGCGACCACGCCGTCCACACGGGCCTCCAGCAGGTCCGCGATGCCCGCGGCCTCCAGAACGTCCTTGCAGTTGGCGCTCGCCGAGACGACGACCCGGCGCAGGCCGGCGGCCTTGGCGGCCTTCAGGTACTCCACCGATCCGGGGTAGACCTGGACGGCGCCCTCCTGGATCTTCTGCAGCACGAGCACGTTCTTGCGGTTGCCCACGCCGTTGACGGTCTCCTGGTCAGGACCGTCGTCGGGTTCCCCCTCGGGCAGGGTGATGCCACGGGAGGCCAGGAAGGTGCGGACGCCGTCGGCCCGCTGCCGCCCGTCCACATACTGGTGGTAGTCGAAGCCGGAGTCGAAGGGGACGAACGGTTGTCCGGTGCGTTCGGCCCACGTCTGCAGGAACGAGTCGAACGTCTGTTTCCACGCGGCATTGTGCACCAGCGCGGTCTGCGTGAGCACACCGTCAAGATCGAAGAGGCAAGCGGTCACCTGGGAAGGAAGTCCGAGCACGCGCCCAATGTAGCCGGAGGGGAAGCGCGACGAGACCGGAAGGGCGGCTTCACATTTCCTCGATCGTTCACAGCTCGTTCAAGCTGCTGTTTCTTCAGGAATCCGGCACCGCATCCACCGCCATACGCAATCCGATCGAGGTACCGATCGGGCCCGTTGCGGTGGTCACCTCGTCGCACAACTGGTGCGCCAGCCACAATCCGCGGCCGCCGACCTCGAACGCCTCGGGCGCCTGAAGATCGTTCAGATAGCCCCCGGGGATGCCCGGACCGGAATCGGTCACCACACACCACACCGAGCCGCCCTCGACGCGCAGCACCAGCCGGCCGTTCCCACCGGCGTGCAGCACCACGTTGGTGATGACCTCGTTCACGGCCAGCAGATAACCGTGCCGGCGGTCCGGGCCGAGCCCCAGCGGGCCGAGGTGAGCCGAGACCTCATGCCGCAGGGTGGTGATGTCGTCGTGCCCGAACGAGCGGTCCAGCACCACCCGATCGCCCCGTGGAGGCGCACCGTCGCCTCTCGGCTCCGTTCCGGGAGCCGAGCGAACGCTCTGACCGATCCTGTCCTCCACCGTCGTGCAGCCTACGCGCTGTGGCCGACCAGTGGCGGGAGGCATCGGTGTTCCGCCCCGGAAGTGGCGCGCGTCCCGGGCTCACCGCCAGCCGACATCGATCCGGTCACCCCGCTCGTCGAAGAAGTGCACCGCTTCCATCCGCACCGAGATGGCCAGCGGATGACCGGGAGAAACCTGGGGGTACGGGGCCAGCCGCACCGCCAGCTCGGCCGGCTTGCGTGAGTGGCGGCCGGGGTCGTTCAGCACGCTGCCCCGATCACGGCTGGGTGGCAGCCTCGGCGTGTCGAGCACCGAGGATGGTCGGGTCAGCCGCTGGAGCGCGCCGCCGAGCCGCTTCAGCGCCCCCTCGGCCGGCATGTGGTCCTGCACCGGACCGCTCATCTCGTCCACCACGATCGCGGTGGCGCCGATGTCGAGGTATGCCAGGGACTCGTGCCCGTGGTGCTCGAGATAGCGGATGCGGCCCTGGAAGATGTGCCCCGGCGTCTGCGGGGTCACCGGCGTGAGCGCCTCGGCCCGGATGCCGACCACGATCCGGTCACCGTGGTACCGGGCGACCGCCCGCGCCCGCGGGTCGTTCCACGGCATGTAGAGCGTCTGCTCGCCGAAGTTGAGCGCGATGTACTGATCCAGGTGCACATAGACCGAGGCCTCGAGCAGGTTCATCTTCGGCGAGCCGAGGAAGGCCGCGACATAGAGCGTGGCCGGCCGCCGGTAGACGTCGGTCGGCGTGCCCACGTCCTGCAGCACGCCCTTGCGCATGATCGCGACCCGGTCCGCCATGGTCAGCGCCTCGGCCTGGTCGTGCGTCACGTACATCGTGGTGACGCCCAGCTCGCGGGTCATGCTGGTGATCTCGGCACGGAGCTCGGCGCGCAGGCCGCTGTCCAGGTTGGAGAGCGGCTCGTCCATCAGGAAGATGCCGGGGCGGCGGACGATGGCGCGGCCCATCGCGACACGCTGCCGCTGCCCGCCGGAGAGCTGACTGGGACGGCGGCCGAGCACCTCACCGATGCCGAGCGCACCGGCCACGGCGCCGACCCGGTCCTGGCGGGGCGTCGGCTCGACACCGGAGAGCTTCAGCGGGAATCCGATGTTCTCCGCGACGGTCATGTGCGGATAGAGCGCAAAGTCCTGAAAAACCATCGCGATGCTGCGGTCGCGTGGGGGCAGTTCCAGAACCGGCTCACCGTTCAGCAGGATCTCGCCCTCGCTGGGGTCCTCGAGACCGGCGATCATCCGGAGCACGGTCGACTTACCGCAGCCAGAGGGCCCCAGCAGGACCATGAACTCGCCGTCCCGCACATCCATGCTGAGGTTGTCGACGGCATATGTGCCGTCCGGCCAAATCTTGGTGACGTCTTTGAGTGCGACGGTGGACACCGCCAACCTCCCCGCTCTGCCGCGATCCCGAGGCCCACGACGGTCGGCGATCGGGCACTAACTCTGCGAGTGCCTTCGATGCTTTGCCATCGGACGAAAGTGCCATTCGCACATAGTGATCAATCGATTACGGAGATCTGAACATTAGGAGATCAACTGTGCACGTGCACAGCACCAAGAGACATGACGGACATGCCTGTCCCTTCGCCATCTGCAGCCCAATCCAGATGTGTGGTGATTTAGGGGTGCGCTCCGCGCCCCAAATCACCGCGCGAGCTCCGTGGGGACTTGAGGTTCGCTCCGCGCCCTGAATCACCACGCACGCGGATCAGGAGCGGCTGGCGCGCCAGTCCTGAACAGCGACCAGCGTGAAGGCTCCGCCGACCAGAGCGGCGAGCACGGCCGCCCCCGCCGTGCCATATCCGAGCAGGGCCACCGCCACCAGCAGCAGGACCCGCCCGTCCCAACCCAGCAGCGCGCCGCCCGCGCCGGTCGCCGGCGCACCCTTCTCCATCCGCGCGGTCAGGTCGTAATGCCGCAGCGCGAGCATGAACAGCAGCAGGAAAACCACCGCCGGCGGCACCGAGCCGTAAAGCCCGACCGCGACCACCATCAGATATTCCGCGGCCCGCAACGCAGCCGGCACCAGCCAGTCCAGCGCCCCACCGTGCCGGCTCCGCGCCGGAAACCCGCAGACGAGCACCGGAACCACGACCAGCGCGAGCAACCACGACCGGCCCGACGGCTCGCCGGCCACCAGCACACCGACGGTGACCAGCGAATACACCACGAACAGCGCGGCGAACGGCAGCGGACGGCCGACGCCGGCCCGGCTCAGCACAGCGCGCACCAGCGGGCCGTCGTCGCGATGCCGCATCGTGTCGACCGTGTGCAGCACGCCGACCCGCATGGAAAGCGCCCGCAACGAGCGGAGCGCCAGCGTGTACGCCGCGGCGAACAACCCGAACCCGACCACCGCGGCCAGCGCGACCCGCCCGTTGGTGAACGCGGCCAGCACCGCCATCAGCGCCCAGCGCTCACCGATCGGAAAGACCACGATCCGTTTGAGCCAATAGATCAGCGAACCCCGCTGACTCTGCGCCTTCACCGACGCCGCCGACAGCCGTGCCCCGACACCCGAGGCGGCCGGCGCGACCGGGCGGGCAGCGGCCTCGTCGTGAAGCGCGCCGTACCAGGTGTCGGTCATGTGCCGGGCGGTCTGCAGGACGATCGCGGTGATCGCCAGCGGCCACGCATAGGGCAGTCCGATCCGCTCCGCACCGGCCGCCAGACCGGCGTAGACCGCGTACTCCTTGGCCCGGTCGGCCATCGTGTCCAACCAGCCGCCGAACGCGCCGAACTGCCTCGTGTACCGCGCCAGTTGCCCGTCCACGCAGTCGAGCACGAAACCCAGATAGAGCAGGACGCCGCCCGCGATCATCGCGGGCCGGGACGCCTGCCAGAAGGCGAGCGCCGCGCCGACCGCGAACAGCACCGACAGCGCGGTCACCCCGGTCGGTGTCAGCCGGAGCCGGGCAGCCGCCTTGGTGACCAGCGGCGACCAGGTGCTCACGGCGTACGTCGTGAAGAAGTCGTCCTGCTCCTTGACGGCGAGCCGCAGGCGCGCCGCGTCCTCGTCCACCGCGGCGACCGCGTCCCGCGCCGCGACCAGCTCAGCCTCGGTGCTCACCTGTTCCGCGTGCAGCAACCTGGTGCGCGTGGCGATCGGCACCAGCCCCGCCTCGAGCAGCGCGGGCAGCAGGTCGGGCCGGTCGGCCACCTTCTCCAGCACCGGCAGATCGGCCGGGGCCAGGCACATCGCGCCGAGGAACCGCACCGTGCCGGCGCCCGCCTCGGCGGGAACCACCCGGCCGCGGTCCTCCCGGAGATCACCGGCCGGGTCAGGGGCGACCAGTACGGTGCTGCGCCCGGCCGGCTCGGTGGACAGGGTCCAGAGCAGGCTGCCGTGCGCCACCAGGTTGTCCGGGCAGATCAGCAGCGGCTCGCCGGCGTCCCGGGCCTGCCGGGCCAGCTCGCGCAGACGCGCCGCCGTGTCTTCCTGCCTGGCCGGACGGTCGATAACCGCGGCGCCGGCCGAACGGAGCGCCGAAGTCAGCTCCGCCGCGAGCCGATCGGCGTCAGCGGGTGTTATGGCGTCGCTGGTCCGGGCATAGAGGAGGGCAAGGGTCACCGTTCAACTCCTCGTGAGCGCCCGAAATCGGGTTCAGGTTAACAGCGGGAATCCATCGGGTACGGGTGACCCTTACGGGAGCTGGACCGCAGGTATCCACCTGGAGACCGAGGGACGCTCCCGTCCCGGTACCTACCGTCGAAGTGGACGTGGCAGAACGCCACGACCACTGCTGAAGGAGCGGATGATCGTGTCCTACAACCTCAAGACCCGTACTCTCACCCGCCCTCGCCACAACCGCATGATCGCCGGCGTCTGCGCCGGTCTGGCTCGCCGGTTCGGCATGAAGCCCGGGACGGTCCGGCTGCTCTTCGTGGTCTCCTGCCTGCTGCCCGGCCCCCAGTTCCTGGCGTACCTGATCCTGTGGGCACTGCTCCCCAACGAGCAGTGACCCCCCTCCCCCACAGCTAACGCCTCCCGGGCGGCCCGGTTCCGGGCCGCCCGGCCCCGTCTCCACCCACGCTCAACGGCCCGATCAACCGCCCGCAAGCGGGACGGTTTTGGGGCGGTGCTGGCCCACTCCGGGCGGTCAGGCTTGATCCCTGCGTGGACCAGCACCGCCCCAAAACCTTGCCTACTCACGCTCGCTGCCGCGCCTCCGGGCCACGGCCGACGACGCGTCGCGGATAACCATGCCGGCCAGGCGACGAAGCACCACGCACCATCGCCGGCGAGGCACCCCGGCCGGCACCCACGCAGGCAAAACGCCGAAGGATCATGCACCACGGCCGGCCCGTCACCCTCAGCTGGCAACCACGCGGCTAAAACGCCGAAGGATATGCACCACGGCCAGCCAACCGCTCCACCCACCCGATCAACACACCAGCCGCGCCGGCACGGCACGGCGGCACGGCGGCGCGGCGGCGGCACGGCGGCACGGCATGGCGCGGTGGCTTTGATGATTGCCGGGCGAGCGACATTCCGCCGGCGCGAGGCATGGCGCGCTTCGGGGTGCTGCGGTCGCGGTCGATCAGCTGCTTGCCGGGGCCGGAGGGCCGACCGCTGCCGCCCGCCCAGCCGTAGGTCGCGGCAGTCGGCTCAGGGCCGCGACGGCCGCGTGGCAAGGCAGAAGCCTGCCGGTCCGGCAGAAGGCCGACTACTGGCGCTCACCTACCGTGAGTCGCCGCACCAGCCGTGAGCAGCCAAGGTTTTGGGGCAGGGATGGTCCACGCAGGGATCAAGCTTGACCGCCCGGAGTGGGCCATCCCTGCCCCAAAACCGTCCCAGCCCGCGCAACCACCGCCACCCAGCGCAAAGGAAGCCGGCGCAGGCAGGGAGCCGGCGCAGGCAGGGAGCCGGCGCAGGCAGGGAGCCGGCGCAGGCAGGGAGCCGGCGGGAAGCGAGGAGGCGGGACCGGATCAGGGGTTGGCGAAGGTCACGGTGACGGTTGTGTAGCCCAGACGGGCGAAGAGGCTCTCCAGCATCCGCTCGGTGTTCTCCTTGGCGCGCTGGTCCAGCCCGCTGTCACGGGCCGCCTGGGTGATTCGTTCCTGGGCGAGCTGATAGACCTGCTGCTGCCGGTTCGCGTCGTCACCGAAGGCGTCACCGATCCGGGTGAGTGCGCCGCGTTCCTCGGCCACGACGTAGCTCTTGGCCATGTCGAGCGCCGCGGTGGACTGCTCCGGCGGCGGCAGGGTCAGCTCGATCGACTGCTTCTCCTGGTCCACCTTGAGGGCGTCGCCGGCCAGCACGCTGAAGTCGACGTAGACCTCGACGGTGCCGGATCCGACGAACAGCGTCCGCCGGTTGATCAGGAAGTCCGGCACATTTTCCTTGTTCTCCTGGAGGTCGACGATGACCTGGAAGGTGCCGTCGGCCGCGACGTAACGGTTCAGGTCGCGCATGGACTGGAGCAGCACGGGCTGACTGCGGTCGACGGTCTTGTCCTCGAACGGGTTGTCGAAGGTGGGCAGCACGTTCACCGCGCGCAGCCCGAGGCAGGCGAGGACGATCAGCGCGAAGACGAAACCGATGAAGATCAGAAGCCGGGCGAAGCCGCTCGTCTTCCGGCCTTCGTCTGCGACCGCGGGGTATTCCCGGGTCGGTTCGTCGACATCCGGAGAGGTTGCCATGCCTCCACGGTAAGCAGGGGGTACGACAACCGCACCCGCTACCGAGCGAATGCGTTCAACCCGGTCAATTTCTGGCCGATCGAGAGCTGATGAATCTCGGACGTCCCCTCGTAGGTCAGCACGCTCTCCAGGTTGCTGGCGTGCCGCATCACCGGATATTCGCGGAGGATCCCGTTGCCACCGAGGATGGTCCGGCACTCCCGGGCGATCCGGATCGCCTCGCGCACGTTGTTCAACTTTCCGACACTGACCTGTTCGGGGCGCAGCGGCTTGTCGCTCGCGTCCCGCAACCGGCCCAGGTGCATCGCCAGCAGGAAACCTTTCTGCAGTTCGACCGCCATGTCGGCGAGTTTCGCCTGGGTGAGCTGGAATCCGCTGATGGGCCGGCCGAACTGTTCGCGGCGGCCGGCGTAGTCGAGCGCCGTGTCCAGGCAGTCCCGGGCGGCGCCCAGCACTCCCCAGATGATGCCCAGCCGCGCCTCGGTCAGGCAGGCGAGCGGCGCCATCAGGCTGCGCACGCCGGGTAGCCGCGCGCTCTCCGGCAGGCGCACACCGTTCAGGGCGATCTCACCGGTGCTCGACGCGCGCAGCGACATCTTGTGGTCGATGGGCCGCACGTCGAAGCCGGGGGTGTCGGTGGGGACCACGAACCCGGTCACGCCTTTCTCGGCGCGGGCCCAGATCACCGCCACGTCGGCGATCGGCGCGTTCAGGATCCAGGTTTTCACTCCGTCGAGCACCCAGTCGCCGCCGTCTCGGCGGGCCCGGGTGGACATCCCGGTGGGGTCCGAGCCGTGATCGGGTTCGGCCAGGCCGAAGCAGCCCAGCAGCCGGCCGGCGGCCATGCCGGGCAGCCACTGCTCCTTCTGGTCGTCGGAGCCGTATCTCCAGATGGCGTACATCGTCAGGGAGCCCTGCACCGAGACGAGGGACCGGATCCCGGAGTCGGCGGCCTCCAGTTCCATGCACGTCAGGCCGAGGACGACCGAGGAGGCATCGGCGCACCCGTACCCCTTGAGGTGCATGCCGAGGAGGCCGGCTTTGCCGAATTCGATGGCCAGGTCACGGATGGGGGCGGCACCGTTCTCGTACCACTCGGCCACGTCCGGTCTTACATGATCGTCGGCCACTCGGCGGGCCAGTGCGCGAGCGTCACGCTCGTCATCGGTGAGCAGTTCGTCAAGATCCAGCAGGTCAAGCGGTCTGACACCCATAGACACAAGCTAATGGGGTGATCACGCTATGTCACCCTTCGACTACCAACACGCGAGCGTGAATCTGGTTCCGCTGCTGCAGGGCGGCCCGGAGTGCCCGGTGCAAACCGTCCTCCAGATAGAGGGCGCCCTGGTATTCCACGACGTGCGGGAAGAGGTCGCCGTAGAAGGTCGAGTCCTCGGCGAGCAGCTTGTCGAGCGCCAGCTCCCGCTTCGTGGTGATCAGCTCGGCGAGCCGGATCGGGCGCGGTGGAATCTCCGCCCACTCCTTCAGCGTCGTCTGATGATCGGGGTACGGGGCTCCGTCCCGGACCGCTTTGAAGATCACGGCGGCTGCCCCTTTCCCTTGAACGTGCGCCCTGGACCGTACGCCCTGGACCGTATGCCCTGGACCGTGCGTCGCCTGTCAGCGTAACCGCGTGGCGGTCAGGCCTCGCCGGACGAAGCCCACCGGCCATGATGCACCACGTCGGCCACCGGGCGATGCCCGCGCCGCAGTGACGGGGACCTCTTGTCGGTACCCCGATAGCCGACAGTCAGAGCACCGATCGGCGTGAAATCGTCCGGCACCCCGAAAGCGCTCCGGAGCTTGCCGACGGACGCGGGCGGCACCCCGATGAAACAGGAGCCGAGATCCTCGTTGACGGCGGTGAGGTGCATGAGCAGCGCGGCGAATCCGGTGTCGATGTCCCAGTACGGCACCGGCCAGCGTGATTCGTCCCGGTCCGCCCAGCCTTTGTCGGACTCGGCGTACCGGTCCAGATAGACCGATTTGTTGGAGAACGGCACGATGATCAGTGGCGCGGTGCGCATCCGGTCCAGCCAGCCGCCCGGGTCCCCGTCCCGCGACGCCGTGCTCTCCCAGAAGAGATCCCGGTCCGCCTGCGAAGTGAGGACCAGGAAGCTCCACCCCTGGGAGAAGCCGGCCGACGGGGCCCGCAGCCCGTGCCGAACGATCTTGTCGATCAGCTCCGGTGGCACCGGACGGTCCGGGTCGTACCCCCGGACCATCCGTCGCCGGCGGACCACCTCGTCGAATTCCATCAGGCCCGGATGCCCCAGGAGGTGGTCCAGGTCTTGCCCGGCTCCAGCACGATCAGGTCCCGGCCGGTGCGGAAGGCGTCCGGCGGGCAGGTCATCGGCTCGACCGCGACCGAGCGGCGGAACCGCTCCCCGTTCAGGGTGTCGCCGGAGTAGACCTGCCAGTACCGGAACTTCTCGTCGGCCCAGACCACGATCCGCCGGTCCGAGTTCGGGTCGGCGAGGGTGACCGCGGTGATCCCGTCGGCGTCGAAGTCGATGTCGCCGAACGTGGTGTCCAGGACCGCGCTGCCGATCCGGCGCGGTTCGGCGTAGTCGTACTCGGTGCCGGTCACTTTGACCGCGCCGATCGGCAGCAGCCGGGAGTCGGCGATGATCCGGCTTTTCGCCGGGACCTGGAGCACGGTGTCGTCGACCGTCACACCGGGCAGGCGCAGGTACGGGTGGACCGAGTATCCCCACGGCGCGTTCGACCCGGACGTGTTGAGCACCTCCTGGACGCAGCGCAGGCCGTCCGCCGACACCGACCAGTGGCTGCGCAGCAGCAGCGACCACGGGTAGCCGACCTGCGCGGGCAGCACGAACTCCAGCGTCAGCGCGTCCACCGACCGCTCGGCCAGCCGCCACGAGGCCCAGTTGACCAGGCCGTGGATGGCGTTGTGCCGGGCCGGCTCGGTGAGCGCGAGCTGATGTTCCGCGCCCTCGAACTCGTACTGCCCGTCACGGATCCGGTTCGGCCATGGCGCGAGGATCTGACCCGCCGAGCCGGGGGAGATCTCATCGGTCCCGAAGCCGTCCAGCACGTCGACGCCGTCGACGGAGTACGCCCGGAGCGTGCCTCCGACCTCTGCGAGGACGGCCCGGTGGCCGTCCGCCTCGATCGACCACTGTTCGCCGGACCTCGCGGCTGACTCTGCGCTCATACCCGCGACACTATCGGTCCCCGGATCCGTCCCCGTCGGGCCGGTAGCGGATCAGCGCCGGAGACGCCGCCGCCAGCAGTACGGCCATCCCCGCGGCGGCGAACCCACCCCCCGCCCAGGAGGCGGAGACGCTGGTCAGGTCGGCTGTGGCGCCCGCTCGGAGGTCGCCCAGACGGGGGCCACCGGCAACGACGACGGTAAATACCCCTTGCAGTCTGCCGCGCAGCCGGTCCGGGGCGAACGTCTGCATGATCGTCTGGCGGTAGACCGCGCTCACGAGGTCCGCCGCGCCGGCGATCGCGAGCAGCAGCACCATCAGCCACAGCTGGTTCGCCAGGCCGGAGAACCCGATCGCGACGCCCCACCCGACCACCGCCACCACCAGGGCCAGGCCCTGTCGCCGGACCCGGCCGATCCAGCCCGAGGTGAGACCGCCGAGCACCGAGCCGATCGCGATGGCGCTGTAGAGCCAGCCGACCGCCGCGCCCCCGCCGAACTGGTCCTCGGCCACCGCCGGGAACAACGCCCGCGGCATGGCGAACACCATGGCGACCAGGTCGATCGCGAGGGAGAGCAGCAGAACCGGCTGGGTGACCAGGAACTTCAGCCCGACGGCGATGCCGCGCAGCCCCGCCGACGGCTTCTCCGACGCGTCGAAGGTCACCGGCGGGATCGGCGGCAGACGCCACGTCGCCCAGAACGTGACGGTGAACAGCAACGCGTCCAGCGCGTACGCCACGATCACGCCGGACCCGGTCGACCAGATCCCCATGATCAGACCCGCCGTCAGCGGGCCGAGCACCCCACCGGCCGTGGTGGCCGTGTAGTTCAACGTGTTCGCGGCCGGGACCATCGCCGCCGGGACGATCCGCGGCACGATCGCCTGCCGGGCCGGCGAGCTGATCGCGAACCCGGCCGACTGCACCGCGGTCAGCAGCAGCAACAGGTGCCCGCTGCGCACACCGAGCAGCGCCTGGGTCAGCAGCGCGCAGGTGGTCAGCCAGGTCAGCACGGAGCTGGCCAGCAGCAGCCGGCGCCGGTCCACCACGTCGGCGACCGCGCCGCCCCACAGCCCGAAGATCAGTAGCGGCACCAGCCCGGCGACGCCGAGCAGGCCCACCCAGGTGGGCGAGCCGGTGATCGAGAACATCTGCACGGGCACCGCCACCGCGGTGAACTGGAACCCGAAGTACGACGCGGAGTTGCCGATCCACGTCCGCCGGAACGTCGCCACCCGCAGCGGGCGGGTGTCGATCATCCAGGACCGGCGTTGTTCGGAGAGCCCCTGGCTCAAGGGGCGAGCCTCTCCACGACCCACCCGTCCGAGGCCCGCCGGAACCGCAGCCGGTCATGCAGCCGGCTGCTCTGCCCCTGCCAGAACTCCACCGCGTCCGGCACCACCCGGAACCCGCCCCAGTGCGGCGGCGCCGGCACCGGCCCCTCCGCGAACCGCGAGGTCGCCGCCGATAGGCCCGCTTCCACCGCTGCCCGGCCGGGCAGCACCCGGGATTGCGGCGAGGCCCAGGCCCCGAGTTGGGAGCCGCGCGGCCGGGAGGCGAAGTACTCCTCGGTCTCCGCCCGGGTCACCCGCTCGACGGAACCGGTGACGAGCACCTGGCGCTGCATCGGGAACCACGGGAAGACCAGGCTGGCGTACGGGTTGGCCGCCAGCTCCGTGCCTTTCCGGGACTCGTAGTTCGTGAAGAAGACGAAACCGCTTCGGTCGTACCCCTTGAGGAGGACCGTCCGCGCCGAAGGCCGCGCGGCAGCATCCGCCGTGGCCAGAATCATCGCGTTGGGTTCCGGCAGGCCGGCCGCCGCGGCCTCGGCGAACCAGCCGTCGAACTGCGTGACCCAGTCCCCGGCCAGCGCGCTCTCCAGAAGCGGCGTACGCCCGGTGTAGTCGCGGCGCATCCCGGCAGGCGAGGCAGTCATCGCACCCCAGTCTCTCGATTCGGATGCAACGACGTTAAGTCGCCCCGGCCCGGGAGTCAGGTGAACCAGGATGGGTGTCATCGAGAGCACAATCGCGACGGGTCGACCGTGCGGTTACCCGGCGGGCAAGATGAATCACTCACCGCAGTTCGGTTTCCCCAGGGAGTGCCGTGACCGACTTCAAGCCGGGACTCGAGGGCGTCATCGCGTTCGAGACTCAGATCGCCGAGCCCGACCGGGACGGCGGCGCGCTGCGCTACCGGGGCGTCGACATCGAGGACCTGATCGGACAGGTCTCCTTCGGTGACGTCTGGGGCCTGCTGGTCGACGGCAAATTCGGGCCCGGGCTGCCACCCGCCGAGCCGTTCCCGGTGCCGGTGCACTCCGGCGACATCCGGGTCGACGTGCAGTCCGCGGTGGCGATGCTCGCGCCTTACTGGGGGCTGTCCCAGATGCTCGACATCTCCGGTGAGCGGGCCCGCTCCGACCTGGCCCGGGTGTCGGTGACCGCGCTCTCGTTCGTCGCCCAGGCGGCCCGCGGCCTGGGTCTGCCGGCCGTCCCGCAGAAGGACATCGACAAGGCCGAGACCATCGTGGAGCGGTTCATGCGCCGCTGGCGCGGTGAGCCGGATCCACGGCACGTCAAGGCGGTGGACGCCTACTTCATCTCGGCCGCCGAGCACGGGCTGAACGCCTCCACCTTCACCGCCCGCATCGTCGCCTCCACCGGCGCCGACGCGGCCGCCTGCATCTCCTCCGGCATCGGCGCGCTCTCCGGCCCCCTGCACGGCGGCGCGCCCACCCGGGTGCTGCACATGCTCGAGGCGGTCGAGCGCAGCGGCGACGCCGCGTCCTACGTGTCCGACGTCCTCGACCGCGGCGAGCGGCTGATGGGATTCGGCCACCGGGTCTACCGCGCCGAGGACCCGCGCGCCCGCGTGCTGCGCCGCATCGCCAAGGATCTCGGCGCGCCCCGGTTCGAGGTGGCCGAAGCCCTGGAGGCGGCCGCGCTCGCCGCGCTGCGCGAGCGCAAGCCGGACGAGGAGCTGTGGACCAACGTCGACTTCTGGGCCGCCGTGGTCCTGGACTTCGCGGAGGTGCCGGCGCACATGTTCACCTCGATGTTCACCTGCGCCCGGGTGGCCGGGTGGAGCGCGCACATCCTGGAGCAGAAACGCCTCGGCCGGATCCTGCGGCCCAGCCTCCACTATGTGGGACCGGAGCCGCGCAAGCCGCAGGAGGTCGAGGGCTGGGATCAGCTCACGCATAATGTGTGACCGTGGCTGATATCCGGATTCCTGACGAGATCAAACCCGTCGACGGACGGTTCGGCTCCGGGCCGAGCAAGGTCCGCCCCGAGGGTGTCGAGGCGCTCTCCGCGGTCTCCCGCACGTTCATGGGCACCTCGCACCGTCAGCGCACGGTGAAGAACCAGGTCGCCCGTCTGCGCCGCGGCCTCGCCGAGTTCTTCGCCATGCCGGACGGCTACGAGGTGGTCCTCGCCAACGGCGGCACCAGCGCCTTCTGGGAGGTCGCCACGTTCGGCCTGGTCCGCAGCAAGGCGCAGTTCGCCGAGTTCGGCGAGTTCGGCGCCAAGTTCGTCCAGGCCGTCACCGCCGCGCCGTTCCTCGACCAGCCCACCGTGCACAAGGCGCCGGGCGGCCAGGCCGCCTTCCTGACCGCCGAGGCCGGCGTCGACGTCTACGCGAGCGTGCAGAACGAGACCTCCACCGGTGTCGCGGTCCCGGTCCGCCGCGTCCAGGGCGCCGACCCGGGTGCGCTGCTGCTGACCGACGCCACCTCCGGCGGCGGCAGCCTCGACGTCGACCTGCGCGAGACCGACGTCTATTACCTGGCCCCGCAGAAGGCCCTCGGCTCCGACGGCGGCATCTGGCTGGCCCTGATGTCCCCCGCCGCCATCGAGCGCGCCTTCGAGATCAAGGGCAGCGGCCGTTACATCCCGCAGTTCCTCGACCTGGTCACCGCCATCGAGCAGTCCCGGCTGGAGCAGACCTACAACACTCCCGCGCTGGCCACAGTCTTCCTCGCCGCCGAGCAGCTGGACTGGATGAACGCGCAGGGCGGCCTGTCCTGGGCGGTCAAGCGCAGCGCCGAGAGCGCCGCCACCGTCTACGGCTGGGCCGACCGCTCCTCGTTCGCCGAGCCCTTCATCACCGACCCCGCGCTGCGCTCCTCGGCGGTCGCCACCATCGACTTCGCCGACAGCATCGACGCGGCCACGATCGCCAAGATCCTGCGCGCCAACGACATCGTGGACACCGAGCCGTACCGCAAGCTCGGCCGCAACCAGCTGCGCATCGCCCTCTACCCCACCGTCGACCCGTCCGACGTGGCCGCGCTGACCGCCTGCATCGACTACGTCGTCGAGCGCCTCTAAATCTTTCGACCCTTAACTGCTTTTTTAGTACGAGCCATGACAAGTCCCCGGATACCGCAGCGGCCTGGCTGCCACGCCGGCCTTTGCCGCCCGCGCCGGGCGGAGCTGCCCACTCACCCCAGCGGGTGACCAACGCACTGTGGTGACTTCGGGTGCGCTCCGCACCCCAAGTCACCACGCAGATCGCGGGCCTGCGCGCTCCGCACCCCGAGTCACCACGCCGGCTCGTGCACTGTGGTGGCTTGGGGCGGGCTCGAGACCTCAGGTCGGCGCGCCGGTGCGGAGGTCTCGAAAGAGGGCGTGACGTGGCTCATTGGAGTTGACTACCGGACACCCGTACCCCTAAAAGGGTTTGCTGGGTTTGAATGGATCACGAATCTGGAACTTGAAGATCATCATCGCTGGTCAGCCAGTTTGACGGCGTGGCTTACCCCCATAGGGTGACCAAGGCGCGTACCGTGTTCCGAAACGCGCCCGGGTGGCTGACTCTCGGGAGCACAGGCCAACGCGACGGGACGGAGGCAACGCATGCGGCCGGTACGCTTCGTCGCCCTCTCCGAGGACGGTCAGGCCCTGGTGCTCGCCGACGAGGTCGGCCGGCTCCTGGCCCTCCCCATCGACGAACGGATCGCGGGAGCGCTGAACGAGGGGCCGCCGACGGCATCGGGGACGGCGCTGGCGGTGATGGCACCCGAGATGGCGCCGTCGCTCTCTCCGCGTGACATTCAGGCACGCATCCGCTCCGGTGAGTCCGCCGAGGACGTCGCCCGGATCGCCGGCGTCCCGGTCGACCGGGTGCTGCGTTACGCGGGCCCGGTCCTGCAGGAGCGCGCGATGCTCGCGCAGCACGCCCGCCGCACCCGGCTGAAGACGTCGGATTCCGGGCAGCCGCTCGCCGAGGTGGTCGACAGTCGGCTCGCGCAGCACGGCATCGACACCGAGAAGATCTCCTGGGACGCGTTCCGCCGCGACGACGGCACCTGGCGCATCGTCGCCACCTGGCCGTCCGGCAAGGCCACCGCCCAGGCCATCTGGGACCTGGACAAGGGCCGTCAGGTGGTCTCGCCGCACGACGACATGGCGCAATACCTGTGCGCCGAGCGGCCCACCCAGATCCTCGGCCAGGACCCGGTGCCCGAGCGCGGCGGCCACGGCCTGCCCGGCCCGGCCCGCGGCAACGAGCCGTCCCGCGGCGGTCACGGCCTGCCCTCCGCCGACAACGCGCCGTCGCGGCCCAACCGCGACCCGATCCGCGCCGGTCGTGACGCCCTGCTCGCCTCCCTGGACCGCCCGCTCGAGGGCAGTTCCGGCCGCAACCTCGACCAGCCGTCCCGCCGCCCGGTCGCCGGCGGCGCCGCGGCCCTGCTCGGCGGCGGTTCCGGCTCGGCCTTCGACGACGACGCCGACCTGCCGAAAGAGGTGCCGGCCGTGCCGTCGCTGGCAGTGCTGCGCCCGCGCCGCACGGTGGGTCAGAACTCCCCGGCCAACTCGGAGGCCGAGGAGGGCAGCAGCAAGCCCCGCAAGCGCCTGCCCAGCTGGGACGACGTGCTCTTCGGGGGCGGCCCCGCCGCCCGGGAGTCCTCCTGAGCCTGTTCGTCGCCGTCTTCCCCGACGAGGACGCCCGGCTGCACCTGAAACGCCACCTGCCTGCCGGCGGGGGTCGCGCTGACAAGTGGCACGTGACGCTTGCGTTCCTCGGCCCTGACACTGCCGATTCCGCCGATCAGGCCGACCGGGCCGGCGAGGTCGCCCGCGCGCTGGCCGAGCTTCCTCCGCCCGGCCCGATCGCGCTGCGGCTGGCCGGCGGTGGCCGTTTCGGCACAGTGCTCTGGGCCGGACTGGGCGGCGACGTCGAGAAGCTGGCCACCTTCCGCGAGGACATGCGGTCCACCCTGCTCAAAGCCGGCTTCCCGATCGACGAGCGTCCGTTCCGCCCGCACCTCACCGTCTCCTACCGCTTTCACCGGGGCATCCACGAGGCGCTGCGGGACTACGCCGGTCCGCTCTGGCAGGTCGACGCCTTCTGGCTGGTGTTGAGCGCGGCCGGCGAGTACCACCGCCTCCACGCCTGGCCGACCCACCAGCCCACGTTCGGTCCGCCGAGCTCCGAGCACCCCTGAACGACACCCGCCGGCCCGGGTGGACCGCGCCTTACGGAGCCGCTTCGGCGCGGATGCCGTTGATCATCAGGCGTAGGCCGTAGCGGAACTGCTCCTCGGACCCGACCACCGGCATCTCGGCACCCGGCAGGCCGCCGCCCATCGCCTCGCTCACCTGGTGCCAGCGCTCGTCCCGCACCCCGGCGTTGACGGCCATCGCCAGCGCCGCCGCGACATAGGCGATCAGCGCCTGCGCGGCGTGGACCACTCCCGCAGGCGGCAGGCCGGCCTCCGCGAGAGCGGCGTTGAGCTGCCCCGCGAGGCGACGGCCGTTCGGTCCGAGCGGTGGCCGCGCCGCGATGTGCGCCGCGATGCCGGGGTGCCCGAGCGCGACGGCCCGCACCGACGTCAGGATCGCCCGCACCCGCTCGTGCCAGGCCACCCCGGACCCCGGTGCGGTGACTTCGGCGACGGCCAGGTCGGCGACGGCGTCCAGCAGAGCCTCCCGGTTGGGGAAGTGCCGGTAGATCGCCATCGGATCGCAACCGAGGTCGGCGGCGATGCGGCGCATGGACATGGCGGCCGCACCCTCGCGGTCGCCGAGGCCGAGCGCTGCCTCGGCGATGAGCGTGGGGCTGAGGGGTCGTTTCGGCACAACGGCAGTCTACGGCGTAGACACCGGCTCGCCGCATGTCTACGGTGTAGACATGCGACTCCTCCTAACGGGCCGCGTCATCGCGGCCGGCCTGAGCCTCTGCACCTTCGGCTTTCTCTTCCTGCACGACTCCTGGCGCCGGGACAACATCTTCCTGGTTCCCGACCTGATCCTCTGCGCGGTTCTGCTCGCCGGAGCGCTGCTGCCGCCCGGAGCAGCCGCCCCAACCCTCACCGTGGGATTCGCCTACGCCGCGGGCGTGCTGACAACGTCAGTCATGTCTTACGCGGTGCGTGGTGAGCTGGGCCTGCCCAGCCTGGTGGGCACGGTCGTGGCGGCGGGGCTGGCCGTGGCGCTGGCCGTGGCGGCGGCCCACCACCGGCGCAAGCCGCCGGTGCCGATCAGCGGGAGCTGTCCGAGCCAGGACGCCGCAGCGTCAGCCCCGCCGCCTCCAGCTGACCCTCCACACGCAGCCGCTCGATCTCGCGGTCCACGCCGTTGAGGGGCTGCAGGTGCTCGTCCACACCGAGCTGACGGCAGGCGATCTGCAGGCGGATGTCATAGGCGCTCTGGACGGCCGCGAGCCAGACCTTCGACGAGCGGGTCAGGTCACTGCGGCGCTGGTGGTCGAGGCGACGGAGGTCGTACGCAATCTGCTCGATGGCCGGGTCGTCCAGAGCCGCGAGCCGGGCGTCCACGTCGAGGACCCGCAGGGTGCTGTCCAGGCCTTGCAGCTGCCGGCAGCCGCGCCGGGTGAGCATGCGACGGATGAGGCGTGCGTCGGGGGCGAGCAGGGCCGCCGCCGCGCACGGCAACACGAGCAGCGCCGAGAGCGCCGCCGAAAGCACAGCGATGTGCACGATTGCCACGGTTCGACGCTAGGCCCTCGGCGGTTGGGTCCGGAATAACCGTTTGGTGGAACCGCTCTGCCACCTTCACCAGCAGAAACGCGGATCTTGTCGAGTTCAGCCCGGCAAAATCCGGAAAGAGCACTCAACAGGGCTGAACTCGACAAGATCTTGGATTCAGATCCGAGCCACCGGCCCCGATCGAGCCGCCGGACCGGAACGAGCCAGCGGCTCGGCGTGCGGCGAGGCGGCAACCCGAACACCGGTCGGCGCCGGCGAATCAGAAGCAGGCGGCTCAGGAGCGGGCGAGCTCGAAGCGGACGAGTCCGAGGCCGGCGAGCTGGAAGCCGGCGAGTCCGAAGCAAGCGTGTCCGGAACCCCGGCCAGCACCCGCACCCGCAGCCGCGGCCGGACCCGCACCTCCACCCGATCCCCGCCGACCCGCAGCTGCCACACCAGCGCACCCACGGCGGCCAGGAAACTCACCATCCCGGCCGCCCAGATGCTCGACGGCACGCCGTAGTGCTCGCCCCACCACCCGGCCAGGGTCGCGCCGATCGGCGTGGTTCCGAGGAAGACCAGGACGTACAGCGCCATGACCCGCCCCCGGTAAGCCGGGTCCACGCCCATCTGCACCCGGTGGTTGGCACCTTGCGCCAGATAGATCGAGAAGAACCCGGTGGGCACCAGCAGCAGCGCCGCGACCAGGAAGTTCGGCGAGAATCCGACGGCCACCTCGAACAGCCCGAAGAGCATCGCGGCACCGATCACCTTGTAGACGCCGGGCCGCGTGCTGCGCCGGGTCCCGGCCAGCGCGCCACCGAGGGAGCCGATCGCCAGGGCCGTCGTGAGCAGGCCGAACGTCGACGGGCCGGCCTGGAAGTCGATCTTCGCGAGGGCCGCCAGGGTGACCGGGAAGTTGAAGCCGATCATGCCGATCATCGACATCAGGCAGATCGGGAGCAGCAGGTCGTGCCGCTTGCCGACGTACCGCAGGCCGTCGATCACCCGGGTGCTCGCGCCGCTCTTGCGCTCGGTGCGGAGCAGGTCGGCCGAACGCATCCGGAGATAGGTGAAGACCGGCGCGACCGCGAGCACCGTCGAGATCAGGAACACGCCGGGCGTGGAGAGCACGGCGAGCAGCACACCGGCCAGGGCGGGGCCGCTGATCCGGGCGATGTTGAAGGTCGCGGCGGACAGGGCCAGGGCGTTCGGCAGCAGCCGCAGCTCGACCAATTCGGAGACGAAGGACTGCCGGACCGGTGTCTCGACGGCGTTCGCGATGCCGAGCAGCAGGGCGAAGACGAAGACGTGCCAAAGCTCGACCACCCCGCTGGCGACCAGCACCGCGAAGGCGATGGCGAACACCGCGAACGCGGCGTTCGCCCCGATCAGCAGCTTGCGCTTGTCGTACCGGTCGGCCAGGCGGCCGCTCCAGAGCGTCAGGAGCATGACCGGTACGAACTGGAGCGCAGTCACCATGCCGAGGGCGCCCGGCGAGTTGCCGGAGAGTTCCAGCACCAGCCAGTCCTGGGCCGTGAACATCATCCACACGCCGACCAGCTTCACCAGCTGTCCGCCGGCGAAGAGGCGGTAGTTCGGGACGTGCAGGGATCGGAATGTGGAGCCTAGAGCTGCCCGCACGTGGCTGTGCCCCCTCCGGTTCGGTCGTACGCGTCATCGTCGTGTGACGAAGCGGATCGACCTGACGGGTTCAGCCCCGAGCGACGCGCTGCAGGATCTCCGCAGCTCGAGCCAGGGTGTCCCGTTCCTCGGGGGTCAGCTGCACCAGCTGCTTGGCCAGCCATTCGTTTCGTGCCCGCTCGTACTGCGTGTAAACCGCGCGCCCCTCGTCGGTGGCGGCCAGGATCACCTGGCGCCCGTCGGTGGGATGCGGCGTCCGCGCCACGAGTCCACGCTCCTCCAGCTTCCCGACGATCTTGGTCATCGTCGGGGGCTGAACCCGTTCCACGTCGGCGAGCTCACGAGGGGTCAGCGCGCCGGCCAGTTGGAGGCTGGTCAGTGCGGAGAGCTGACTGAACGTGAGGTCACCGACCGGGCGGGCCTGGCGGACTCGGCGGCCGAGCCGGGTGATCGCGTCCCGCAGCGTCTTGGCCAGCGGTTCGGCTGTCGTACGCTCCGTCGTCATCACCCGCTCCATCACAATACTTAGCCTAGCTAATGAGCATGGCTAACGACATCGGAAAACCGCCCGTATGACCACCGTCACCGGCACGGTAGCGCAACCGGCGACGGTGGACATCAGCGGATTCAGAGGATCCAGGCCTCCAGCGGACCCCGGGCGAAATAGAGCACGAACAGCGCGGCGATCCCGTACATCAGCGGGTGGATCTCCCGCGCCCGGCCGGTCGCCAGCTTCAGCACGACATAGGTGATGACCCCGGCCCCGATGCCGTTGGAGATCGAGTACGTGAACGGCATCAGCGTCACGGTGAGGAAGGCCGGCACCGCGATCGTGTAGTCCGACCAGTCGATCTGGCGAACCGTGCTGATCATCAGGAAGCCGACCACCACCAGCGCGGTCGAGGCCGCCTCGAACGGCACGATCTTGACCAGCGGGGCGAAGAACATGGCGATCAGGAACAACACACCGGTCACCAGGCTGGCCACACCGGTGCGGGCACCCTCACCGACACCGGAGGCGCTCTCCACGTACGACGTGTTGCTGGAGACGCTGGCCGCGCCGCCGGCCGCCGCGGCGACCGAGTCGACCAGCAGGATCTCCCTGGTCCGCGGCGGCATCCCCTCGGAGTCGAGCAGGTCACCCTCCTGACCCACCGCGACCATCGTTCCCATGGTGTCGAAGAAGTCGGTCACCAGCAGCGTGAAGATGAACATCAGCACGACCAGCGGACCGGCCGTCGACCACGAGTCGAGCACGTTGAACTGGCCGACGAGCGACAGGTCCGGCGTGTCGATGATCTGGTCGGGCAGCGTCGGCACGTTCAGCGACCAGCCGTGCGGGTTCTGGATCGCCGGGCCCAGGTTCGCCACCGCCTCGACGATGATCGCCAGCACCGTGGTGCCGAGGATGCCGATCAGGATCGCACCCTTGACCTTGCGGACGAACAGCACCAGCGTGAACAGCAGGCCGAGCGCGAAGACCAGCGTCGGCCAGGTCATCAGCTTGCCGCCCAGGCCGAGCTCGACCGGGACGGTGGTGTTGGCGGCGTCCGGGACCCGGTGCACGAAGCCGGCGTCGACCAGCCCGATGATCATCAGGAACAGGCCGATGCCCACCCCGATCGCGGTCTTGAGCTGCGTCGGGACCGCCTTGAACACGGCGGTGCGCAGGCCGGTCAGCACCAGGACGGCGATCAGCACACCCTCGATGACGACCAGGCCCATCGCGTCGGCCCAGGTCATCTCGGGCGCGATCTCGTACGCCACCAGCGCGTTCACGCCCAGGCCGGCGGCCAGCGCGAGCGGGAAGCGGGCGGCGACGCCCATCAGGATGGTCATCAGGCCGGCGACCAGAGCGGTTCCGGCAGCGAGGGCGGCGATCGGCAGCTGGGCGCCGGTCGCGTCGGCGCCGCCGGCCAGGATCAGCGGGTTGAGCACCACGATGTAGGCCATCGTGAAGAACGTGACGACACCACCACGGATCTCACGACCCAGCGTGGACCCGCGCTTGGTTATCTCGAAGAACCGGTCGAAGCCGTTCCTCGGAGGCGATTCGATTTCTGTGGACATGTGATCGCATGCTTGCAGATGCCCCTACCTCGGGAAAAGCCAAGCGATGTTACAACTCTCACGCGCTACACCGATGCGGTGCGTAGTGGCCTTACCCTGGCGGAGTGAGTGACCTGTCTCCCGCCACGCACACCGGCGATCCGTTGCCGGCCCTCACCGTGGTGACCGGGACGAAACCACGGCCCGAGCCACTGGACCCGCCGATGGTCCCGTTCGCGCTGGCCGGCGTCGCCGCGTTCGCCATCGCCCTGCTGGTCACCTGGTTGTCCGGGGCACCGGATGAGTGGGTCGAGATCTGCCTGGCCGGCCTGGTCTGGGGTCTTCCGGGCACGCTGACCATGGTCGTGCACGACCGGAACCGCAAACGCCGTCGTGCGCTGACGCACGCGGAGTTCAGCGTCCGCGACTGACCTCAGCTGTGGCCGTAATCCTCGGCCGGCTCGCCCGACTCCACCGAGCCGTGCCCGCGGCTGACCGCCACGGCCTCGACCTCACTGTCGTCGTACACCGTCGGCAGCTCGTCGACCGGCTGCTCGACGGTGGCGAGCAGCGCCTCGGAGTGGGCGCCGCACCCGTGGTCGGCACTGACCGCCCGGCCGTCGTCCGGCGCGTAAAGGTTGCCGCAGACGCCGAACATCTGCCGCAGCGAACCCGCGAGCGGCAGGTAGAAACCACAGGAGCCGCACCGGGCGTTGCGCGGCGCGGCGGTCGAGATCGCCGCCTCCGGGCCGGACTCCCCGTCGTACCACCGCTGGGCGGTCTCCATCCGCCCTTCCTTCGACATCACCCGGGGCCGGCCCAGGCCGATCTCCCAGGAGACCTCCTCGACCGCGGCGTCGTCGCTCAGCACGTAGCCCGGGGTGAGACGGTCGTCGTCCGGCGCGGTCGGCATGAGGTCACCGACGCCCAGATCGCCCGGCTGCACCCGCTCGTTCCACGGGACCCAGCCGGGAGCGAGCAGCGCATCCGGGCCGGGCAGCAGCACCGTCTCGCAGACCGTGACGTGCCGGCTGCGGGGCACCCGGGTCACCGTCACCGCCCAGCGCCAGCCCTGATAGCCGTCCAGGTGGCTGTCGAAGAAGTGAGTCACGACACGGTCGCCTTCGGCGATCGCTTCGAGGTGGTCCCCGACATCACTCGGGTCCACTTCGGTGATGGCACCGCGCGCCACCCCGACGGCATCGGCACAGACCTGGTCGAGTCGGGCGGCGCGGGAAGTGGTCCGAGAGGTCACCCGCCCATTGTTGCCTACCGCACCGGCGGCCCCGCAACGACTCCCCAAAAGCACGGGCGCGGGAGGGGGCATCGTTCGCCCGCATCAGTCAGGATGGTTCCCATGCCGCTGCTTCCCACGCTCGGACGCACCGTCGGCACCGGCGTCAAGGCGGTGCGCCTGGTGGTGCGCGGCTCGGTGCGCGGCAGCGCCTGGGCCACCCGCCGGGTCGGGTCGGCGCGAGCCCGTGGCGCCGCCAACGAGGTCGGCATGATCCGGCTCTTCGACCTGCACGCGATCTCCTGTGCCGGCGACGCGCTCATCGCGATCGGCCTGGCCGGGACCATCTTCAGCGTCCCGCTCGGCGAGGCGCGCAGCAAGGTCGCCCTCTACCTGCTCATCACGATGGTGCCGTTCGCGCTGCTGGCGCCGGTGGTCGGCCCACTGCTCGACCATTTCCGCCACGGCCGGCGGTACGCGCTGGCGACCACCATGCTGGGCCGCGCCTTCCTGGCCTATGTGATGGCCGACAACCTGCTGGGCTGGGGACTCTATCCGGCGGCGTTCGGGGTGCTGGCCTTCTCCCGGGCGTACGGGGTGGCGCGTTCCGCCGCGGTCCCGCGCCTGCTCCCGGAGGGGGTCGCGCTGTCCCAGGTCGGCGCCCGGGCCAGCGTCTACGGCACGTTCGCCGGCGCGCTGGTCGCCCCGATCGGCCTGCTCGCGTTCAGGTTCGGGCCACAGTGGCCGCTGCGGGTCGCGGCGATCATCTTCCTGGTCGGGGTCGTGGTGTCACTGCGCCTGCCGCCCCGCGCCGACTCCGAGCCGCCCGAGGCGATGCCGCGCCCGTGGCGGGCCGTCCTGCGGGTGGGCCGCCGCGCCGACCGCCCGCTCGCCAACCGTCTGGTGCTGGCCACCCTCATCGGAAGCTCCAGTCTGCGTCTGCTCTACGGCTTCCTGCTGCTCTTCCTCACCTTCGCGATCATGGGCGGTGATCTGAACGCCACGGTGTTCGGTCAGGAGATGGCGCGGGGCGCCGCGGTCGGCGTGGTCGGTGCCGCACTGGTCCTCGGCACGTTCCTCTCCACCGCCGCCGGCACCGGCCTGACCATCCGCCGCCCTCTCGCCCTGCAGTCCAGCGGCCTGATCGTCACGGCCGGCGTGGCGGTCCTGACCACCGTCTTCTACAACCTCGCGATGGTCACCCTGCTGGCGCTGCTCACCGCGATCTTCAGCGGGATAGCGAAGCTGGCCGTCGATGCCAGCATCCAGGAACGCGTGCCGGAGAAGCAGCGCGCCACCGCGTTCGCGCACTCCGAGACGGTGCTGATGCTGGCCTGGGTGACCGGCGGCGGCATCGGCCTCATCCCGCTCTCCGGGCAGTGGGGTCTCGGCCTGGCCGCCCTGCTGGCGTCCCTCGCGGCCGCCCGCGCGGCGTGGGCCGCCGCCCGGCTGCACAACGAGCGGCTGGCCGGCCGGCCGGGCAGCGCGGAACCGGCGGGCGACGAAGCGATGACGGCGACCGACCCCTGGCCGGAGGCCCCCACCGTGCCGGAGCCGGAGCCCGGCCCCGCACCGGCGCCGACCCGGACGAGGCCATCGGGCACCACGCTGGCCGAGCCACCCGCCAGGTCCAGGTGGCGCAAAAGCAGAACCGAACCGAAAACACGCGAGGAACCGAAGACCAGGCAGGAGCCGAAGACCCGGGAGGAGCCGCGGCCGGTCGCCCCGCCCGGCTTCCACGTCTACCGGCCCTCCAGCGTCGACAAACCCGCGGACGGCGAGGACGCGTGAGCCCGTACCCCCTGCTCGTCGTCACCGCGGTGCCCGCCGAGGCGGACGCCCTGCGCAGCGGGATCGACCCGCACCTGATCGTGGTCGAGGCGGTCGGTGTCGGCCCCGCCGCCGCTGCCGCCGGCACCGCCCGCCTGCTCGCCGCCCGCTCGTTCCGCGCCGTGCTCAGCGCAGGCATCGCCGGCGGCTTCCCCGGCCGGGCCGAGGTCGGGGGCACCGTGCTCGCCTCCCGCAGCATCGCCGCCGATCTGGGCGCTGAGACGCCCGGCGGCTTCCTCCCGGTGGAGGAGCTCGGCTTCGGCAGCAGCCGGATCGACTGCGACCCCGCATTCCTCAAGGCGTTGCAGGCAGCCCTGCCCGGCGCGGTGACCGGCGAGGTGCTGACGTTGAGCACGGTGACCGGGACTGCCGGGACCGCCGAACGCCTGGCGGCACGCTTCCCGGACGCGGTCGCCGAGGCCATGGAGGGACACGGCGTCGCGACCGCTGCCGAGGGCGCCGGCGTGCCCTTCGCCGAACTGCGGACCATCTCGAACCCGGTCGGCCCGCGCGACCGGGCCGCCTGGTGGCTGGCCGACGCGTTCGCCGCGTTGCGGACGGCGGCACCCGCGCTGACTACCGTCGGGTGAACTTCCGGACAATCGGGCCACACTCGTTTACAAACAAGTGTTGATGTTGTTCATTACGCCCGTCATGCTGCGCTGACAGTCGTTGCCGACATTAAGCGAGGCCCGATGAAGGACATGAGCGCCGCCGCCCGGGCTCGTCTCATCGGCGCCGGCTATGCCGCTCAAGGCCTCGGCTATGCGGCTCTGGTCACCGCGCTGCCGGCTTTCAAGGACCGCCAGGACATCGACGACACCTTCGTCTCGGCGGTCCTGCTCGGCGTCGTCGTGGCCGCCGCCGGCGGCTCGATGCTCGCCGAGCGGATCGCCAACCGCTGGGGCAGCCGGTACGCCCTCGCCTCCGGCCTGCTGTTCATCGGCGCCGGACTCGGCGGCGCGACGCTGACCACCCCCAACCCGCTGTTCATCACGATCCTGCTGGCCTACGGCATCGGCCTCGGCGCCGTGGACGCCTCGCTGAGCATGCAGGGCGTCCTGGTCCAGGCCCGGCTGGGCCGCAGCGTGATGAGCCGCCTGTTCGCCTGCTACACCGCCGCCGCGATCGCCGCCGCCCTGCTGATGTCCGGCTTCCTCGAGATCGGCGCCGGCGCCGAAGCGGCCCTCGCGATCGCGGCGGCCTACGCGGTACTGATCGGCCTCCTCGGCTGGCGCGCCTTCGAGCCCGGCCGCACCCGCCGGGCTGCGATCGTGCACGCCGAGGACGGCCGCAGCATCCGTCCGGTGGTCTGGGTCTGCGGCATGCTGATCTTCACTGCGTTCCTGGTGGACTCCGCGGTGAGCACCTGGAGCTCGGTCTACCTGCAGGACTCGCTCTCCGCCACCGCTTCGGCCGCCCCGCTCGGCTACGCCGCCTACCAGGCCGCCGTGCTGGTCAGCCGCCTGGTGGCCGACCACGTGGTGCCCCGAGCCGGCCGCACGCCGATCGTCCTGGCCGCCCTGGCCACCTGCGGCGCCGGCTGCGGCCTGGTCGCCGTCCTCCCCACGGTCGGTGCTGCGGTCACCGGCTTCGCGATCGCCGGCATCGGCGTCGGCGTCCTGGTCCCGCTGGCCTTCAGCGCCGCCGGCGAGGCCGCCGCACAGAGCAGCGACGAGGTCATCGCCAAGGTCAACCTCTTCAACTACGGCGGCGCCCTCCTCGGCGCGGTACTCCTCGGCGCCCTCTCCGAACCGGTCGGCCTGCAGATCGCCTTCCTCATCCCGGTGGTAGCGGTGATCGCCACCCTCCCGCTGGCCCGCCGCCTGCGCACCCTGACCGTCCCCACCCCCGCCTAGCCCGCCTGCCCACCCACCTCACCGCCATCCAGCCGGCCGCCTGCCCACCCACCTCACCGCCGCCCACCAACGCTGAGCGGTCCACCGAACCTTTTCCACCCTTTTTGGTACGCGTAACCCTCGTCCCCGCCGAATCCAAGCGTCCCGGGCCTACCCCGCGACCTGACTGCCGGGCCGCGCCCGGCGACGCGACCGCCGGGCGGAGCTGCATTCCAGCGTGTGAAGTTGCGGTGCGAAACGAACCCGAACTTCACACGCTCGGCGGTCGACGGGGCAGCGTGTGAAGTTGCGGTGCGAAACGAACCCGAACTTCACACGCTCGGCGGTCGGCGGGGCAGCGTGGGGAGTTGCGGTGCGGGACGAACGCGAACTTCACACGCTGGGCGGTCGGCGGGGCAGCGTGTGAAGTTGCGGTGCGAAACGAACCCGAACTTCACACGGTGGGGTGGGCTGGAGTGGGCAGCTCCGCCCGGCGGTCGCGTCGCCGGGCGCGGCCCGGCAGGGAGGTCGCGGGGTGGCCACGGGACTTTGCATTGCTCGTACTAAATGAATGGGAAAAAGCGGGACCACCTCGGTTGTCGGGGGTGTCGGGGCGGGTGGCTACGCTCAGTTGTGTGCCGAGGTTGGTGGACCACGATCTGAGACGCGCCGAGCTGCTCGCGGCGACGTGGCGTGTGGTGCGGGCACGTGGTGTCGAGGGGACCACCACGCGGGCCATCGCCGACGAGGCCGGGTGTTCACTCAGCGTGCTCGCGCACTTTCTGGGCGGCAAGGACGACATCCTGGTGGCGGCGCAGAAGGCGGTCTACGACCGGATCGTCGAGCGGGCTTTCCGGATCGGGCAGAACCGGGACGGGCTGGCCGGGTTGCGGGCGGCTCTGGAGGCCGTGCTGCCGCTGGACGAGGAGCGGGCGGCCGACGCGCATGTGAATGTCGCGTTCGCCGGGGCGGCGCTGTCCCATCCCCGTCTCGCCGAGTCGCGCCGGCAGTCGCACCGGGACATCCGTGTGCACCTGCGGAACTGTCTGCGGGAGGCCCGGGAGACGGACGAGCTGCGGCCCGGCGTGGACGACGAAGCCGTGATCGACGACTTCATCATCCTGGTCGAAGGCAGCACGCTGCTCAGCCTGGTGGACGGCTGGGCCGAGGAGGGACGCGCCGAACGGCTGTCCCGCCTCGCGACGACGTTCGTGGATCAGTTGCGGCGCTGAGCCGCGATCAGGTCGCGGTACCAGTACCAGGAGTCCTTGCGGGTTCGCTCCAATGTCTCGCGGTCGACGTGGACGAGGCCGAACCGCTCGTCGTAACCCGCGGCCCATTCGAAGTTGTCGATCGCGGACCAGACGAAATATCCGTCCACGCGCACGCCCGCGTCGATCGCGTCGGCGACCGCGCGCAGGTGGGAGTCCAGATAGGAGATCCGGCGCGGGTCGTGGACACGCCCGTCCGGCCCGGGTGCGGCGTCGTGGAACGACGCTCCGTTCTCGGTGATGATCACTGGTGGCAGGTTCGGGTAACGGTCGCGCAGGGTCACCAGGATCTCGGTGAGGCCGGCCGGCACGATCGCCCAGCCGAAGTCGGTCCGCTCGTCGCACTTCACCGGCACCGGGGAGAACGGGAGCCCGTCCGGGATGTCGACCTCCAGCACCCCGGAGTAGTCCTTGCCGGCCTTCGGCGCCTCGATCATCGTCGGTTCGTAGTAGTTGACCCCGTAGAAGTCGAGCGGTGCCCCGATCAGCTCGAGGTCCCGGTCCAGCTGGGCGTCCGGCACCCCGACGCCGGCCCGGACCAGCTCGTCCGGATATCCGCCGCGCAGGATCGGGTCGGCGAACGTCCAGTTGGTGAGGTCGGCGAAGAGGCCGGCCGCCATCCGGTCCGCCTCGTCGTCGCTCGCCGGTGTCACCGGGAAGTGCTGATTGGCGACCCCGACCGTGGCGGCGCCGTGCGACCGCAGAACCCGCACGGCGAGCCCGTGCGCGAGCAGCTGGTGGTGGGCCACGGGCAGCGCCTCCAGCCCCAGTCCCCGGGCCGGGGCGTGATCGGTGAGCGCGTACCCGTAGAGCGTGTGCACGCTCATCTCGTTCATGGTGATCCAGTCCCGGATCCGGTCGCCGAGACGCACTGCGAGGGTGCCGGCGTAATCGGCCAGCCGGTGCGCGGTGTCCCGGTTGGTCCACCCGCCCGCGTCCTCCAGGTCCTGCGGCAGGTCCCAGTGGTAGAGCGTGGGGACCGGGCGCAAGCCGGCCGCCAGGACGGTGTCCACCAGACGGTCGTAGAAGTCGATGTCGGCGCGCACCCGGGTCCAGGAGAAGGAGAACCGGTAGTCGTGCGCCCCGGCGGCGGCGATGTGACCGATGTCCTCGGCGTACCGGTGGTAGTGGTCGATCGCGACCCGGGCGTCCTCGCCGTGCCGCACCACGCCGGGCCGGCCGGTGAAGGTGTCCCAGATGCTCGGGCCTTTCCCGTTGACCTCGGCCGCACCCTCGATCTGGTAGGCGGACGTCGACATGCCGAACCGGAAGCCCGGCGGGAACTGCGGGTACACAGTGGATCCTCTCGCGTCGAACCTGCGTGTGAACTTCGGGTGCGTATCGAGCCCGAAGTTCACACGCTTCTCACTTGATTGCGGTCAGGCGGGGCAGGCAGGCCAGTGCGACGAGCGCGAAGGCCGCCGTGACCAGGTAGAGCACGCGATAGCCGCCCAGCGCCGTGACGATCGGCGCGGCGAGCACCGGCGCGAGCAACTGCGGCAGGGTCCCGGCGATGTTGGCGACGCCCAGCATCGTGGCCCGGGTCTCGGCGTCCGGCAGCACCTGGGTGAGCACCGCCATGTCGACCGCGATGTACGCGCCCCAGCCGACGCCGATCAGCACCGACGCGGCGACCACCACCGGGACCACCGGGAAGAGCGCCATCAGCGTCGTGCCGGCGGCGAGGATCACCGCGCCCGCGGCGACGAAGACCTTGCGGCGTTCCCAGCGGTCCGACAGCACACCGCCGGCGAAGCCGAAGATGCCGGCGAAGAGCACGTTGACCACGGTCAGGATCAGGACCCAGCCGGCGGCGTCGGCCACACCGACCTGATCCGAGAGGTAGTAGAAGAGGTAGACCAGGACCAGCGCGTTGACCAGGTTGAGCAGGAAACGGATCAGCCAGGCCCAGGCGAACCGGGTACCCGGCCGCCGCAGCGCGGCCCAGTGGGCCGGCTCCCGCCGGACGCCGGCCGCGTCCTTGTTGATCAGGACGAGGGCGGTGCCGAGGAGTGGCACCGCGATCGCCACCGCGATGTAACCCGGCGCGCCCTGGCCCACGGCGACAGCCACCGCGGTGCCCAGCACCACGCCGACGATCTGAGCCACTCCGAAGAGCGCGCCGACCGTGCCGCGCTGGCCCTCGGGGACCCGGTCGCCGATCAGCGCGGCCAGTGCCGCAAGCGGTCCGTTCAGTCCGATCTGGACCAGGATCCAGCCGGACACCATCGTGGTGGTGGTGTCCGCTGCCGAGAGCACCAGCAGGCCGGCCACCCCGATCACGACGCCGGCGATGAAGATCGGCATCCGCCGGGAGCCGATCCGGTCGGACAGCGCGCCCCAAAGTGGGTTGGCCACCATCGAGGCCGCGGCGCCCCAGGCGGTGACCAGGGCGAGCAGCGCCTCCTTGCCGTCCTCGCCGGCCAGCCGGGCCGCCTGCTCGGGCAGCAGGATCTGGATCGGCCCGAACCAGCCGGCCGCGACGCCGATCATGGCGAGCGCGTAAGCGACCATCCAGCGGCGCCGGACCGGCGCCGCTGGATCGGCGGTCACCAGACTCACAAGCGAGCCTTCTCCCACATCACCGTGTAGGCCTCGGCGCCGCTGAGCAGCTGCTTGCGGAGGAGGGCGGCATCGGATCCCGACTGGTTGATCAGGTCGACGATCCAGTCGGCGTAGAGGCCGTACTGGGCGACGCCGTCGGTGTTCAGATCGAAGGTCCGCGAGCCGTAGACGTGCCTGCTCACCGTGGTGCCGTTGGTCGCGGTGAACGGGTAGGTCAGCGGGCTGGAACCGGCGTTCAACCGGGGAGCGGCCTGCGGGCCCAGTCCGTTGACGTCGGTGCCCACCCCGTACCCGGCGATCTTGGAGCCGTTGGTGAGACCCCTGTTGGTCCGCCACTCCTCCAGGAAGGTGGGCGTGTCCTGGCCGTCGTCATGCGCCGAGAACGCGTAGCTCGCGACGAACCCGCCGACCCCCAGGATCCGGTTGATCATGCTCGGGTCGGACCAGCTGTGCACGGAGGTGACGCCCGGGTATTTCGCCTGCTCGGCGAGGTCGAGCACGGCGGACGCGGTCTTCACGCTCATGTGGTCGACGTGGATGATCATCCCGCGGTCCATCATCTGCTCGATCAGATATCTGCCGAGCGGGGTGAGACCGCGAACGTTGCAGATCTTGCCGCTCGGGTAGACCGGCAGGATCGCTCCGGCCGGCAGGTCCACGCCGAGCTGGAGCAGCTTGGCGAAGTCGTCGCTGACCAGCGGCTGCTCATTGTCGGACGGGCCGGTGCAGCTGGTCGCCTGCCACCAGTGGCCGGTGGAGATCAGGTTGCCGACGTTCACCGCGGCGCCGGTGACGCCCTCGTCGAACCGGGTGCCGCCGAACGCGTTGTCGAACTTGTGCACCGGGTAGAGACCGCTGACGCCCATGCTCTCCAGCTCGTCGAGCCCGGCGTCGATCTGCGCCCTGGTGCACTGCGGCACGTCGTTGATCTCGCGGCATCCGAAGAGCTCGGAGTTCTCCACGCCGATGGTCACGGCCAGCTTGCCCTGAGCGGCGATCTGGCGCACCTGCGCCGGGGTGGTGGCCAGCCGGAACCAGCCCTTGCCCGGACCGCCGCTGCGAGCGTCCACATAGTCCTGCATCTTGCGCAGGTAATCCGACTGCGCGCGGATCTGGTCCATCTCGTCGCAGGAGGTGTGCTCCAGGGTCAGACCGCAGATCACCCGGTTCGCCACCAGCAGCACGTTCATCACCCGCTGGCCGGACCTCCAGGCCCGTTCCAAACTGCGGAAGTACGAGGCCTCGTGCAGCATCGTGTCGTGCTGCGGCCAGTCGTTGAAGGTGGGCCAGCCGTCCTCGGCCGAGTTGATCGGGTCGGTGCCCGCGATGATCGCTTCGAGCAGGGCGCCCCAGCCGAGAGTCGCGTGCGAGGCACAGCCCTTCAGCGCGACCGGCGCGCCGCCCGGGGCGTACGCGTCACCGCAGTGCAGTGATCCACCGAACGCCTCGGCCGCGGTGATGTGCGCGTGGGCGTCGATCCAGCCGGACAGCTTGCCGCCGGCGTCGACGCCGGGGGCGGGAGTGCCGCTCACCCCGGTGGTGATGTCCGGGATCGCGGCGCACCCCGAGGCGGGCGCGAGCGCGACGGTGGAGCTGGCATTCCCCGCGCCGAGCCCGCCGAGGTGGACGCCCAGCTGCTGCCCGGTGGCGGTGTTGAGGAAGCGGTATCGGCCGTCGGCCCTGCTGACCGTCCAGTCGGCCCGGTCCCCGTACGCGTCGCCGGCCCACACCCAGCCCAGCACGCTCTGGTACGGCGGCTTGCCGGTGGAGTCCCGCAGCAGGTAACGCCCGAGCTGGGTGGCCTCGAACCGGAACGGTTCGGCGCTCGCCGCCGTGCCGGTGAAGCCGTAGCCGACCGAGTCCCGGCGTACGTAACCGCGTGAAGTGGATCCGTCGAAGACCTGGAGGCTCACGCACGCGCCCTCCAGGTCGTTTGCAGGCGTCCAGCTCGCGGCCATGGCGGCGGGCGCGGGCAGCCCACCGACGAGGCCGAGCACCAGGACGCCCGCGGTCAGCGCACGAAGTCGCGACACGGGACACCCCCTTTGATCGATCATCTGATCCAACAAAGGCGAGTGTAAGAAGCGTCACACCAGAGATCTAGAGGCGAAGATGAATCTTTTTTCTTTCGCATAGCCGGGTGTGTGGAGCTGGACAGCGGGGCGACGAGCCACTCATCCCCGGACGCGGCTAGCGTGAAACCGTGGCGCTCTCCCTGGCAGTCTCCCCGTGCCCTAACGACACCTTCGTGTTCCACGCGCTCATCCACGGGCTGGTGCCCGGCGCTCCCCCGGTCGACCTCACCTTCGCCGATGTGGACGTGACCAACACCGCAGCCGAGAACGGCGCGTTCGACCTGGTCAAGGTGAGCTACGCGGCGCTGCCGTGGCTGCTCGACGATTACCAGCTGCTGCCCTGCGGCGGCGCGCTCGGCCGGGGTTGCGGACCGCTGGTGCTGACCCGGGACCGGACCGGCCTGACCGGCGCGACCGTGGCCGTGCCCGGTGACCGGACCACGGCGTACCTGCTGTTCCGCCTCTGGGCGGCCGACACCCCGCCGGCCCGGATCGAGGTCGTGCCGTTCCACCAGATCATGCCGGGCGTCGCCGACGGCCGGTTCGACGCCGGCCTGGTCATCCACGAGGCCCGTTTCACCTATCAGCGGTACGGCCTGACCGCCCTGGCCGACCTCGGCGAGTGGTGGGAGAAGGACACCGGCCTGCCGATCCCGCTCGGCGCCATCCTGGCCAAGCGCGGCACTGTCGACCCCGCCGAAGCCACCGAATGGGTCCGCGACTCGCTGCGCCGCGGCTGGCTCGACCCGGCCGCCAGTGCCGACTTCATCCTGGCCAACGCGCAGGAGATGGAACCCGAGGTGGTTCGGCAGCACATCGAGCTCTACGTCAACGAGTTCACCCTCGACCTGGGCGAAGAAGGACTCGCCGCCGCCGACGCCCTGCTCGGGCGCGCGGCGGCGGCGGGTCTCACACCTAGGGTCCAGCCGTTCCGGTCGCTCTAAACCTCAAGCTCGCGGGCGACGGCGTGGACGATCTGAGCGATCTTCTGCGCGCTCTTCTTGTCCGGGTAACGGCCCCGCTGCAACGCGGGCTGCACCTGGCTCTCCAGCACCTTGATCATGTCCTCGATCATGCTGGCCAGCTCGTCCGCCGGGCGGCGGCGCAGCTCGGTCAGCGACGGCGGAGCGTCCAGCAGCTTCACGCCGAGCGCCTGGGCGCCCTTGCGGCTGTCCACGACACCGAACTCGATCCGCTGACCCGTCTTGAGGTCGGTGACCCCCGCCGGCAGCGCGCCCTTGGGCAGGAACACGTCACCACCCTCATCACTGGTGACGAACCCGAATCCCTTCGTAGCGTCGTACCACTTCACTCGACCCGTGGGCACCGCTGACCTCAACTTCACTCAATGGACACAACTGCTCACGGCAAGGCTATCCAGGACCGGGCCGGGACCCAACTGCAATCTCGGCCAGCAGCTCCGGGAACCCGGTGAGGTCGGGCAGCACCCACGACGCGCCGGCATCACGCAGCTCCTGCTCGGAGCAGGGACCGGTGGTCACCCCGATACCCGGGATCCCGGCAGTGCGGGCGGCCACCATGTCCGCCACGTGATCACCCACGAACCACTGCACGCCGTGCTCGGCCAGCGCGGTCGCCTTGCCCTCGGCGAACAGGTCGCCGGCCAGCTCGTCGGCGCGCAGACCCAGATGATCCAGGTGCAGACGGGCCAGCCGGCCCAGTTTCGAGGTCACCACGACCACGCGGAGACCGGCCGCGTGGACCGCCTCCAGCGCCGCGACGGCGCCGGCAGTCGGGACGGTCGGGACGATCGCGTACTCCGGGTACAGCGCGCGGTAGGTCGTGACGGCCGCCTCGAGCTCCTCGGGCGGGAACCAGTGGCCCAGCTCGGTGCGCAACGGCGGGCCGAGCCGGGACGCCGCCAGGTCCGCGTCGACGTGCACCCCGGTCCGCGCGGTGAGCGCCCGATAGGCGGCCCGGATGCCCGGCCGGGAGTCGATCAGGGTCATGTCCAGGTCGAAACCGACCGCCGCGCTCATTGCCCCATCGTGTACTTGTAGGTCAGGCGCTCCACCGGCAGCGGGAAGGTCTGGTCGTCACCGAACGGCGACGGAGCGGCGGGACGGTCGGAGAGCAGCTCGGAGACCTCGAGGTGGCCCTCGACAGCGGCCTCCCTCTTCTCCGGAGCCTGCTTCTTGGCCTGTGACGCCACTTTCTTTCCTCCTCGCGATCGGGGCCCGGCCACGCCCGGACCCACCACCATCGTCCCATGAACGTTAGCGTTGAAGACGATGGCCACCACATTCGCCGATCAACTCCGGTCGCTCCCCGACGAAGCACTGGGCGCGCTCATACAGCTGCGCCCCGACCTCGTCGTGCCGGTGCCCGCCGACATCTCGGCTCTCGCTGTCCGCGCCCAGTCGCGTAACTCGGTCGCCCGCTGCCTGGACGCGCTCGACGAGTTCACCCTGCTGGTCCTCGACGCCGCCCGGCTCAGCCGGGCCTCCGACACCGCCCTGACCTCGGTGGACGCGATCCTGGAGCTGACCGCCGGGGTCGCCGCCGACCAGGTGCACGCGGCGATCGACCGCCTGCGCGCCCGCTTCCTGCTGCACGGCCCGCCGGAAGCCCTCCAGGTCGTCGGCGCCGTCGACGAGGTCACCTCGCCCTACCCGGCCGGGCTCGGCCGGCCGGCCGACTACCTGGACGTGCACGCCGCCATCCTCGTGGCGGACGGCGCCAAGCTGCGGCGCACCGTGCTGGCCGCACCGCCCGGGGCCCGCGCGGTGCTGGAGCGCCTGGCGGCGGGTCCCCCGATCGGGGCCCTCAACCGGGAGTCGGTCGCCGAGCCGGTGCGCTGGCTCGTCGAGCAGCACATCCTGGTCCCGGTCTCCGAGGCCGGCCGGGCGCCCCGGGGCGACGGCGAGCTGGTCGAGCTGCCCCGCGAGGTCGGCATGCTGCTGCGCCGCGAGACCGGTCCGCTGGGTCCGCTGCGCCCGTTCCCGCCCGTCCCGGACGCCCCGATGCGCGACCGCAAGGCCGCCGACTCCGCCGGGACCGGACAGGTCATGGAGGCGGTACGCGCCACCGAGGCGATCCTCGACGCGCTGGCCGCCGAAGCCGCCCCGGTCCTGCGCACCGGCGGCCTGGGCGTTCGCGACCTCCGGCGGCTGGCCCGCGCGGCCGGCTACGACGAACCGTCCGCCGCACTGCTGATCGAGGTGGCGTACGCGGCCGGCCTGCTCGGCGAGTCCGAGCTGAGCGCCGGCCGGTCCACCGGCGCCCAGGACGTCTTCCTGCCCACCGGGGCGTACGACCTGTGGAAGGCCACCGGCGTCGCGCACCGCTGGGCGGTGCTGGCCCGGGCGTGGCTGGCGATGACCCGGCAGACCGGACTGATCGGCCGCCGCGACGAACGGGACCGCCCGATCAACGCACTGGCACCGGACGCGGAACGGGCCGGGGCGCCGCAGGCCCGCCGGGAGGCGCTGGACGCCCTCGCCGGCCTGGAACAGGGCGCCGCGCCGTCCGCCGACGACCTGCTCGCGCTGCTGGCCTGGCAGGCGCCCCGCCGGGCCCGTGGCCGGGAGGGCTCACACCGGGACGCGCTCACCGGCGCCGCATTGCTCGGGATCACCGGGCTGGGAGCCCTGACGTCGTACGCCCGTCTCCTTCTCGCAGGCGACGAACCGGACGAGGGTGACCCGCTCGGGGTGCATCCGGAGGACGCGCCCGCCGACGCGGTCCACGCGCTGGACCAGCTGGTGCCCGCCCCGGTGGACCATTTCCTGGTGCAGGCGGACCTCACCGTGGTCGTGCCCGGCCCGCCGGAGCCGGAACTGGCCGCCGAACTGGACGACATCGCCGAGCCGGAGTCCGCGGGCGGCGCGAGCGTCTTCCGGGTCACCCCGGCCAGCCTGCGGCGCGCCCTGGACGTCGGTTACCGCGCCGACGACCTGCACACGCTCTTCCGCCGCCGGTCCCGCACACCGGTGCCGCAGACGCTGACCTACCTGATCGACGACACCGCCCGCAAGCACGGCGGCCTGCGCAGCGGCTCGGCCGGCTCCTATCTGCGCAGCGACGACGAGGCGCTGCTCACCGAGGTGCTCGCGGACAAGCGGGCCGGCTCGGCGGACCTGCGCCGGATCGCGCCGACCGTGCTGGTCAGCCCACGGCCGGTGGCCCGGCTGCTGGGCGTGCTGCGGGAGGCCGGTTACGCCCCGGTGGCCGAGGACGTCGGCGGCGCGACCATGCTCTCCCGGCCGAAAGCCCGGCGCGCGCCCACCCGTACCCCCAGGATCGCCGAACCGTCCGGCCCGCCGGCCCTGGCCGGCCCCCGCCTGGCCGGCGTCGTCGAACAGCTGCGGCGCGGCGACATCGCCACCCGCGCGGCCCGGCGTGCCCCGGTCACCGTGCGCGCCGCGCAGGGGCAGGCGGTGCCCGGGCTGACCGCGGTGCAGCAGCATTCGCAGGCCATGGCGGTGCTCCAGCAGGCGGTGCGGGACAAGGCGAAGGTCTGGGTGGGGTACGTGGACTCGCACGGCGCCACGCTGTCGCGCCTGGTCCGGCCGGTGTCGCTGAGCGCGGGTTACCTGCGGGCCGAGGACGAGCGCGGCGAGAGCCTGCACACGTTCGCCCTGCACCGCATCACCGCGGCGGTCACCGAGGAGTAAGCGGCCTCTCACCGTTGTGGGCAATTCCAGCGTGGGGACTTCGGGTGCGGATCTGACCCGAAGTCCCCACGCGCTGGTCGGCTGATTCGGCGCGCTGGATCGTGCACCCCCGTTTGATGCACGACCCAGCACACCCGTCACGAGTTACACGTGAAGGCGGCCGAAAACGTTGCATCGGATTTCGTGGCAGACTGGATGGTCGGCTTTCTGCCGGATGCAAACGGCACAGAGAGGTGTACGGGTGAGCAGCGGACCACTGATCGTGCAGTCGGACAAGACCCTGCTCCTGGAGGTGGATCACCCGGACGCCCAGGCGTGCCGGATGGCGATCGCGCCCTTCGCCGAGCTGGAGCGGTCCCCGGAGCACGTCCACACCTATCGGCTGACCCCTCTGGGGTTGTGGAACTCCCGAGCGGCCGGGCACGACGCGGAGAGCGTGGTCGACGCGCTGATCAAGTTCTCCCGTTACCCGGTGCCGCACGCCCTGCTCGTCGACGTCGCCGACACGATGGACCGGTACGGACGGCTGCAGCTGCTGAACGACCCGAATCACGGGCTGGTCCTGCGCGGCCTCGACAAGTTCGTACTGATCGAGGTGGCGAAGTCGAAGAAGCTGGCCGGCATGCTCGGCGCGCGGATCGACGACGAGACCATCGCGGTGCACGGCTCGGAGCGGGGCCGGCTCAAGCAGGCGCTGCTGAAGCTCGGCTGGCCGGCCGAGGACCTGGCCGGTTACGTGGACGGCGAGGCGCACGAGATCGCCCTACGGCAGGACGGCTGGAACCTGCGCTCCTACCAGCAGGAGGCCGTGGACGGTTTCTGGGCCGGGGGCTCGGGGGTGGTCGTGCTGCCCTGCGGCGCCGGTAAGACGCTGGTCGGGGCGGCCGCGATGGCCACCGCGAAGGCGACCACGCTGATCCTGGTCACCAACACGGTGGCCGGCCGCCAGTGGAAGCGGGAGCTGCTCGCCCGCACCACGCTCACCGAGGAGGAGATCGGGGAGTACAGCGGCGAGCGCAAGGAGATCCGGCCGGTCACCATCGCGACCTACCAGGTGCTCACCTCGCGCCGCGGTGGCGCCTTCACCCACCTGGACCTGTTCGGCGCGCGAGACTGGGGCCTGGTCGTCTACGACGAGGTGCACCTGCTGCCCGCGCCGATCTTCCGGTTCACCGCCGACCTGCAGGCCCGCCGCCGGCTCGGCCTCACCGCGACGCTGGTGCGTGAGGACGGCCGCGAGGGCGACGTGTTCTCGCTGATCGGCCCGAAGCGGTACGACGCGCCGTGGAAGGACATCGAGGCGCAGGGCTGGATCGCCCCGGCCGAGTGTGTCGAGGTGCGCGTCACGCTCACCGAGGCGGAGCGGATGGCGTACGCGGTGACCGAGGCCGAGGAGCGCTACCGGGTGGCGGCGACCGCCCGCACCAAGCTGCCCGTGGTCAAGGCGCTCGTGCAGAAGCACCCGGGCGAGCAGGTGCTGGTCATCGGTGGTTTCCTCGATCAGCTGCACGAGCTCGGCGACTATCTCGACGCGCCGATCGTGCAGGGTTCGACGACGAACAAGGAGCGGGAGCGGCTCTTCGACGCGTTCCGCGACGGGTCGTTGCGGACCCTGGTGCTGTCGAAGGTGGGCAACTTCTCGATCGACCTGCCGGAGGCGGCGGTGGCGATCCAGGTGTCCGGCACGTTCGGCTCACGTCAGGAGGAGGCGCAACGGCTCGGCCGGGTGCTGCGGCCGAAGGGTGACGGGCGGCAGGCGCACTTCTACACCGTGGTCTCCCGGGACACCATCGACACCGAGTACGCGGCTCACCGCCAGCGCTTCCTCGCCGAGCAGGGGTACGCCTACACGATCGTGGACGCCGACGACGTCCTCGGGCCGCCGCTGCCCAGCGTGGACTAGGGGTCTGTCCCGCGGGACAGACCTCTAGAGGAAGCGGGCCACCACCACGCCGATCACCACGAGCGCGATGACCACGATGTTCAGGGTGTGGATGGTCCGCAGCCCGGTCGACTTCTGCTGACCGGGGGCGCCGAGCGAGCCGCGGGCGTAAGTGACAGTCGGCGCCATGTATTCCAGGGAGACGCCTGCCTCGGGGACGGTGAGGTCGAGGGCGGCACGGCCGGCTTTGCGCGGCATGACGTACGGCACGTAGATCTCCACCCGGTGCGGGCCGGGCGCCACCGGGACCATGTTCTGTCCCCAGCCGGCGTTCGGCACCTGCGTGCCGTCGATGAAGATCCGGGGCGTCGTCGCGTTGTAGAGGAACGCGGACGCCGGGTGCTTCAGGTCCAGTGCGAGCGTGGCCATGCTTCCCCGCCAATCCAGGCATCGATGATCGGCGTGCAGATTACGCCGTGGCCCCGCCCCCCACCAAGATCGTTTGGTTGGGATACTCCCGGCATGCACATCATCGGTGAATTCCGATTCGGCTATCCCCTGGTCCGGCGGATGGCGCTGGAAGCGTTCGGCCGCAAGCGGGTGATCGGCGTGCGGGTCGCCGCCCTGGTCGTCGTCCCGCTGGCCGTGCTGAGCATGTCGATGCGCGGGGTCACCACCCAGCTCGTCGTGATCATCGCGGGGGCCGTCTTCGCGGTCGCCATGCCGGAACTGCTCGCGGTCATCACGTGGCGGACTCAGCGCGATCTGTACGCCCACCCGGTCCGTTACGAGATCACCGACGCGGACATCCGGATCGTGACGGCGTCCAGCGACTCCACCCTGAAGTGGTCGGGGCTGTCCTGGGCCCGCCGGCACCGCGAGGTCTGGCTGGTCAAGCACGGCGCGATGCAGACCGGCATCCCGCGTGGCGCCTTCACCCCGGCCGGACAAGCCATGATCGACGCAAAGGTCGCCGCCGCGGGACAGACGCTAGCCCGCCACCCACTGCAGTGAGAGCCGGGTCGCCGCCCGCTCGGCCCGGATCTCCATCAGCTCGCCCAGGATGACCGCCCGGTCCACCACCACCGGCTGATCGTCGATGGCGAAGGTGGTCCGTTCGCTGATGAACACCGCCCCGCCCGCCGGCTGCCCGAGATGTCGCGCGACGTTTTCGTCGAGCAGGCCGGGGACGATCCGCTCGGACGCCCGCACGATCGTCACGCCCGCCGCGGCGAGCGCGGCGTAGAGCGACGTGACCCGGAAGTCGTCACCGGAGACCGCGGCGCCGTGCGGAGGTCGTACCCAGGAAGTCTGGTGGATGGCCGGCCGACCACCCAGCCGGCGCAGACGCACCAGCCGCAGCGCCGGCCCGGTGGTGCCGGATGCCGGCTCCAGGACCGCCTCCAGCACCTCGGTCGACACCTCGTGCCCCTGTTCCCGCAGGTCGTCGACGAAGCTGCGCAGCGTGTCGACCCGGTAGGCGGCCTGGGCCGGTGCGACGAACGTGCCACGACCGGCCTGTTGCACGATCAGCCCGTCGTCCCGGAGCTGCTGGAGGGCCTGGCGCAGGGTCATCAGCGTTACGCCGTACCGCGAGCTGAGGTCGCGTTGCGCCGGAAGGGCGTCGCCCGGCCGGTACTCCCCCGCCTTGATCCTGGCGGCCAGATCTGCCGCGATCCGCCGGTACGCGGGCACGCGGGGACCGGTCGCGTCAGTCATGCGCCCCAGTCTGGCCCATCCACGGTCACCGGGTGGTCAGCGGGACCAGGTCCGCGCGGCCGTCGTGGTCACCCAGCCGGCTTTGTCGTACGCCCGCACCTGGACCTTGATCTTCTTGCCGTACTTCTTCGTGCTGATCGAGAACTGGTACGCCGACCGGTGGTCGCGGGCCACCACCTTGCCGTTGATCAGCAGCTCGACCCGGGCGATCCCGTTCCGGTCGCTCGCCGCCGCCACGACCGTGACCGTGCCCTTGACCTTGGCCTTGTTCTTCGGCGCCCGGGTCACCTTGACCGCCGGGCGGGTGTTGTCCACGGTCACGGTGCGCCGGAGCGTCGTGGTGTTCAGCAACCCGTCGTAGACGATCCAGGTCAGCGTGGCCCGGCCCTCGCCGAACCGCACGGAGCGCCGGTTCACGTTGCCCGGCGTCGCGTCCCAGCCGTTCAGGTTGGCCCGGCTGATGCCGGCGGAGTCGGTGGCCCGGACCGTGCTCGAGATCCACGACCCGCGCAGCAGGGCGCCCGGCGCGGGTGCGACCCAGCTGACCGCCGGGCCCGTCGCGTCGACGCGGACCTGCCGGTTCAGCGCCGTGACGTTGCCGATCGCGTCGAACGCCCGCACCTGCACCGGAACGGTCCGGCTCACCCGGCCGAAGTCGTGGCTGATTCCCGCGCCGGTCCCCCGCAGCGCTCCGTCGACCCACCACTCGATGCGCGCGACGTCCGCGGGGTCGTCGGCGACGACGCCCATCGTGGCGCGACCCGCGCCCACGACCTCCCGGATCCAGTTGGTGCTCGCCTCGATCTTCGGGCCGGCGGTGTCGAGCTGGTAGCCCCGGTCGTAGTGGGTCGCGTTCCCGGCCCGGTCGGTGACGACAAGCGTGACCGACCCGAACGAAGCCCGGTCCGGGGTGTCCCACCGCAGCTCCCACGGCGCCGCGGTGGCCCGGCTCTTCTCCACGCCCGCCTCGCGCAGCACGATCGACGCCGTGTCGGCCGAGGTCTCGGTCACGACGATCGTGGTGACGCCACCGCCGAGCACCACCTCGGTGCCGGGCGAGAAGGTGGCCTGCGGCGCGACGCTGTCGGCCCGCACCCGGGTGGTGAGCTCGCCGAAGTTGCGGGCCGCGTCGTAGGCGCGGACGGTCAGGTCCACCTCGCTGCCGTCCGGCACGTCGGCAAGCCAGGCGTGCAGCTGTCGCGGCGTGCCGCCCTGGATCGAGTGCATCCGGTTGGAGACGCCGTCGACCAGGATCTCGACCATCACCACACCGGTGTCGTCGGTGAAGACCGGGGTGAACGTGGGCTGCCGGCGCAGCAGTTCGCCGGCGGTGAGCCCGGTGCTGGTCACGACCGGTTCCGTGGTGTCCGGCTCGGTCAGGGCGGCGGAGGCCGGCACGATGCCGGCGAGGAGCAGAGACGTCGTCAGGGTCGCGATCGCGGCGCCACGGGAGATACCCACCGGCGCACCATACCGGTGTTGATCAATCCGGGACGGCCGGTCCACCGCTGAGCGCGCCGGCCAGCAGATCGCCGTGCTCATCCACGCGGTCCAGCGCCTCGGCCGCGCCGAACTGCCGCGCCGCCAGCTCACCGGTGCCCATCGCCATGACCTCGTCCCAGGTCAGCGGCGTCGACGCGGTCGGCTCCGCGCCCGCACGCAGCGAATACGGCGTGACGGTGGTCTTGGCCGCGTTGTTCTGGCTCCAGTCGATGAAAATTTTGCCCGGCCGGACGGCCTTGGCCATCTTCGCGGTGATCGAGCCGGGCACCATCGCCGCCAGCTCCTCGGCCACCTTTTTGGCGTACGACGAGACGACTTCCGAATCCTGTGTGCCGGAGATCGGGCAGCACAGTTGCATGCCCTTCTTCCCGGACGTCTTCGGATATGCCTCGATCCCGTCCTCGGCGAGCCGGTCCCGCATCAGTGTGGCGACCGCGCAGCACTCCTTGAGCCCGGCCGGCGCGCCCGGGTCCAGGTCGACCACCATGAGGTCGGGGTGGGCGCCGATCCGCCACTGCGGGGTGTGCAGTTCGAGCGCCGCCAGGTTGGCCAGCCAGACCAGCGTGGGCAGGTCGTCGACGACGACGAACTCGATGGTCTCCCGGCTCTTCGTCGATCCGGGCACCGGCAGCGTCTCCAGGCGGACCCAGTCGGGGGTGCCGCCGGGCTTGTTCTTCTCGAAGAAGTGCATGCCCTCGACGCCGTTGGGATATCGGATCCGGGTCGCCGCCCGGTCCCGCAGGTGCGGCAGCATCACCGGCGCGATCCGGGTGTAGTAGTCGATCACCTCGCCCTTGGTGAACCCGGCCGCCGGGTACATCACCTTGTCGAGGTTGGAGACCTCGAGGTCGCGGCCGTCGACCCGGGTCAGGAACCGATCACGGGGCATCCTCGGCACACTCCTCGGGCATCTTGTCGTCCCGCAACCGGAGGAACCGGGGGAACCGAAGCCGCCGGTCGGGCGTCTGGTTGCCGTACCGGATCTCGGCGACCAGTTCCGGTCGTACCCAGTGCGCCCCGCGTGAATCCTCACGCGGCACCGCGCCCGGCACGAACGGCGACTCCCCGATCGCGAGCGGTTCCAGCCGTGCTAGCAGCTCCTTCTCCCGGGCTGCGCCGATCCCGCCGCCGACCCGTCCACGGAAGGCCAGGCCCCGCGGGGTCGGTACGCCCACCAGCAGCCCGCCCAGCTTGCGGGCGCCCGGACGCCAGCCGCCGATCACGTAGTCGCCGGTCTGGTCGAACTTCACCTTCACCCAGTCCGGGGAGCGCTGTCCGGGCAGGTACACCGAGTGTGTGCGCTTGGCGATGACGCCCTCGAGGTGGTTCTCCCGGGCGGCGGCCGCGGTGGCCGGCCCGTCACCGAACGACGGCGGCACCATCCAGCGGGTGCCGGCCAGGTCGAGTTCCTCCAGGCGTTCCCGGCGGGCCAGGTAGGGCAGGTGGGTGTAGTCGATCCCGTTCTGGAAGAGCAGGTCGAACACCATGTAGGTGACCGGCAGGGTGGCCGCCAGCCGGGCCGCCCGGTGTCGTTCCCGCACGTGCATCCGTTCGGCCAGCGCGGTGAACGACGGCCGCCCCCGGGTGTCCAGGACCACCATCTCGCCGTCCAGCAGGGTGCCTTCCGGCAGGTGCAGGTCGGCGATCTCCGGGTAGGCCGCGGTCACCACCGCTCCGGAGCGGGCGAACAGCTCCGGTGGACCGCCGGCGAAGAGTGCGAGAACGCGGACACCGTCCCATTTGAACTCGTAGCTCCAGTCCGGGCCCACCGGCAGTCCGCCCGTGGTCGCGAGCATCGGAGACAGGGGCGTACCCGGCACCCGATCACCATAGGCAGAAGCGTTCACCTTACGCAGGCGTCTCACTAATGCCATTCTGATCAGGGGTCCGGACACTCGATCTCGATGAGGAGTCGAACATGCGAGCGATCTGGAAAGGCGCGGTCTCCTTCGGCCTGGTGTCGATCGCCGTGAAGCTGTACTCGGCGACCGAGGAGAAGGACATCCGTTTCCACCAGGTGCACCGCACCGACGGCGGCCGGATCAAATATCAGCGCACCTGCTCGGTCGACGGCGAGGTGGTCAGCTACGACGACATCGCCAAGGGGTACGACATCGGCGGTGGCGAGATGGTGATCCTCACCGACGAGGACTTCGCCGACCTGCCGTTGAGCACCTCCCGTGCGATCGACGTGCTGGAGTTCGTGCCGGCCGAGCAGATCGACCCGATCCTGTTCGCCAAGTCGTACTACCTGGAGCCCGAGGGGCAGGCCGCCAAGCCGTACGTGCTGCTCCGTGACGCGCTGCGGGACGCCGACCGGGTGGCGATCGTGAAGATCGCGATCCGCCAGCGGGAGCAGCTGGCCACCCTGCGGGTCCGCGACGACGTGCTGGTCCTCAACACCATGATGTGGCCGGACGAGGTGCGCACCCCGGACTTCGGTTTCCTGGACGAGGACATCGAGACCCGCCCCGCCGAGCTGGCCATGGCGAGTTCTCTGATCGACTCGATGGCCGGCAGCTTCAAGGCTGACGACTTCACCGACAACTACCGGGCCGCGCTCCAGGAGGTCATCGACGCCAAGGTCGAGGGCCGTGAGGTGGTGCAGCCGGACGAGGCCGACGAGGAGCCGGCCGCGGCGATCGACCTGATGGCGGCGCTCAAGGCCTCGGTGGAGCGGGCCCGCAAGGCCCGTGGCGAGGAGGACGCGCCGGCCCCGGCGAAGAAGGCACCCGCGAAGAAGGCACCCGCCAAGAAGGCCGCTGCGAAGAAGACCACCGCCACGAAGAAGGCACCCGCGGCCAAGAAGGCGCCCGCAGCTCGCAAGAGCGCCTAGCTAGGCTCGCCGTGTGGCATTGACGTGGGCAGAGTCTTACCTGGGCCGAGTGCGGGCGAGCGTCGGCGACACCGACACGATCTTCTTCGTCGGGGCACGGACCGTGGTGTTCGACGAGCAGGACCGGCTGCTGCTGATCCAGCGCTCCGACAACCTGCGCTGGGCCATCCCGGCCGGCGCGATGGAGCTCGGCGAGAGCATGCAGGAGTGCGCGGTCCGGGAGCTGTGGGAGGAGACCGGGCTCCGGGCGACCGCGCTCACGCCGTACGCGTTCTACACGGCGTACACCTACACGAACGAATACCAGCACACCTACCAGCAGGTGCTGATGACGTTCGTGGTGGACAGCTGGGAGGGTGAGCTGCTCCGGCAGACCGACGAGAGCGTGGACGCCGGCTTCTTCGCGCTGGACGCCCTGCCCGGCCCGAAGTCGTTCATCATCGACGAGGCGCTGGCCGACCTGGCCACCTTCCGGAGCACCGGCCGGCTCGTCATGAAGTAACGAAAATCGCGATGCGCGCCCGGGCCGTCCGAGGCAGGATGGCCCGACGTGACATCCCGTAAACGCCGCTTCGCGCTGGACCTCACCCCGCTGCGCACCTCCCGGGATTTCCGGCTCGTCTTCACCGGTGGCGTGGTGACGGCGTTCGGCTCGTTCATCAGCTATGTCACCATCCCGTTCCAGGTGGCGGAGCTGACCAACGACCCGCTGATGGTCGGCCTGATCGGCGTCTGCGAGCTGGCCCCACTGCTGATCATGTCGTTCGTCGGCGGCGCGCTCGCCGACTACATCGACCGCCGCGTCCTGGTCCGGGCAAGCGAGGCGATGCTCGCGCTGATCTGCGGCATCCTGCTGGTCAACTCGCTCGCCGAGACCCCGCATCTGTGGCTGCTCTACGTGGCGGCGTTCCTCACCGCCGCGGTCGCCGGCCTGCAGCGTCCCGCGCTGGACTCGATGATCCCGCGCCTGGTGAAGCCGGAGGAGTTGCCGGCCACCATGGCGTTGCAGTCGATGGGCATGCAGTTCGCCCAGCTCCTCGGCATGCCGCTGGCCGGCATCCTGGTGGCCAGCTTCGACCTGGCCTGGGTGTACGCGTTCGACCTGCTGACCTTCGCCGTCTCGCTGGTCTGCCTGAGCCTGGTCCGGGCCGTCCCCCCGCCCCCGGCCGCCGACCGCCCGTCGCTGCGCAGCGTCGTCACCGGCCTGCGGTACGCCAGGTCCCGTCCCGAGCTGCTCGGCACCTACCTGGTCGACATCAACGCGATGTTCTTCGGCATGCCGTCGGCCCTCTACCCGTTCCTGGCCACCAAGCTCGGCGGCCCGCAGGTGCTCGGCCTGCTCTACGCCGCCCCGGCGGTCGGCTCGCTGCTCGCCACGTTCGGTTCCGGCTGGACCGGGCGGGTGCACCGGCACGGCCTCATGGTGCTTGTCGCCGCCGGTTTCTGGGGCGTCGGCATCATCGGCGTCGGCCTCTCCGAGACTCTGTGGCTGACCCTGTTCTGCCTGGCCTTCGCCGGCGCCGCGGACATGATCTCCGGCATCTTCCGCATGATCATCTGGAACCAGACCATCCCCGACCACCTGCGCGGGCGCCTGGCCGGCATCGAGATGCTCTCGTACACCACCGGCCCTCTGCTCGGCCAGCTCCGCGCCGGGGCGATGGCCCGGACCTCGCTCGGCATCTCCGGCTCCATCTGGGCCGGCGGCGTGCTCTGCGTGGCCGGCACCCTGGCCCTGGCCGCGGCGCTGCCCAAGCTGGTCCGCTACAACGGCAGGGACGGCATGGCGCTGAAGAAGGCCGCCGACGAGGCGTGGGCGGCGTCCGCCGCCGAGCGGACCTAGTCACCTCGCACGCATGTGGCGCACGGCAAGCTTGCCGTGCGCCACAGAACCCCTGCGGGGGTACGCGTGAAGCGTCGGCGTTCCTAGCCCGGCTGCTTGGCCCCGACCTTGTCGACGAGCGCCGCACAGAAGGCGGGCAGGTCGTCCGGGTTGCGACTGGTGATCAGTTCGCCGTCCACGTAGACCTCCTCGTCGACCCAGGTGGCGCCGGCGTTCACGAGGTCGGTGCGCAGGCTCGGCCAGCTGGTCAGCGTCCGCCCGTCGACCACGCCCGCCTCGACGAGGGTCCACGGGCCGTGGCAGATCGCGGCCACCGGCTTGCCCGTGGAGACGAACTCGCGGACGAAGCGCACCGCGTCCGGGTCCGCCCGCAGGAAGTCGGGGTTGGCGACCCCGCCGGGCAGCACCAGCGCGTCGTAGTCGGTGGCGTCGGCCTCAGTGACCTGCCGCTCCACCGGGTACGTGCCGGCCTTGTCCATGTGGTTGACGGCCTGAATCTCGCCGTTCTTGATCGAGATGAGCTCCGCCGTGCCGCCGGCCGACTCCACGGCCTTGCGCGGCTCGGTGTACTCGACTTCCTCCACGCCATCGGTCGCCAGGAAAGCCACTCGTTTCCCCTTGATCGATGCGGTCATCGTGTTGCTCCTTCCGATACCGGGGGCGTCCTCAGTTGCGGTTCCCGGCAACGGCGCGAGCAAACGCCGGAGTCTGTCCGGTGGCGATCTGTCCGCTGAACCAGGCGCCATATCCGGCGATCGCGAGCGCGAGCAGTTCGACGACGAAGAGCCCGCCACCGACGACCCGGTCCGGTGCCTGCATCCGGAGCATCAGAATGACCATGAAAATGACCAGCACGCCCATATTGAGAAGAGTGCGCAGCACGCCGAGGCGGCGCGCTCCGGGATGGCGCACGAAGACCACGTCGATCGCGCCGGCGACCGCTGCCAGCAGCCCGGCGACCAGGCCGGCAACGACGTTCCAGTAGGCCAGCTGCCCGAGCATGCTAGGGCCCCCCAGCAAGTCCGCCATATCGAACATACCGGCCATCGCGAAGAGGCCCAACGGGAACATCACCAGTATTGGCTGCACCGCCTGTCCCGCGACAATCAATCGGCTCTCCATCCGGTCAACGCCCTTCCCACCTGCGAAAATATAGGTTCGTCGCGGCATCCGTATGGGGCCTACCCGATCCCCGGGGGACCGAAACCGCTCGTTGCCCGCCCGAGGGGGACGACACACATCATCGAGGCAGCTTGTACGCAGTCTGCAACATGGCAGATTGAATGGTGGCGGGCAGCGGGGTGGCGTGGTTCACTACCAGTAGAGCAAGAAAGGGCGGAGTCGGAGGGAGAGACAAACAACGGCACCCGGCGGCAAACGGGTGCCGTTGTCCGCCTCCGGCCCGGGCTATTCCGAGCACTACCGTCGTTACGACGCCGCACTCGTTGCGGTAAGGCTGGCCGCGACAACGCTGGTTGCGACAATCCTGTTTGCGGCAAAGCTGATTGCGACGAGCGAGGCGTTCATTGCGACAAGCGAGGCGGGGATGTTCTCTCGCGCCAATGGTGGCCCGCTCTTCTCCCCCTCGCAAGGAAAAGCGAGAAGGAGTTCGCCATGCGCACACGCACCTACTATGACGGACCCGACGCCACAGTGACGGATGACCAGTTCATCTGGCGGACCAGCCCCGCGAGGCTGGTCTTCAACGTTCACCATCTGCGCAATGTCGGCCTCGTTCAGGCGCCGGCACGTGTGCGGCCCTTCGCTCCGGCTCTCGCCGCGGGCGTCGTGGTCGCGGCGACGGCCGGCTGGACCATGCTGGCGGACCCCATGCTGTACGTCGTCGGCTTCCTCGCCCTGTCCATACCGGCCGTAGCGGCCAGTTGGCGCCAGCCGCGCCACTGGGAACTCCACGCGCAGTACCGGGACCGCGCCGTGGTGCTCTACTCCTCGGCTGACTCACGGGTCTTCAATCAGGTGAGCCGGGCCCTGCGCAGAGCCATGGAGGACACTCGGCGCACCTCTTGGGGTTATGGCCTGGCAGCAGCGTGACCAGGCCATTCGTGAAGCCCTCTCGGGTGAGATTGCTATTTGATCAAAACCGCTCCTTGACCCCGTCGTTCTGATGCACAGTAATAGGATGTCCGCAACCTCGCTGCCTGCCACTTGGCAGTCAGCGAGGTAGCAGATAGCGGGAGATCCACTACTGTCAGTAGCTCCATTTCTTCGACGATGAAGGACTCATGGCTGAGGGCGACTCGCCTACGATTGCGCGCCGGCGCGTGCGTCTCGCGCTCCGTGAAGCGCGGGAGCGAGCGAACCTCACCCAGCACCAGGTCGCCGACGCGATGGACTGGTCCCTGAGCAAGGTGATCAGGATCGAGAACGGTGACGTCACCGTGTCCCCGAACGACTTGAGGCCACTTCTGGGCTTCCTCGGGGTGAAGGACAAGGCCGCCGTCACCTCGCTCATCGCGGATACCCGGGTTGCGCGCACAAGGCAGCGCCAGGCGTGGTACCAAGGACCGCCGTTCCGCGAAAATCTGACCGACGCGCTGCGTAAACTGATCGAGTACGAGGCCGAGGCTGCCGAGATCCGGTCGTATTCGATCTACTACATCCCGGGCTGGTTGCAGACCGCCGACTATGCGACCGCGCTGATGACCCGTTACGAGGACGAACTCAGCGAGGACCAGCGGCAGTGGCGCATCCAGGCCCGGACGAAGCGTCGCGAGGCCCTGCTCGCCCGGGGTGGCACCGAGGTGCAGCTGCTGCTCATGCTCGACGAGTCCGTGCTGCGGCGCACCGTCGGCGGCCCGAGGGTGTTCGCTCAGCAGCTGCGGTACCTGCGGGAACAGGTCGAGGCGGGTGCGCTGCGGATCCGGATGGTGCCGTTCTCGCTCGACGCCTCGGTGACCAACAACGCAAGCTTCGACCTCCTCGTTCTGAGCGAGGGCGAGGTGCTCTACCGGGAGACCGGTCTGAGCGACGAACTGATCGAGGACCGGGACACGATCGCGAAACACCGCGCTCGTTTCGACAAGGTCTGGGAAGAGGTCGCGGATGAGGCCGACACGATCGAATTCATCGGGCGGCAGATAGAGGTTCTCGAGAACGGCCAGAAGAGTCTGCCGCCTCAGGACGAATGACAAGTACAGCGCCGGGCGGTCTTCGCCGTTTCCGGCAACTAAACCGTGGAAGGTCCACCAATGGGAGAGATGAACGTGCCCGCTTGGCGTAAGAGCAGCCGCTGCGGAACGTCGACCTGCGTCGAGGTCGCCAAGATCGACGATCAATACCTCATCCGCGACTCCAAGAATCCCGAGGCCGCCCCCCTGAGCTTCACGAAGGCCGAGTGGGACGCGTTCGTCGCGGGTGTCAACGCGGGCGAGTTCCGCTTCTGAGATTTCGGCCGCCCGCCTTGTGCTGACATCCGACACAGGGCGGGCCGTCAAATAATTGACGCAAAAAGCGTTTATCCTCCCCAACGGGCGCCGCATACCTCACATTTGAGGTGATAAGCGGCGTCCTTTCGTTTTCATTCATCCTGCGCCTCCGCCCCGTTCGCTTACGGTGGGACTCGAACCGTCACGGAGGTGCACACACATGATCAAACGGACGGAAGAGCCGCATTGGCGTCGCAGCGGTCATTGTTCCGCGGGCTCCTGCGTCGAGGTGGCCCGGATGGGAGATGACTTCCTCATCCGTGACTCCAAAGAACCGAACGGCATGCCGTTGCGGTTCACCACGGCCGAGTGGGACGCGTTCGTCGCAGGAGTCAAGGCCGGCGACTTCAGTTTCGAATGACTCCGCTTCTGCCGGAGCAGCAGGGTGCCGCGGGCCGAGCGCGGCATACTGCAGGGGTGGACGGCTACGCACGCGCCACCGACCTCGACCGCTTCGCTGTTCTGCACGAGGCGGCCGACGACCTGTTGGACGAGCTCACCGGCCGCTACCTGGTGGAACGGCGGGAGAGCAAGGAACCGCTCGGGCCCGACGAAGCGCTCGTGCGGACAGTCCGGCTGATTCCCCGCATGCCGACGGCTGCGCCGCTGGCGATTCACTTCACCGACCCGGGGCTGATCCTGCACATCGGGCGCTGGTGGAGTGAGACGCTGCCGGCCTGTCCGTGCGACGACTGCGGTGCGGACCCGGGAGAGCTGGTGGAGCAGTTGCACCGCCACACCGCCGCGTTGATCGAGGGCGGGCTCTGGGAACGCGTCCGTCGTGGCATGAGCGGGTCCTGGTTCGAGGCCAGGCTGATCGGCATCGGGGTGAAGACCGGACAGGAAGGGCCGCTTTCCGCGGCCGGGGCTCGGGAGGCACGACGCAGTGGCTTCGCCGAGCCGGTGCAGTGGGCTCCCTGGCAGGTGCGGGCGTGACCCCGTCATCTCCCGGGCCGGATCTTTCCGCTCAGCTGCGGTCGACGGCAGTTCCGAGCAGCTGATCCGACCGGCCCCTGTCCGGGCTCCCTATCTTCAGCGGCCGACCGCGCGTCAGCCGGCCGGCCGCCCAACCGCTATGGCTGGCCCGCGCTGTTGTATAGCGTCACCGGTGAACCTTCCTCACCATTCACGGGGCGACTCTTGAGCACAGGCGTGGCAACGGACCTGCGGGCATCCACCCGAGCCGTCTACATCTCCTTCATCTTCCTCGGCGTGGCCATGGCCAGCTTCGCTGCCCGGATCCCTCAGATCCGGGATGCGCTCGGCCTGACACCGTCCCGTCTCGGGCTGGTGCTTCTCGCCATCGCCGTCGGCTCGATCACCGCGCTGCCGCTCGCCGGCGGCATCGTCGGGAAGTTCGGCTCGCGGCGGACGGTCGCGGTGATGGCCGTGCTGCTCGGCGCGTCGCTGTCCGCGGTGGCGATCGGATACCAGTTCGGCGTGGTCCCGGTGATCGTGGGCCTCTACCTGTACGGCTTCTCCACCGGCGCCTGGGACGTCGCGATGAACGTGCAGGGCGCGATCGTCGAACGCGGTCTGGGCCGGTCGATCATGCCGCGGTTCCACGCCGGTTACAGCGTCGGGACCGTGGCCGGAGCCTTGGCCGGCGCGGGAGCGGTGGCCCTGGGCATCTCGGTCACCGCGCACGTGATCGTCGCCTGCGCACTGGTGACGGTCGCGGTGCTGGCCTCGGTGCGCCACTACGCTCCGGACTCCGGCTCCTCGCCGGAATCCGGGGCCGGCGGTGGCGCCTTCGCGATGTGGCGGGAGCCGCGAACTCTGCTGATCGGTGTGTTCGTGCTGGCCTTCGCCTTCACCGAGGGCGCCGGCATCGACTGGATCAGCGTGGCGATGATCGACGACTACGGGGTGTCGGCGTCGATCGCCACCCTGGCGTTCGCGGTCTTCCTCGCCGCCATGACTATCGGCCGCTGGTTCGGGCCGGCGCTGCTGGACCGTTACGGCCGGATCGTGGTGCTGCGCGTGATGGCGGTGACCGCGCTGGTCGGCCTGGTGTTGTTCGTCTTCGGGTCGATCCCGGCGGTGGCGTTCGGCGGGGCGCTGCTGTGGGGGCTGGGCGCGTCGCTGGGCTTCCCGGTCGGGATGAGCGCGGCGGCCGATGAGCCGTCGAAGGCCCCGGCCCGGGTCTCGGTGGTCGCGTCGATCGGGTACTGCGCCTTCCTCGGCGGACCGCCGCTGATCGGCTTCCTCGGTGACCATGTGACGGTGCTGAAAGGGCTGATGGCGGTCGGGGTGCTGCTGGTCCTGTCGATCGTGATGACACCGGTGCTCCGGCCACCCGCCCCGGAGGGGAAAACCGCTCAGACCCCGATGTGAACGAACGGCGCCCAGTGCGCGATCCGGTTGGCGCCGGTCGTCCCGGCCGGGCTGAGGTCCCGGGTCCGGCTGCCGGCTCCGGTGTCGTGATCTGCCCCGCGAACCTGGCGGGAAGCCCGGGCGAGCGCCTCGGCGACATCGGATCCGTCGGCCAGGTGGTCGTACATCGCGGTCATCAGTGAGTAGGCGCTCAGGGTCGTCCACCGGCCAGAGGGAGACGACCAGTTGCCGTACCCCCGCCGAGATCGCGGCCCGGGCCAGCCCGAACACGTCGCCGCCGGCGGTCGCACGGCCGCGGCCGGTGTGGCAGGCCGACAACACGAGCAGGTCGATGCCGGGTCCGAGGCCGGCCAGGTCGGGCAGGGTGATCCGGTCGTGGCCGGCGAGGGCCAGCTCGCTCAGGTGCGGGTGACGTTCGTCGACGAGGCCGTGCGTGGCCAGATGCACGACGGACCGGCCGCGGGAGTACCGGGCGAAGTCGCGCGCCGTGGCGTGCTCGCCGGTCAGGATCACGGCCGCCCGGCGGCGCGCGGCGATCGCCCGGACCTCGGCGCCGGTGCCGGGCAGGCGGGGCAGCCCGGCATATGCCGGGTCGCCGACCAGCACCGTCGGCCGGTCCGGGTCACCCAGATCCGGGACGCTGCCGGCGCGGGTGAGCAGGGCCGCGGCCGGGAGCACGGACAGGGCCCGGTCCACGCCGAGCGGGACACCGTTCAGCGGCAGGACCGCGAACGGCAGCAGCATCAGGTGGGCCGGCGGGACGAGGTAGAGGCGGTTCACCTCGGCCAGGGCGGTGGCGACCGGGTCGATCAGGCGGGTGGCGAGGCGGGCGGCCAGTGCCCCGGCGACGGCGCCGTCGGTGGCGAAGTCCGCGCAGGCGGCGTGCAGCTCGCGGACGGCACGGATCAGATCCCGGCGCGGGTAGGTCTGCGACTTCACCACGAGCTCGCCAGGGCGTACCACCCAGATGATCAGATCTTGGTCGAACGACTGGATGAGCACCAGAGCGGCGTCCGCAGGCAGGGCTCTCTGGATCTCCGCAACTCCGGGTGCGGGATCCGGCCGGGTGGACCGCTGCGGAGCTGCCCGGTCCACCGCGTCCTCAGCCGCCATGACCTCGGCGACCACGTCCGCATGGCGCTGAGCAATCCCGGTCAGGGCGGCCTTCTGCAACCGCTCGTGGACGGCAGCGAGCCGCGCCGAGGCGGCCCGCCGGCCGGGGAGGTCACCGGCCGAATCGCGGATCATGCCGGCCCGGTTGTAGTCGGCCAGCGCGAACGCCCCGCCGACATCGTCGCGGGCCAGCCGGGCCCGGACCGCCACGTGGTACATCTCGGCCACCGCCACGTGGTCGGTCGCCAGCGTCCGGTAATAGTCGTGCGCCGCCTCGGCCGACAGCGCCTTGAACACCTCGATCGCCTGACCGGCCAGGGCTTCGGCCTCGGCGTGCTCCGCCAGGTCGAGGGCGATGGCGGCCCGGCGGGACAACGCGACCCAGTCGGCGTCGAGGCGTGCCGGCCGCCGGCGCAGGATCCGCCGGGCCTGGGCCGGACGCCCGGCCAGCTGATTGAGGTATGCCAGAACTTCGACGTCGTCCAGGGCAAGCCGGTCGAGCTGCCGTCCGGCCTCCGCCATCAGGTCCAGCTCGATGGTCAGCGCCGTCTCCAGATAGGTTCCCCGCGGCGCCGACGACCGCGCCTCCTCCCGGATCCGGCGCCCCTCAGCAGGCCGCCCCCTGTCGTCCTCCCGGGCTGCTCGGTGGCGGTGGTGCAGCGGGCCGCTCCGGGCGTACGCGTCCTCCACGTCCCGGATGGCATCGGCGATCCCGGTCACCTCGCGGAGGGTCGCGGGCAGCGCCGCGGCGGCACGCCGGCAGTCGGCCAGCCGCCGGCGGGCCAGCTCGGTGCAGTCCGGATCGGCCAGACCCTCCGCGATGCGGTGCAACCGCAGGGCGGCCAGGGCTGCCGGCACCCATGCCTCCGGCCGGCCGGGCGCCGACAGCGCCGCCCGGCACGATTCGGTGCTGTCGGCCGCAGTCATCGCCAGCGCCGCCGGTAGCGCGTTCATCTCGGTGAGGACCTGCGCGAACTCCCGCCCGGCCGCGGCCGCCAGATCCGGCCGGCCCTGTCGCACCGCTTCCGCATAGGACCGGCGGGCGGCCCGGAGCACGCCGGCGATCGAGCCTTCAGGCGACGTCATCGGTTGATACGGCATGCCCTCATCTGACGGACTATCGCCATCGACGGATTCGAGGGGGCTTGTTGTGACGCCGCGCCGGCGCACGCCGCCTGGCAAGGAACCGGCACGGCAACTCCAGCCGTCTCGGACATTATGGATCTTTTGTAACCATATGCTGACAGTGAGCTGGCTACGGAGGAAGCGGTGACGGGTGGTCCACATCCTGGTGGTTGACGATGAGCCCGATCTGCGCTTCCTCCTGCGCCGGATCTTCGAAGGAGCCGGCCATCAGGTGAGCGAGGCGGGGCATGGTGCTGCCGCGTTGGACATGGTCGCTGCAGCCCCGCCGGACCTGGTGGTGACGGACATGATGATGCCGGTGATGGGCGGGGCTGAGCTGATCAAGCGGTTGCGCGCCGAGCCGCTCACGGCCACGATCCCGATCCTGGCCGTGAGCGGTGATCCGCACCTGGCCGTCGAGGCTGACGTGATCGTGCCCAAACCTTTCCAGAGGCGGGATCTGCTGGCCTCCCTGGCGGGCCTGCTGACCTCGGAGGAGGCGAAGTCCTGATGAACGAACTACCGACCGGTGTCCCCGGCCTGGACGAGATTCTCCGCGGTGGCCTCCCGCTGGGTTCGATGGTGGTGATCGCGGGCGCGGCCGGTGCCGGGAAGACAATCACCGCTCAGCAGCTCTGCTTCGCCAATGCCACCACGGAACACAAGGCCATCTACTACACCACGATGTCCGAGCCGCACTCCAAAATGGTGCAACATCTTCAGCCGTTCGGATTCTTCGACCCGGCGGCTCTCGGTTCGCGTGTCGAGTACGTACACCTGGGGGACCTGCTGCGGCAAGCGCAGACCGACGGCCTCGGCCCCTTCGTGTCGGAAGTGGTCCGCGCCGCCCTCGACGAACAGCCCGCCGTGATGGTGATCGACAGCATCCGCATGCTCCGTGACTTCGTGGAAGACACCGAGATCCGCATGGCGCTGTACGACCTGACCAGCCGCATCGGTCACACCGACACCGTTCTGCTGATGGTCGGCGAATACACCATCGACGAGATCAACGACAGCGGAGCCGAGTTCGCGCTGGCCGACGGCATCATCCATCTCGCCTACGAATCCCGCGTGCCGGCCGACCGGCACTGGCTGCGGGTCGTGAAGATGCGCGGCCGCGACATCCTGGACGGCAGACACACCTTCCGCATCGACGCCGACGGGGTGCAGGTGTTCCCCCGTATCGAAACCCGCCAACTGACCACCCGACCACCTGCACCGACCGGCCGGATCCCGATCGGCACCGCCGGCCTTGACGAGATCATGGGCGGCGGCGTGGCCGCCGGTGACGCCACCGTCGTGGTCGGCCCGTCCGGGATCGGCAAGTCCACCATGGCGCTCGGCTTCATCATCGACGGCATCCGACGCGCCGAGCAGTGCCTCTACATCACGTTCCAGGAAACACCCGACGAGATCCTGCAACGGGCCCGGGAATTCGGCCAGGATCTCGACTCCGCCTATGCCGCCGGCCAACTCCAGTTCCAGTACGTTCCCATCGAGGAACTCGACCTGGACGCTCTCGCCGTACGAGTGGTCGCCGCACTGCGCAACGGCGAGATCCGCCGAGTCGTGATCGACAGCCTGAAGGACCTCGTCTACGCCGCCGGCGAGGCCGAACGCTTCCCCGCCTACAAACGCGCCCTGATGGCAGGGATCCGAGCGGCCGGCGCCTCGCTGCTGGTAACCAGCGAGTCCACCGCCATCGGTGCAGCCGGTCAGCCGTGGGACGGACTGATGTTCCTGTTCCACAACGTGGTCCTGTTGCGCTACGTCGAGTTCAACACTCAGATCGGCCGAGCTGTCAACATCACCAAGATGCGTAACAGCCGACACGCGGCGGGCCTGTACGAGATTCACATCGATGACCGCGGCCTCACCGTGGGACGGCAACTGGACAACGTCACCGGCATCCTCGGGTGGACCCAACTGCGCCAACTCGACGGTGAAGGCCGTACGGCTCCCCGCCCCGACGACGTCGCATAGGCAGTGGGGCAGGACGGGCGGGATCCAAACTTTGGGTGGATTTCGACCGGACCACGGCAAACCGCCGCAGAGGGCTCCGGCCCTATGCCATGGTGAGGGCATCGGCGCCTGGTGTGGGGAGTGGCTCGTGGCGGACCGGTTGCTTACCGGCATCGAGGGACTGGACGAGATCCTCCACGGCGGATTGCTCGCACAACGGTCATACCTGGTGCGCGGTGGACCGGGCAGCGGCAAGACGACAGTGGGCTTGCACTTTCTCACGCAGGGTGTTGCGGCCGATGAACCGACGTTGTTCATCAACCAAGGGGAACCCGAGGAAGAAGTGCGGGCCAACGCGGCGGCGATCGGCCTCGACGTGGGCGGCGTCACCTTCCTCGACCTTACCCCGTCGGCAACGTTGTTCACCGAGGGCCAGTCGTACGACATCTTCCATCCCGCCGAGGTCGAACTCGAACCGACGACCCAAGCGATCATCGAAGCCGTCAAGAAGGAACGGCCCACCCGGGTGTTCCTCGACGCGATGACCCAGCTGCGCTACTTGTCGCTGGACGAAGTTCACTTCCGCCGGCAGGCGATCTCGCTGTTGCGGTTTCTCGTCTCGCAGGGTGCGACTGTTCTGTTCGCCTCGGAGAGCCAGCACGCCGACCAGGATGCGGACCTGCAATTCATGGCCGACGGCGTCATCCACATGGGTAACAACAGTGGATTACGCACCGTCATGGTGTCGAAGTTGCGTGGCTCGGCGTTCACTGCCGGCACTCACAGCGTGAGCGTCGAGGCTGACGGAATGCACGTGTATCCACGGTTGATGCCTCAGGACCACGGTAAGCCGTTCGTCGCCGAAACCCTCTCTTCCGGCGTTCCGGAGATTGACGAGCTGATGGGCGGCGGTATCGAACGCGGCACCGTGACCATCATGTCCGGGCCCAGCGGAGTCGGAAAGACCACCTTGGGTCTGCAGTTCATGAAAGAGGCGGCCGGACGCGGCGAGCGCTCGGTGGTCTACACGTTCGAAGAGAACGCCGAGGTGCTCGCGTACCGAGCGCAGGGGGTCAATATTCCGATCGCCAACATGGTGGCGACCGGCAATCTGTCCATGGTGCAGATCGAGCCGTTGCGCTACACCGCCGACCAGTTCGGCCGGATGGTGCGCGAGGAGGTCGAGCACGCCGATACCCGCATCGTCATGATCGACAGCACTTCCGGATTTGCGATGTGCATGCGCGAGGAAGAGCCGGAGATCTATCTGCACGCGGTGGCCAAGTACCTGCGCAACATGGGCGTCACGACGATCCTCATCAACGAAACCACCAACATCACCGGCGAGTTCCGTGCCACCGACAACGCCATCAGTTATCTCGCGGACAACATCATTTACCTGCGGTACATCGAGATCCATGGCGAATTACGCAAAGTTCTCGGTGTGCTGAAGAAGCGGATGAGCAACTTCGAGAAGACCATGCGCGAGTTCGAGATCACCAAATACGGCGTGAAGGTAGGCGCAGCACTGACAAACATGCGCGGCATCCTGCACGGCACACCCACGCTGCTGGACGCGCCACCGCGATGAACGAACATCCGCGCACCAGGCCGGCCGGCCGTCAGCTCGAACGGCGGCCACGATTGCGACGATACCGGTGGCGAGGAGCGAGGTGGTGAGTCGCATCGGCCTGCTCATGCCTGCCGGACGTAACCGCCAGCTCATCGAGCAGGCGCTGACTCACCACGAATTCGACGTCGAGGTGGTGGCGACTGGCGAGATGACGGACAGCCCGGTCGACCTTCTGCTGGCCGATCCCCGATCGTTGCAGCAAGCGCTCATCGCAGCGGACCGGCCGGCTCCTGACCCGATGACGCCGGAGGACAAGGGATCCTGGCGCGGCCCGCCAATCATGCTGCTCACCCGGGCGGGCGACCGTCCGGCCCTTCCGGCGAGCGTGCTCATTGCGGCCGACGACGTCGTCACCATGCCGACCCCCCAGCGGGAACTGCTCGCCCGGATCAACCGCTTGACCACCAGGCGTAAGCAGGCTGCGGATGAACGCCGCATGGTGCAGATGCACGTTGCCCACATCGTTCACGAACTGTGCACACCCCTGCAGGCCGTCCTGGCTTCCGCCGAGCTCATGCACACCGAGGGCCTCGACTCCGAACAGTCCGAACTGCTGGACCACATCACCAGAGGAGGCGAACGCATGCTCGACCTCGTCAACGAATTGCTCGACCGCAGCCGCGCCGAATCGGGCCAACTGCCCGACCGCACCACGGTGCTGGACCCGGCAGAAGCGGTTGACGCCGCAGTCGCGGCCGTCCGCCCCCTCGCCCAACGCCGCAACCTCAGCGTCGCCGTGCACACACCCACCGACACCACATCGCGTGTCCGCGCGGATCCGGTCCACGTGCACCGAATCCTGACCAACCTGTTGTCCAACGCAATCAAATACAACCGCGAACACGGCACCATAGACGTCCGCTTGCACAGCCAGGCCGAACGCGTCGCGATGGACGTCACAGACACCGGAACCGGCATCACCCCTGACGAACTCGAGCGAATCTTCCAGCCGTACGAGCGGCTACCCGGGTCGACTGCTACGGGCACCGGCCTGGGTTTGCCGTACGCACGGTTATTGGCGGAACGCATGGGGGGCGCAATAACCGTCGAATCCCAGGTCGGCCGTGGCAGCACCTTCACCTTTGCGCTACCCCGCGCAGACGCAGCAACACGCTGATCGACAGATCGGGTTGTGCGGGTGAACGCAGCATGCCCCGACCTGCGTCGGCATAGTCTTCGCCGTCAGCAGGCGGCACCAAAAGCTCCACGTAGTCCCCGGCCTGGACGCGCTCAATCTCATGCGCCCACTCTCCGCTGGAAAGATCGAAGTCCAACCAAACGGTTCCACCTGTAAAGGAACGGGGGTGCGTCTCCGTCGTGGTAGACAGCCGCGAGCCGCACGTTGAGCCAAAGGTCACCGCCCGCACGGATTTCCTCAAGCACCCCCGACCGCCGGATCAAGGCGTATAGCCGCCGGGCCGGCTCGAATGCAGGTGGTCGTTGCCTGGCAGGCGCATCGAAGCGCGAGTCATCCGATCACTTGACGGGCGTTCTACTTTGCACCTGCGCTGAGCCCTCACGGCCGGCGCGCCGGCCGATGCCGCCCACGGGGCCGGCAAGCCCCGAGACGCGCTCCTGTTCACCGCACCGAACGGCGGGCCGCTACGCAACACGAACTTTCCGCCCCCGGTTCTTCGCGCCGGCGCCAACGTCAAGGCAGTGCAGCGGATGCTGGGCCACGCCTCCGCGGCAATGATTCCCGACGTGTGTGCGGACCTGTTCGAAGACGCCCTGGACCCGGTCGCGGATCGCCTCGACCAGGCTGCCACGCGGGGTGCGGACCATTTGCGGACTGAAGGCTCCAGACGCTGTCGTCGGCCTGGACAAAAGAAGAACCCCAGGCCATTGACCTGGGGTTTCTCACTGAGCCGCCTGACGGAATCGAACCGTCGACCTACGCATTACGAGTGCGTCGCTCTAGCCGACTGAGCTAAGGCGGCAACGAGAGCCAGTGTACGGCATCGGACTTCCCGGCTCGGCAGGGGACGTGCAATGTCGTACGCCTTGATTAGTGTGCATGTCGTGACGGACGACGAGTCGATGGCGATCGCTTCCCGGCAAGGTCCCGCCGAGTCCCAGCCGACCGTGCCCGACCGGCCGCACAGTCTCGATCCGCAGGAGCTCGGTTTCACGCCGAAAGGGCCGATCGGCTGGCTCGCGCCGCTGCTGCTGCTCAGCACCGGGCTGCGGGCGCTGCTCGCCACCCTGTTCGGGGCCTACCTCGACAAGCGTGAGCTGCAGAACGCGCTCGACGGCGACTTCTTCGATCACTCCGCCACCGCCGACGGCGACATCTGGATGGATTACGTGGCCGACCTGGGGGACGGGTTCGATGCGACCTATTCGGTGGCGTGGCTGATGGCCCAGCCCGAGCTGGAGGTCGACGGTGAGCGCCTACCCCGCGGCCGGCTGCTGCTGATGGGCGGTGACCAGGTCTATCCGCTGGCCAGCGGCGACGGCTACGAGAACCGGATGAAGGGGCCCTACCGCGCGGCCTTGCCGGAGGCGCCGGCCGGGGTGCCGCGGCCCACGCTTTTCGCGTTGCCCGGCAACCACGATTGGTACGACGGTCTGACTGCGTTCCTGCGGCTGTTCGCCCGCCGGAAGGACGGTCACATCGGCGGCTGGCGCACGGAGCAGCGCCGGTCGTATTTCGCTGTCAAGCTGCCGGGGAACTGGTGGCTGTTCGCGGTCGACGAGCAGTTCGGGGCCTACATCGACGACCCGCAGCTGCTCTATTTCGAGAAGGCTGCCCGGGAGGTGGGCCCGGACGACCGGGTGATCCTGATGACGCCGTCGCCGACGTGGGTGAAAGCGGTCGACAACTCGGAGGCGTACGACGCCGTCGACTACTTCATCCGGACGATCCTGGCGCCCACCCAGGCGCATGTGCGGGTGCTCGTCTCCGGCGACCTGCACCACTACGCGAGATACTCGGGCGACGACCGAGAGCTGATCACCTGTGGCGGCGGCGGGGCCTACACGCTGGGCACCCAGAACCTGCCGGATCAGATCACCGTGCCGCCCCGGGAGACGCTGACCAGGAGCAAGAGCCGCAGCCGGGTGTACGACCTGGTGTCCCGTTTCCCGGACGCGCCGACATCGCGCAAGCTCGGCCGGGGCGTCTTCCACCGCCTGCCGCGCCGCAACACGGGCTTCGCCACCATGCTCGGCATCATGCAGACGCTGACGATGCTCGCGATGGCCGGTGCGGCCGGTCAGGGCGGGGACATCCAGCGCCTGTTCAGCATCCCGCTGGTGCTGATGCTCGTGATCATCATGGCGGCCACCGTCCTGTTCGCGAAACCGCCCGGCGCGGAGTCGGCGAAGCACGCCCGGCACTGGTTGCTGGGCGTGGCACACGGCCTGGCCCAGATCGCGCTGGCGGCTGGCGGGGCATGGGTGTGGTTGCAGTTCCCGTTCCGGGACTGGCAGTGGCCGGGGCCGCTGGTGGTCGCCGCGGTCGTCTACGGGCCGCTGGCCGCCGTCGTGTCGACCCAGTTGTGCGCGCTCTACCTTTTGATCTCGGCCCGTTTCGGGGTCAATCACAACGAGCTCTATGCGGGTCAGAGCATCGAGGACGGCAAGAGCTTCTTGCGTATGCACATCGCCGCGGACGGGACCCTGACGATCCATCCCCTCGGCGTGGACAAGATCTGCAAGGAGTGGGCCGCCGACCCGGACGGCAGTTCCCAGGCCCCGTGGGTGCGACCGGTGGGGCCGCTGGCCGCCCACCGCATCGAGGATCCGATCGTGGTTGCGGGGCCCAGGTCCGCCCGGCCCTGAGGGCGGGGCCGAGGCCGGCGGGCACAGTCCTACGTTCCGGAGAAGCGGGGTCGGGTCAGCTTTCGCCGTAATGGGCGTCGTGCGCCTGGCGCGGCCCGCACACCGACGCCCGGCTGCATGAGCACCGCGACCCGTCAGAGTCCAGCCGCACCACGACCGAGTCCTTCGGGACGCTGTGCGCGACCACCCGGCCGTCACCCTCCGGCGTCGTCACCCGCGTCCCGACAGCCGGCGCCGATGCCTGGAACTGCTGGTAGAGCGGGTGCTCGTATTTGAGGCAGCACATCAGCCGGCCGCAGGCGCCGGAGATGCGCAGCGGGTTGAGCGGCAGGTCCTGGTCCTTCGCCATCCGGATGGTGACCGGCTCGAAGTCGGTGAGGAACGTGGCGCAGCACAGGTCACGGCCGCAGGAGCCGATGCCGCCCTGGACGCGGGCGGAGTCGCGCGCCGAGAGCTGGCGCAGGTCGACCCGGCAGTGCAGGGTGGCGCCCAGGTCCCGGACCAGGGATCGGAAGTCGACCCGGTGCGGCGCGGTGAAGTAGATGGTCGTCCGGGCGCTGCCGGTGCCCGCGTGGTCCAGGACGTGGTCGACGGCGACCACCTTCATCGGCAGCTCGTGTTCCTTGATCAGTTTCTTGGCGGCGACCTTCGCCTCCGCCTTCCGCTTGCGCAACAGCTCGTCACGGCGCAGATCGCGGTCGTCCGCGATGCCGATGACCTTGGGGAAACCGGTGGTCTCCTCGTCAACCCATTGCGGCGCCCAGACGCACTCCGCCACCTCCGGACCGTCCTCGGTCGGGACCAGCACGCGGTCTCCGACGGACGGCGTGAACCCGTTCGGGTCGAGGTAGTAGAGGCGGCCGTACCGGTTGAAGCTGACCGCGCACAGCATGCCCATGCGATCCACCCTACGGCCGCAAGCAAGCCGCACCAAATGCCGGATTTGAACTACCCGGGCGGGTTGTCGCATAGATGCCGCGCAACCGGACTAATCGACCTTCGTTGGCCAGTCCCGTAGACGTCACCACAGCCGCAGACCTCTGCGTCGGCGCAGCGATCAGCCCTGCGCCGCCTCCGCGGCAAGCCTTCGGAAGGAACTGCCATGACACCCGTCAGGTCGGTGGCCGCCAGTGTCGTCGCGCTCGGTTTCGCGAGCACACTCGCCGCGCCCGTGCCCGCCTTCGCCAACCCCGCGCCCTGCCAACTCGTCGATCACTACGCGGCTCAGGCGGGGGCACAGGTCCTGAGGATCAACCGGCTGGACCTGGGGCCGATGGCCACGCCGAGCAACCGGCGCGGCGCCGCGGACGAGCCCTCAGGCGCCGCGGACGGGCCTTCGGGCGCCGCGGGCCGGCCTTCGGGCGCCGCCGGCGGGCCTTCGGACGCCGCGGACCGGCCTTCGGGCGCCGCCGACCGGCCCTCGAAGCGAGGCCCGGCAGCGAAGTGGTCGCCCGGGGATGAGGGCGGCGGCTCGCCTGGAGACCGGCAGAACGGGCACGGATCCGACAGCTCCGAGCAGCGGAAGACCCCGCCCTCCCCCGCGGAGAAGAGCGAGAACGGAACGGGCGGCTCCGGCGCCGGCGTCCTCGGCACCACTCTGCCGGCCGGCTACCGGGAGCCCACCCCCCGGTCCATCGGCGGCGTCGGCCTGGGCGACTCCCGCACCGTTCTGATCGCCGACAACCCGGTGCACTCCGGGGCCGCCGCCCGCCTCCTGGACGGCCGGGCGGCCGGCTCCCCGGCAACGAACGACATGGTCGTGCAGCAGGCGCCGCCGGACAACCCCAGGCCCGCCGGCCAGCACACCGCCGACAAGCGGTTCGGCCCGCTGCGCGCCGGCGCCGGCAAGCTGAGCGCCCACGCCCGCTGGAACGCCGGGGTCGGATGTGCCACCACCGAAGCCGCGACCTCGTCCGCCGAGGTCGGCCGCATCACTCTGACCGGCGCCGGCAACGAGTCGCTTCTCCGCGTACCAGAAAAGATCTCTGGCCTCAGCAGCACCGCGCTGCGCAACCAGAACGGCCGGATCGAGTCGGTCGCGTCGGCGACCATGACCGCCGGCCGGATCAGCCTGGCCGACGGCGAGGTGCGGATCCGGGTGCTGCGGGCCCCGACGCTGCAGGTCAGCACGTCCGCCGCCGGAAACCACCGGGTCGACTACCGGCCCGCCGTCATCGAGGTCTCCGGTAAGAGCATCCCGACGAAGAGAATCGAGACAGTACGTGACCATGTTGACGTAACGCTCAGTAATGAGGTCCGTGAACTTGAGTCCGTGCCGACATTGATCGAGCCGATCGGCCCACTACCGCTGCCCCCGATCGGCGACATGCCCGGCACCGGCGAGCCCGAGACGACGCCCGCACCCGTCCGGCGCGGCGGCACGAAGCTGCGGATCTCGCTCGGCGACGTCCGCCAGGCCAGCAAGGACAAGGCCGTGGCGGCCCGTGCCGACGCCATCCGGATTTTCATGGTGCGGGACCACAAACCGGTCCGGAACACCCGTGTCAAGCCCGGTTACGGTCCGTCCTCTTTGGTCGCCGACCTCAGCATCGGCCTGCTGGAGGGCGCTGCCGTAGCCCCGCAGCCCGCCGCCGGCGTCTCCTCGGGCGCCGTCCCCGCCGGGCCCGGATCCGGTGCCGGCGGCGGCACCGGCGTCGCGGGCCTGCCCATCACCGGCCCCCGCGCCGTCTCGCTCGTCCTGAGCGGCGTCGCCCTGCTGCTCGGCGGCATCGGCGCGGTCCAGCTCACCTCCCGCAAGCGCCGCCTCAACCCCTGATCAGAGCGGGGTCGCCCCAGCGGCCCCGCCCTGCATTCATCTGGTACGCACAATCGGCCCCACAAACGCCATCGATCCTGTCCCGGGGCTACCCCGCGGCCTCCTGCCCACTCCGGGCCGCAGCGCGGCCGCCGGGCTGAAGTGGGTGGTCAAGCTCAGATCTGGCGAGGATGCGTGTGCGGGCGGTCGCGGCAACGGCCGCCCGCACGCAACAAAGTGGACGGACCTAAGCCCGTAACGGCTCCTGCAGCGGTGCGGATTCCTCGAGCAGAGCCTCACCCCGGTCGTAACTGTCGGCCACCGTCCGCAGCAGCAGGGCCGCCACCTCGGCCGCCGCGCGCGCTTCCTGATCCGGTGTGACGTCGCCGCCCCCGGTGAGGGTGATCGCCTCGGCGGAGGTGAGGATCTCCATCAGCACCGACGCCAGGTCTTCCCGCGACCGGCTCATCCACTCGGTGAGGGCCTCCGCGAGATCGGCGGTCGCCTCCATCCGCCGGCCGAGGCTGTCCGGACCACCGTTGAGCTGCTCCGCCGCCCGTCGACGCGCTTTCTCATAGGCTTCCGCCGCCTCGCCCGTCCAGGCCCCGGGCAGCGGGAGCGCATCCGCGACGTGGGCGTAGGCACGGGCCTCGGCACGCAGCTCCGGCGCGGCCTCCCGGATCGACTCGGGACGCATCTCCCCCACCGCCCGCACGGCGTCACCGGGCAGCAGCCGCACCCGGCGCAGCTCCGGCCAGACCGCATGCCCCTCCGGTGCGCCGATTCCGGCGAGCACGACGTCGACCCGGCCGAGCAGCGGGTTCGCCGCTTCCAGCAGGCGGTCCAGGCGGTCAGCCATCACAGGCCCCGCTCGAACCTGCGGCGCACCGTGTCGTCGGTCCCCGCGTAGTCGCGTGCGCTGGTGCGCACCGACGCGGCGATCTCGCTGAGTCGCACGGATGCCTCCGAAGCCTCGCGGGCCCGGGCGGCGAGGACGGCAGTCCACCCCGCGTACAGCGCCCGGCCGATGCGACCTGGCCGTCCCGCCTCCTCCGCACCGAAGCTGGCTGCAGCCGGCGCGAGCGAGGGGACGCGGCGGTCCATCGTGGCCAGCGTCGCGGCCGCGCTGTCGATCTGGTCGGCGAGTCGGTCCACCTCAGTGCCCCTCCAGCGTGCGGAACGATCCGAATACTTCGCCGTGCAGCTTGTCCCGCGCCCAACGGGCGGCCTCCGCCGCGCTGGTCACCACCGCTCTCATCTGCCGCGCGAACTCCGCCGGGTCGCGGTGGCTGAGCGCACCGTGCAACCGAACGTCCACGATGTCTCCCGCCGCGGTCACCACCACTTCGATCGTCTGGTCCGGCGAGTGCACCGACACGGTGTGTGCGACAACGGCCTTGTCGAACTCGGCGCGCAACTTCTCGATCTGCCGATATCGCTCGATCGCCTCGTCGATCCACGCCTCGTCGATTTCGCGGGCCATTGATGGCTCCTCACCGCGCGTCATGTCGCCGTCGCGTTCCGGCATCAGACCGTACCCGTTTTGGTAACGGCCCCGCTACGCCAAGGAGTCCCTTGTGGATAACTCCTTCGTGCTCCACGAAAAGTTACGGAGATGACCGCAAACATAACTCACAGTAATCGGCCGCTCATCCGTATTCGTCACTCGACGGCCGAGATGAGCGAAAGCCGTCGGCCCAACCCCCGTGTGTGAAGTCCGGGTGCGGATCGGACCCGAAGTCCCCACGAGTAGGTGGAGCGAGACGAGCGACGGCGGGCCGGGTGAAGCGGCGGGACAACCGGTCCGGATGTTGTCGGGGGTTGGCCATACCATCGTCGGGTGAGCTCGCATGACGTCTTCTCGGAGCTGGTCGGCCAGGACGAACCGGTCGAGACCCTGCGCCGGGCCGCTGCGGCGGCCGCGCGCGTCGTCGCCGGCGAGCCGGGTGGCGGGGGGATGACCCATGCCTGGATCTTCACCGGGCCGCCCGGGTCGGGGCGCTCCGAGGCGGCGCGGGCGTTCGCGGCAGCGCTGGAGTGCGAACGGGGCGGGGCCGGGTGCGGCGATTGCCACGGCTGCCGCACCGCGCTCGGGCGCACCCACGCCGACGTGCGGTTCGTCGTGCCGGAGGGCCTCTCGATCGGCGTCAACGAGATGCGGGCGCTGGTGCTGCGGGCGGCCAGCGCCCCGTCCGGCGGGCGCTGGCAGGTGGTGGTCATCGAGGACGCCGACCGGCTCACCGAGGCGGCCGGCAATGCCCTGCTGAAAGCGATCGAGGAGCCGCCGCCGAGGACGGTCTTCCTGCTCTGCACGCCCTCCACCCATCCTGACGACATCTCGGTGACGATCCGGTCCCGCTGCCGGGTGGTCGCCCTGCGTCAACCGCCGGCCGACGCGGTCGCCGAGGTGCTGACGACCAGGGGCGGCGTCACCCCTGACGTGGCGGCCTGGGCCGCCGCGGCTTCGCAGGGTCACGTGGGCCGGGCAAAACTGCTCGCCGCCGACCCGGAGGCGCGCTCCCGCCGGGAGGCGGTGCTGTCGGTGCCCCGGCGGCTGACCGGCATCGGCGCCTGCTTCGACGCGGCCGCCGCCCTGATCGAGGCGGCCGAGGCGGAGGCTGCCGCCGCGGTCGCCATGAACGACGCCGGCGAACGGGCCGCTCTCGAGCAGGCGCTGGGCGCGGGCGGCACCGGCCGGGGTGCGGCCGGTGCCATGCGGGGCGCCGCGGGGCAGATCAAAGACCTGGAGAAACGGCAGAAGTCACGGGCGACCCGCGCCCAGCGGGACGCGCTGGACCGGGCCCTGGTCGACCTCGCGGGCTTCTACCGGGACGTGCTGATCACAGCACTTCAGGCACCGGTCCCGGTGGTGCACCGTGACACCGCCGACCAGGCGGAGGCGGCTGCCCGGAAGTGGTCGCCGGAGGGCGCACTACGTCGCCTGGAAGCCGTGCTGGCCTGCCGCGAGGCGATCGAGCAGAACGTCAAGCCCAAGATCGCCGTCGAGGCCATGATGGTCACCCTCTGGCGCGGCTGACCACTCGGCGAAAGCCGCACTGAGCACGACCGCCGAGCACCACGGCCACGCCGGCGCGATCTCGGAGGGCTCACACCGCCGTGCCGGGCACAACCCCGGAGGGCACCACGGCCGTGCCGGCGGACGGTGCCGGCACGGCCGCGGTGCGGTCGTCCCCCGCTCAGTTCCGGATGGGCAGAGCCGCCGCCGGTCCTCGGCCGAAGCATCACGAGCTGCGCAAACGCTTCACCGAAGAACACCACACCAGGCAGCACCCCACCCATGGATCGCCGAAACTTCCGACCTCAATTCGGCAAGCTATGCCCAGCGGACCCTGCGCGTCAACATGTTCACATCGACGAACTTCGGAGTATTTACTCCGTTAACCAGCATCCTTGACGGCATCGACGGACCCGCTCTACGTTACGACCACTCGACCGCCCGGTTTCCGAAACTTTCGGAGCGTCTCATGTCGACTCGTCGTGATCTGCTCACCCTGGCATCCGGGGCCGCCGTCGCCGCGGCCACCGCCACAGCAGCCAACCGAAACAGTGAAGACCGCCCGGACAGCGCAAGCCGAAGTTCCGGCCACGACAGCGGACACCGGTCCGGCGACTGGGTCGCCACCTGGGCGGCCGCGCCGACCACGATCCCGCCCGGCGCCCCACAGGTCATCGACAACGAGACCGTCCGCCAGGTCGTGCACACCAGCGTCGGCGGCGACCAGCTGCGGCTGCGCCTCACCAACGAGTTCGGCGCGACGCCCCTGCACATCGGCGAGGTGCACGTCGCCGTCCGCGCCGGCAGCGGAGCCAGCACCGACGCCGTCCCGGGCACCGACCGCCGGGTGACCTTCGGCGGCCGCACCGCGACCCGCGTGCCGGCCGGCGCCCCCCTGGTCAGCGATCCGGTCCGGCTGCCGGTCAAGGGTGGCGCCGACCTGGTCGTCAGCATCTACCTGCCCACCGCGACCCCGGTCACCACGCTGGCCGCCTTCGCGTTCCAGGACAACGCCGTCGCCGCCGGCAACGTCACCGCGGCCCGCCGGATCACGCCGTCGCGCACCGTCGGCCAGTTCCTCTTCCTCTCCGGCGTCAGCGTTCGCAGCAGCCGGAACGCGATAGTCACGCTCGGCGACTCGATCACCAACGGCGCGAACACCGAGACGAACGCCAACCACCGCTGGCCCGACTATCTCGCCGCCCGGCTCCGCGCGGCCCGCCGGGAGCACGGCGTGGCAAACGTCGGCATCTCCGGCAACCGCCTGCTGCACGACCCCAATCCGCCGGCCGGCAGCAACGCCGAGACTTTCGCCGCCTATTTCGGGCACAGCGCTCTGCGCCGCTTCGACCGCGACGTCGTCGCGCAGCCGGGCGCCGCCTATCTGGTGGTGCTGATCGGCGTGAACGATCTCGGTCACCCCGGCACAGTCGCGCCGCCGGACGAGGTGGTCACCGCCGACGACCTGATCTGGGGCCACCGCCAGCTGATCGCACGGGCACGGCAGGCCGGCCTACGCCCGTACGGTGCGACGATCCTGCCGTTCAAGGACGACACCCTCGGCTTCTTCACACCGGAGAACGAGCGCAGGAGATCCGCTCTCAACCAGTGGATCCGCACGTCGGGCGAGTACGACGCGGTGATCGATTTCGACCGCGCGGTGCGCGATCCCGCTGATCCGCTGCGCCTCGACCCGGCTTACGACAGCGGAGATCACCTGCACCCCAACGACGCCGGAATGGCAGCCATGGCGGCCGCCGTCCCGCTGCACCTCTTCCGCGACTGACCAGAACAGAAACTCTGATTCAGTACGCCCATGACCAGTCCCGGGGCTACCCCGCGGCCTCATTGCCGGGCTGGGCCCGGCGACGCGACCGCCGGGCGGAGCTGCCCACTCCAGCCCACCCCACCGTGTGAAGTTGCGGTCCCATCCGCACCACAACTTCACACACTGCAGTTGACGCCACCGGCGGGCAAAGCTGCCCACCCAACCCACCGTGTGAAGTTGCGGTCCAATCCGCACCGCAACTTCACACACTGCGCAGCTGACGCGCCAGGGTGGCGGGGGCTGAGCGGGTGTTGCAAATGGCCCGAGCTGCCCGTGATGCGCGCTCAGCGGGCGGCCCGGGTGCGCGTGACTCCCGCTGAGCGGGGTGGCTCGCGGTACCGGTGGTGCCGGGCGTGAGCGGGCCGATGGTCGGCGCGGGTGAGCGGCGCGGGTGAGCGCCCGATGGTCGGTGCGGGTGAGTTGGTCGGTGGTCAGCGCGGGCGGAGTGGCGGCGGTTCCGGGGCCGTCGCGTCCTCCGGCTCGGGCTGGGCGTCCGCGGCAGACTTGTCCAGCGCGGTGAGCAGTGCCGCCAGCCGCTCGTCGACCGCGGCGGCGATCTGCTCGGGCGGCCGGGCCGCGTCCAGCACCAGGTATCGCTTGGGGTCGGCGGCGGCCAGGTCGAGGAACGCGTATCGGACGCGCTCGTGGAAGGTACGTGACTCGCTCTCCAGCCGGTCGGCGCCCTCGCCGCGGGAGTCGACCCGGGTCAGGCCCACGGCGGGGTCGACGTCGAGCAGCACCACGAGGTCGGGTTTGAGGCCGCCGGTCGCCCAGGCGGAGAGCCAGGAGATCTCCTGGACCGGCAGGGTACGACCGGCGCCCTGGTATGCCAGGGACGAGTCCACGTATCGGTCGCTGATCACCACGGCGCCGCGGGCCAGTGCGGGCCGGACCACGGTGGCGACGTGGTGTGCCCGGTCGGCGGCGTAGAGCAGGGCTTCCGCGCGCGGCGACGGCGCGTCGCCCTTGTCCAGCACGAGCCCGCGGATCCGGGAGCCGACCGGGGTGGCTCCGGGCTCCCGGGTGACCACCACGTCGCGCCCGTCCGCCTTGAGGGTCTCGGCGAGCCGGGTGACCTGGGTCGACTTGCCGGCGCCCTCGCCGCCTTCGAAGACCACGAACACACCGGACCGGACGAGCGCGTCGGGCCGCGACAGTGGCCGGCCGCGCAGCGAGCTCCAGAGGTCGGCCAGCACCGGCACGCCGGGCTTGTCGTCCATCTGCCGGAACGAGCCGATGCCGACCCAGATGCCGATCGCACCGGCGACCAGCAGCAGGACCCGGGTGGAGGAGACGTCGATGTGCGTCGGGCCGAACTCGACCCGGCGGGAGCTGCCGAGCCCGACCAGGAACCCGGAGAGCGTGATGGCCAGCAGCAGCACCATCCGGACGCCGATCTGGACCACGGCGAAGACCCGGCCGCGCAGCGCGTCGTCGATCTCGCCGTAGAGCAGGGTGGTGCCGGCCAGGAACGCCATGCCGGCGCCCGCACCGACGAGCAGGGCGCCGACCAGCGCCATCGACAGGTGGAAGGCGACGCCGAGGAACATCACCGAGCCGCTGGCGAGCACGATGCTCATGCCGAACCAGCGGCGCCGGGACAGCTCCTTGACGATCATCGGGCCGAGGCCGATGCCGAGTGCCAGACCCATGAAGATGACACCGAAGAGCAGGAAGAACGCGGCCTCGCCGGCGCCGAGCGAGGTGGCGAAGGTCCGCGCGGCGCCGATCACCACGCCGCCGGCCGCGAACGCGCCGAAGATGCCCAGCACCAGGCCGCGGACCATCGGTGTGCTGCCGAGGTATTTCCAGCCCTCCAGGAACTGGCGTGTCATGCTCTGCTCGGCGGCCTTGGCCCGCTCGGGGCTCTTGCCGCCGATCTCCTTGATGCCGAAGAACACGACGAGCGCGGTGGCCAGCCGGGCCAGCGCGTTGATGTAGAGCGCGATCTGCACGGGCTGGGCCCAGTCGGGCAGCGTGACCCCGGACTGCTGGAGCCCGGCGGTGAGCGCGGACAGGGTCAGCGCGGCGAGGATCGGCGTGATCCCGTACGTCGTGACGAGCGTGAGCTGGTTGGAGACCTCGATCCGGGATTTCGGGATGAGGTTCGGGACCGCGGCTTCCTTGGCCGGAATCCAGATCATCGTGATCGTCTCGCCGAGGAAGGTGGCGATGGTGGCCCAGGCGACGGTCAGTGCGGGCGAACCGCCGAACAGTGGCACCAGGGGGATCGAGCCGTAGATGACGAACCGCAGCAGGTCGGTGATGACCATCGTGTAGCGGCGGTCGAACCGGTCGGCGAAGACGCCGGCGATCGGCCCGAGCAGCAGTGCGGGCAGCAGGCGGACGGCGATGGTGCCGCCGAACGCGGCGCCCTGAGCTGCCGGGTTCTCGAACTGGGCGGAGGCGAAGATGCCGGTGGCCAGCAGGCCGATCCAGTCGCCGAAGGAGGCGGCCGCGAGTACCAGCCACAACCGCCGGAATCCGCGCAGGCGGAGGACGGACCGAAGCGCCGCCGCCCCTGAGAGGTCAACGGGCCCGGGGTCCGGTTGCTTGTCCGTGCTGATGGCCCTTACCTCCCGTGGTCACTGCTCGGAGCACTGTAACCGGCCGGTGCAGCCCACTGGGGTACACACCGTCGGGCGACATTCCGGCACGTACGGGTGGCATAGAGATGAATGTCTTTCGTGTTAGTTGAATCACGGGTTACCGTGCTGACGTGCTCACTGACCGCATCGCCCTGCGCCAGCGGCTCGACAAGGCCACCGATCATCTCGAGACCCCGGTCGCCGTGGTGGATCTCGCCGCGTTCGACGACAACGCCGCACAGCTGAGCGCCCGGGCCGCCGGGAAGCCGATCCGGGTCGCGACCAAATCGGTCCGCTGCCGGGCGCTGCTGGAACGTGTCCTGGCCCGGCCGGGCTGGCGCGGCGCGATGGCTTACACGCTTGCCGAGGCGGTCTGGCTGGTCCGCGCCGGCCTGACGGATGACGTGCTTGTCGCGTACCCCACCGCGCATCGCGCCGGCCTGCGCGAGATCGCCGCGGACCCCGCGCTGGCAGCCGCGGTGACCCTGATGACCGACCACCCCGCCCAGCTGGACCTGATCGACCAGATCGTGCCGCCCACCGGCCGCCCGGACCTGCGTCTCTGCCTGGACTTCGACGCGTCCTGGCGCCCGGCCGGTCCACTGCACGTGGGCGTGCGCCGCTCGCCGGTGCACTCCGTGGCGCAGGCGGGCGAGCTGGCCCGCCGGATCGCCGACCGCCCGGGCTTCCGCCTGATCGGGATGATGTCCTACGAGGCGCACATCGCCGGTGTCGGCGACGACCCGCCCGGGCAGGCGCTGCGGGGCCGGCTGATCCGGCTGATGCAGAACCGGGCCCTTCCCGAGCTGCGCAAGCGCCGCGCCGCCGCCGTCCGCGCGGTCCGCCAGCACGCCGACCTGGAGTTCGTGAACGGCGGTGGGACCGGCAGTGTGGCCGTGACCAGCGCCGATCTGGCGGTGACCGAGGTGACCGCCGGTTCCGGCCTGTACGGCCCGGCGCTGTTCGACGCGTACCGGAGCTGGCGTCCCACCCCGGCCGCGTTCTTCGCGCTGTCGGTGGTCCGGCGCCCCGCGCCGCGGATCGCCACCGTGCTGGGCGGCGGCTGGGTGGCGTCCGGACCCGCGGAGAGATCCCGGCTCCCGGAGCCCTATCTGCCCGGAGGGCTCCGGTTCAAGGCCGACGAGGGCGCCGGCGAGGTGCAGACACCCCTGCTCGGCGCAGCCGCCGAGCAGTTGGGTCCCGGCGACCGGGTCTGGTTCCGGCACGCCAAGGCCGGCGAGCTGTGTGAGCACGTCAACGAGTTGCACCTCGTCGACGGCGAGACAGCGACGCCGGCCCCGACGTACCGCGGAGAAGGCCGTGCGTTCCTCGGTTGAAAGGCCGGTGGGACGGACCGGCTCAGGCGTCGACGTGCCGGTGAAGGTATTCCCGGATCAGCGCCTTCGCCTCGGTCAGGACCGCCTCGTCACCGCCGGGGTCCCGGCGGAACGCCAACTTGATCAGCGCGTCGGCCGCCTCCACCGAGATCTGCAGCGCGAACCGCAACCGGATCCGGTCGATCAGCTGGAACTGCTCGACCAGCAGCTCGGCCAGCCGCTCGGCGATGACCGCGTTGTTGTCCCGGTCCGAGTCGAGCAGGTGCAGGTCCACCACGTCACCGAAGTGCAGGGTGCGGAAGCCCGGCACGCTGCGGTGCATGTGGATGTACGCGTCTATGGCTGCGTCCACCGCGTCCCACCAGTGCGCGAAGGTCTCGCGCGCGAACCGGTCGGACAGGCTCTGCAGGTACGCGTCCATGTTGCGCAGCGCGAGGGCCTGGACGATGGCCCGTTTGTCGGGGAAGAACTGATAGACCGAGCCGATGGCGACCTCGGCCCGTTCCGCGAGCAGGGTGGTGGTCAGGCCTTCGTACCCGACCTCGTCCACCAGCTCGGCGCAGGCGTCGAGCATGCGTTGTACCCGGGCAACGCTTCTGCCCTGCACCGGAACCCGCCGCAGCGGTCCGGTACTGACGGTTGGTGTCGACACGCGTCGCCACTCCCTCTCAGCAGTGTTAAATCGAACGTTACTCGGATCAACGAGCGAGGCGCATCGACGGGACGCCGGGTACCGGTGTCCGCTCGGACGGAGGACAAAGGCCCGAATGACCCGACCCGTTGACGCCCGCCGCTGGACCAACTGGGGACGTACCCAGGAGTCCACCGCCGAGGTGCTGACCCCCGGCAGTATCGACGAGGTGGCGGCCCTTGTGAACCTGGCTGCTGAAAGCGGACGCCGGCTCAAGGCGGTGGGTTCCGGGCACTCGTTCACCGCCATCGCCGTCGCCGACGACCAGCGGATGTTCCTGCACCGGCTGACCGGTCTGGTGTCCGTCGACGGCCCGCTGGTGACCGTCCAGGCCGGCATGACGCTGTCCACTCTGAACACGGTCCTCGCCGGGCACGGCCTGGCCATGCCCAACCTCGGCGACATCGACGCGCAGACCGTCGCCGGGGCGATCTCCACCGGCACGCACGGGACCGGCGCCGCGTACTCGACGTTGGCGTCCAGCATCGAGGCGGTGACGATGGTGATGGCGAACGGCAAGGTCGAGCGCTACACCGCCGACTCGCCGGAGTTCCCCGCGGTCCGGCTCGGGCTCGGCGCGCTCGGCGTGCTGGTCGACGTGACGCTGCGCTGCGTGCCGGCGTTCGTCCTGCGCGCCGACGAGCGGCCGATGCGGCTCGCGGACATGGTGGCCGGCCTGGACGAGTGGATCCCGAACCACGATCACGTCGAGTTCTTCTGGTACCCGCACACCGACCGGGGGCAGCTCAAACGCAACACCCGGGTGCCGGTGAACGACCGGCCGCTGCCCCGGTTCCGTGCCTGGCTGGACGACGAGTTCCTCTCCAACACCCTCTGGCAGGGCGTGTGCGAGCTGGGCCGCCGGGCCCCGGCCACGGTTCCGGCGATCAACCGGATCGCGGCCCGGGCGCTCACCGCACGGACATACACCGGCCGCTCCGACCACGTCTTCTGCTCCTCGCGGCGGGTGCGATTCACCGAGATGGAGTACGAGATCCCGCGTGCCGCGCTGCCCGAGGTCGTCGGCGCGCTGAAGGGCATCGTCGAACGGCTGCCGTTCAAGGTGCAGTTCCCGGTCGAGGTGCGGTTCACCGGCCCGGACGACGTGTGGCTGTCGCACGGGTACGGCCGGGAGTCCGCGTACATCGCCGTCCACCAGTACGCGGGCAGTCCGTACGAGCCGTATTTCCGGGCCCTGGAGGAGGTCTGCGCGCCGCTGGGTGGCCGGCCGCACTGGGGGAAGCTGCATTACCGGGACGCGGCGTCACTGCGTGCCGCGTACCCCCGGTTCGACGACTTCCTGGCGGTGCGCGACCGCCTGGACCCGAACCGGGTCTTCACCAACGAATACCTGGATCGGGTCCTCGGCGCCTGAACCGCCTGCTCACTCGGCCGAGGCGGCGGCCTTCCGGGGCGCGGCCTTCTTGGCCGGCGCCTTCTTGGCGGTCGTGGTCTTCTTGGCCGCGGTCGTCTTCTTGGCGGCCGCCTTCTTCGCGGGCGCCTTCTTGGCCGGAGTCCCGTCCGCGCCGTTCGCAGTCGCCTTCGCCGGCGCCTTCTTCGCGGCCGTCCGCTTCTTCGGCGCCGGGCCCTTCGCGCGCTTCTCGGCGAGCATCTCGGAGGCCTGCTGCAGCGTCAGCTCCTCCGGGGTCTGGTCACGCCGCAGAGACGCGTTGTATTCACCGTCGGTGACGTAGGGGCCGAACCGGCCGTCCTTGATCACCAGCGGCTTCTCGGTGGCCGGGTCGTTGCCCATCTCGCGCAGCGGCGGCTTGGCGGCCCGGGCCTGCCGGGTCTTCGGCGTGGCCAGCAGCGCCAGCGCCTCGTCCAGCGTGACGGTGAAAAGCTGCTCCTCGCCGGCCAGCGACCGGGAGTCGGTGCCCCGGGCGATGTACGGCCCGTACCTCCCGTTGCGGGCGACGATCTCGTTGCCCTCGGCGTCCTTGCCGACCACCCGGGGCAGCGAGAGCAGCTGGAGGGCCTCCTCCAGCGTGAGCGTCTGCGGCGACTGGGTCTTGAAGAGCGAGGAGCTGCGCTCGCCACTCTGCACGTACGGCCCGTAACGGCCGGACTTGACCACGATCGGCTCGCCGGTGGCCGGGTCCGCGCCGAGTTCCTTGTCGCCGTTGCCGGCGAGGAAGAGCTCCTCGACCTTCTCCGGAGTCAGCTCGTCGGGGGCCACACCCTCGGGCACCGAGGCGCGGTCCTCCGGCGAGTCCTCGGCCGCGTCCGGCGCCTGCCGCTGCAGGTACGGCCCGAACCGGCCGACCCGGACGACGACCTGGCGGCCCTGCTCGTCGGTGTGGAGCGGGATCGAGTTGACCGTCCGCGCGTCGATGGCGCTGAGGTTCTCGGTGACCATCTTCTTCAGGCCGCCGGCCTTGGCGATCTCGTCGTCCGCCCCGCCGGTCTGGCTGCCGAAGTAGAAGGAGGTGAGAAAGTCCAGCTGGGTGTGGTCGCCGGAGGCGATGTCGTCGAGCTGGCCCTCCATCGCGGCGGTGAAGTTGTAGTCCACCAGCCGTGGGTAGTGCCCCTCGAGCAGCCCGATCACGGCGAACGCCAGGAAGGACGGAACCAGCGCCTGGCCGCGCTTCTCGACGTAGCCGCGGTCCTGGATGGTCCGCATGATCGACTCGTACGTCGAGGGGCGGCCGATGCCCAGCTCCTCCAGAGCCTTGACCAGCGACGCCTCCGTGTACCGCGCCGGCGGCGAGGTGTGGTGACCCACCGCGTTCAGCTCGTCCGCGGTCAGCGGCTGGTCCTTGACCAGGTTCGGCAGGCGGCGCTCGGCGTCCTCGGCCTCGGCGCTCTCGTCGTCCGAGGACTCCACATAGGCGCGCAGGAAGCCCGGGTCGGTGATGGTCTTGCCGGAGGCGCCGAAGTCGGCTTCCTCCTGCGCGCTCGTGATCGCCCGGATCCGGATGCTGACCGAGTTGCCGACCGCGTCGGTCATCTGCGACGCGATGGTGCGGCGCCAGATCAGCTCGTAGAGCTTGAACTCGTCGGTGTTCAGCTCCTTGGCGACCTCACCCGGCGTCCGGAAGTTGTCGCCGGCTGGTCGGATCGCCTCGTGCGCCTCCTGCGCGTTCTTCGCCTTCGTGGTGTAGCGGCGCGGCTGCGGCGGCACGTTCGCCGGACCGTAGAGGTCAGCGATCTGCCGGCGCGCGGCGGCGATGGCCGTCTCGGAGAGGTTCACCGAGTCGGTACGCATGTAGGTGATGTAACCGTTCTCGTACAGCTTCTGCGCGGTGCGCATCGTCTGCGACGAGGAGAAACGCAGTTTGCGGGCCGCCTCCTGCTGCAGCGTCGAGGTGATGAACGGCGCGTACGGCCGGCGCCTGTACGGCTTCTCCTCGACCCGGGTGACGGTGAACGGGCGACCCTCCAGCCGGGCGGCCAGGCCCCGGGCGCCGCCCTCGTCGAGGTGCACCACGGTCGAGCCGGGCTTCACCTGACCGGTGGTGGGCTCGAAGTCCTTACCGGTGGCGACGCGGTCACCGCCGAGCGCGATCAGCGTCGCCTGGAACGTCCGCGGGCCCTCGACCCGGCCCTGCACGGCGAGCGTGGCCAGGATGTCCCAGTACTCCGCGGTGCGGAACGCCATCCGCTGGCGCTCCCGCTCCACCACGATCCGGGTGGCCACCGACTGCACCCGGCCGGCCGACAGCTTCGGGCGCACCTTCTTCCACAGGACCGGGCTGACCTCGTACCCGTACAGCCGGTCCAGGATGCGGCGGGCCTCCTGCGCGTCGACCAGGTCCTGGTCGATGTCGCGCGGGTTGGAGACGGCGGCCTGGATGGCCGGCTTGGTGATCTCGTGGAAGACCATCCGCTTGACCGGCACCTTGGGCTTGATCGTCTCGATCAGGTGCCAGGCGATCGCCTCGCCCTCGCGGTCCTCATCGGTGGCGAGGAAGATCTCGTCGACCTCCCGGGCCAGCTTCCGCAGCTTCGCGATCTGCTGCTTGCGGTCGGCGGACACGACGTAGAGCGGCTTGAAGCCGTTGTCGACGTTCACACCGAGCTTCGCCCAGGCCTCGCCCTCGTACTCCGCGGGGACGTCAGCGGCGTTGCGGGGCAGGTCACGGACATGGCCGATGGAGGCCTCGACCAGATAGTCGGGGCCCAGATAACCGGCGATCGTCTTGGCCTTCGACGGGGACTCGACGATGACCAGACGGGTCGTCCTGGTTTCACTCGGCACGGCACTCCCAAATCTTCACGGCGACTCGGTGCTCCCGGTCGTCGGCCGGCGAGAGCACAGATGTTCAACGTAACGCGCCGGACGAGCCCTCATTCCCGGGGAACCCCGCAGTCGGATGGTAACGGCACGGCCACCGCATGCGTCCGACCGCGACACCGTACACCGGGAAGACGTTGTTATGTCGGACACAATCCAGGAAGATCACGCAGCTGCGCCGCCGGGCCACGCTTCCTCGGGCGCGGCGGCCGGACGCTCGCCGACCAGCTCGGCCAGCCTCCGCAGCCGTCGCCGCCCGACGATCACATAGTGCCGTCCATCATCCGACAGCCGGCCCGCCAGACCCGCGCGGACCAGGGCCGCTTCCACCGGACGACGGTCTTTCTCCGGGTCGAGGCCGAGCGCGTAACCGCCGGGCCCGGGACCGCCGGCGGCGGCCACCCAGAGACGCAGCCGAGGTCCGCTGAGGAAAAGCTCGGCGGCGGCGGCCGGCCACGCGCGGGCCAGGCTGTTCAACCTCCGGGAGTACGCGGTACGCACGTCGAAGAGCGGCCGGGGCGGGTCTGGGTCACCCGCGGGCTCGATCTGTTCCTGATCAGTGAGCTGCGTCTCGCCGGGCTCGGGTGACCCGGGGTCGCCGATCGCCTTCTCCGGCGACGGGGGCTCATCGTCGCGTACCCCATCGGGGGTCTCGGTCTCCGTCGCCGGAGCCCAGGTGGCGGTGAGGCCGCGCGCGACCAGCTCGGCGACCAGCACATGCACCCGCCAGGCAGCGTCCACGCGGACCGTGACCCGCGCCGTCCCGCCCATCCGGCCGAGCCGGCCTGGCCCGGCCAGCAGGCCGGCGAGATCGGCCGGCGAGGGCTCGATGGTCTCCGCGCCGAACATCGACAGCTGCCGGCCAACCTCCGGGCCGGTGGCAACGCGCTGAGAGGTCCGCTTCGCCACCGGAACAGGCGGCGGAAGCACCTCGCGCGGGATCAGCGGCCACCCGATCTCGGTCATCTCACCGGCACTCTGCTCATCGGCCCGCTGCTCATCGGCCCGCTGCTCAGGGACGCTGTGCTCATTGGCACTCGGGCAGCGAGTCGAAGGCCTGTCTGAGCTCGACCGACTCCAGGTTCGTGGTGTCCAGGTCGCTCTTCTGATAGTCGGCGGTGAGTCGCTCGACCACCTTGCCCACCTCGGCGTAGAAATCCTTCGCCGGGTGGGTGGCCAGCGCCTCGATGCCGCTGCGCGCGTTGCCGTAGGCGTCGCGGATGCCGGCCAGCGAGCCGATGAAGCCTTCCGCGATCTCGTCGCCGTTGCTCACGTCGGGCACGCCGGCCCGTTCCACACCGACCCGGGCGGCCTCGCTCGCCGCCGCCGCGCCGTCGAAGAGCCGTGCCAGGTTCTCCTTCGCCTGACTCGGCGTGGTCTTGGTGGTCATCTGCTGCTGGGTGCGGCTCGTCAGGGTGTCGATCTCGCTGCGCCAGGGGCTGAGCGCGGTGCACACCGACGCCGCCCACGCCTGCGGGCCCGGCTGCGAGGCACAGCCGCCCAGCGGGGCGGCGAGCACGAGGGCGAGAGCCAGGGAGATCAGTCGGACCGCGCGCATGGGAAGCAGCGTACGACTCCGGTGTGTCACTCCACACGCCTCGATCGAGGAAATGGAAAGGGGCACCCGGCGCCGGGTGCCCCTTTCGTCCTGCTCGCCAGGTGCTAGACGTTGTCCTTGATCCGGGACGCCTCGGTCTCGCGGGCGTCCCGCGCCGCGCGAGCCGTGTCGGCGGCACCGGCGATCGGCGTGCCGGCCGGCTCGCCCATCGAGATGGGCTTGCGCTTGCTCCAGATCACCGCCGCGGTGACGATCGCGACCGCGAGGACCGCGATGCCGACCCGCACGCCGATGCTGGCGTCCGGGCCGTAGCTGAGCGCCACGACCGCCGGGGCGATCAGCAGCGCGACCAGGTTCATCACCTTCAGCAGCGGGTTGATGGCCGGGCCCGCGGTGTCCTTGAACGGGTCGCCCACCGTGTCGCCGATGACCGTGGCGGCGTGTGCCTCGGAGCCCTTGCCCCCGTAGTTGCCGTCCTCCACCAGCTTCTTCGCGTTGTCCCACGCGCCACCGGAGTTGGAGAGGAAGACCGCCATCAGCGTGCCGGTGCCGATGGCGCCGGCCAGATAGGCCGCCAGCGCGCCCGGGCCGAGGCCGAAGCCCACCCCGATCGGCGCCATGATCGCCAGCAGGCCCGGGGTGAGCAGCTCGCGCTGCGCGTCCCGGGTGCAGATGTCGACGACCCGGCCGTACTCCGGGCGCTGGGTGCCGTCCATGATCCCCGGGAACTCGCGGAACTGGCGGCGGACCTCCATCACGACTGCACCGGCGGAGCGGGAGACCGCGTTGATCGCCAGGCCGGAGAAGAGGAACACGACCGCCGCGCCGATCAGCAGGCCGACCAGGCTGCGCGGGTTGGAGATGTTCAGCTGGGCGAGGATCTCGTTGCCCACGTCGCTCACGCCGGCGTCGGTCAACGCGCTGGCCAGGCTGTTCGTGTACGACCCGAACAGCGCCGTGGCGGCCAGGACCGCCGTGGCGATCGCGATGCCCTTGGTGATCGCCTTCGTGGTGTTGCCGACGGCGTCCAGCTCGGTGAGGATCTGCGCGCCGCGCTCGTCGACGTCACCGGACATCTCGGCGATGCCCTGCGCGTTGTCCGAGATCGGGCCGAAGGTGTCCATCGCCACGATGACGCCGACCGTGGTGAGCAGGCCGATACCGGCGAGCGCCACCGCGAACAGGGACAGCGTGAGCGACGAGCCGCCGAGCAGGAAGGCGCCGAAGACGCCCGCGCCGAGCAGCAGCGCCGAGTAGACCGCAGATTCCAGGCCGACACTGATGCCGGCGAGGATCACGGTGGCCGCACCGGTCTGCGAGGACTTGCCGATGTCCTGGACCGGACGGCGGTTGGTCTCGGTGAAGTAGCCGGTCAGGGCCTGGATGGCGGCGGCCAGCACGATGCCGATCACGACGGCGCCGACCGCGACCCAGCGCGGGTCCCGCCCGCTGTTCACGATCTCCTCGCCGATGCCCGCGTCACCGAATCCGGCGAACGTGGAGGGCAGGTACAGGAAGCTGACCACGGCGACGGCGATCGCGGAGATCGCGGCCGAGATGTAGAAGGCCCGGTTGATCGCGGTGAGGCCGTTGCGGTCGCTCGGCCGCAGCCGGGTGATGAACACACCGATGATGGCGATCAGGACACCGATCGTGGAGACGATCAGCGGGAAGACCAGACCGTCCTGGCCGAACGCGGCCGAACCCAGGATGAGGGCGGCGACCAGGGTCACGGCGTAGGACTCGAAGAGGTCGGCGGCCATGCCGGCGCAGTCACCGACGTTGTCGCCCACGTTGTCCGCGATGGTGGCGGCGTTGCGCGGGTCGTCCTCGGGGATGCCCTGCTCCACCTTGCCCACCAGGTCGGCGCCGACGTCGGCCGCCTTGGTGAAGATGCCGCCGCCGACCCGCATGAACATGGCGAGCAGCGCGGCGCCGAAGCCGAAGCCCTCGAGCACGGTCGGCGCGTCGTTGTTGAAGATCAGCACGACCAGCGCGCCACCGAACAGACCCAGGCCGACGGTGAGGAAGCCGACCACACCACCGGTCCGGAAGGCGATGCCCATCGCCTTCTCCCGGCCACCCTCCTCGCTGGCAGCCGCGGCCACCCGCAGGTTCGCGCGGGTCGCCAGCGCCATGCCGGCGCCGCCGATGAACGCGCTGAAGACCGCACCGACGATGAAGAAGAGCGACCTGCCGATCTTCACCCACGTCTCGTTGTCGGTCTCGTGCACCGGCAGCAGGAACAGCAGGACGACCGCGATCACGACGAAGATCGCCAGGGTTCTGAACTGGCGGATCAGATAGGCCGAGGCGCCTTCCTGCACGGCGCCCGCGATCTCCTGCATCTTCGGCGTGCCCCGGCCGGCACGCAGCACTGATTGGACGAACATCGCCGCGAAGCCCAGAGCGACCAGGGCGAATACCAGCGCGACGATGACGAATGTGACATTCGACCCACTGAGGGACACTCCACCGCCTTCGGCGGCGAGGTTTATCGAGGTCCCGGACATCAATGTCCTCCTGTACACCGAACCGCACCCGGGCGGCGGACGAGACCACCGAGTGCGTTCCCCGGGGAGCGGGGAAAGACCGGCCGGACCCGCGGCTGCGGGACCAGCAGTAGCTAACAACTCGCGTACTGTATAGGCCTCGCGTGGCGATCGTCACATGCGCCACCAGCCGTGTCGCGGTGATGTTCACCGCTGTGTTAGCACCGGCGCAAAGGGGTATGGACCCCAGTTGATCTCCCGCCGCAGGTCGGCGGGCATGAAGGGACCAGCTCTCGGCTCCGCCACGGATGGGCACGCGGGGTCCAGCTTGCTGGGTGAAAGATGATCCCGGCCGGAGATGGCCGGCGAGTTCCCGCTAGGGAGTGTCCGATTTATCCCTCTTGGGGGGTGTCCGGTATTGCCGCTCAGCGGCGGGCGACCGGCCAGATCATGCGAACCTCGGTGCCCGGGCCGTCCTCCACCGGACGCACCTGCAGGTCGTCGACGAAACCGGCGAGCAGCGCGAAGCCCACGCCGGTGGTGAGCGCCTCGTCGGTCAGCGACTCGTCGGCGAGCTCGTCCGGCGGCAGTTTCGCCAGGCCGACGCTCGCCTCGATGGGCGCGTGGTCGATCACGCGCACGGTGTACGAGTCCGAGTCGGACATCTCCACGGTGACGAGATCGGCCAGACCGTACTGACGGTGCAGGGCCACCGCGCGGGTGCACGCCTCACCGATGGCCAGCCGGACCTCGTCGAGAAGCTCCTCGGCGACTCCGGCACGCCGGGCCACGGCGACGCCGACCAGTCGTGCGGTGCGCACGTGCACCGGAGCCGGCGAGAAGGACAGCCGAACAGTCGCCATCACGAAGTGGGACCGCTGCCGTCGCGTTCGGTCGCCGCCTCCACCGTCGGGAAGATCGGGAAGACCTGGTCCAGCGCGGTGATCCGGAAGATCTTGAGCAGCGGCTCCTTCGCACAGACCAGCCCGAACGTCCCGTTCGCGGTCCGCAACCGCTTGAGCGCCCCGACGAGCACGCCGAGCCCGGTCGAGTCGAGGAACTCGACCCGCTCCAGATCGACCACGACGTCCCGAGCACCCGCGTCCACCAGCTCGATGAGACGCTCGCGCAGGCGAGGGGCGGTGTACACGTCCACCTCGCCACCGACCTCGAGCACCGTGTGCTCGGCGACGGTACGGGTCGCCAGCGACAGCTCCATCGGTCCTCCTCCCTGATCTCCCCCCGCGAAATCTAACCACCGACCAGCAGCGCGCGACGCGTGGCACCCACCGTCCTACCCGTTTGGGGTTCGGGGCATTCCGGTGACACAGTGCTATGCGTGACCTCAACCGCCTACGGTCCTGCTGAGCTGCTGCATCGGCTGCGGGCACGCGGTTCCTCGGCGACAGTGTCCCCGATCACACACATCGAACGGGTGCCCGCCCGGGCCGGGCGCGCCGCGCCGTGGCCCGCGTGGACCGATTCCTCGGTGCGCGATGCGTTCACCGCGCAAGGCATCGTCTCACCCTGGGACCATCAGGCTGCCGCCGCCACCCTCGCTTGGGAAGGCACGCACGTCGTGCTGGCCACCGGCACCGCATCGGGCAAGTCCCTCGCGTACCAGCTGCCCGCGCTGAACGCGCTGACAAGGGACCCTAAGGCGACAGCGCTCTATCTGTCACCCACCAAAGCGCTCGCAGCTGATCAATTGCGGGCAATCGCGCGTCTGAAGATGGACGGGATCCGGCCCGCGACGTACGACGGGGACACGCCCCGTGAAGAGCGGGAGTGGATCCGGCAGCACGCGCGGTTCGTGCTCACGAACCCGGACATGCTGCACCACTCCCTGCTGCCGGGCCACTCCCGGTGGGGTGTCTTCCTCCGCCGCCTGGAGTACGTGATCGTCGACGAGTGCCACACGTACCGCGGGGTGTTCGGGTCGCACGTGGCCCACGTCCTGCGCCGGCTGCGGCGCGCGGCGGCGCGGTACGGAAGCTCGCCCACCTTCATCCTGGCGTCGGCGACCTCGGGTGACCCGGCCGGGACGGCGTCCCGCCTGGTGGGGCTGCCGGTCCAGGCGGTCACCGACGACGGCTCGCCACGCGGGGCGGTGACCTTCGCGCTGTGGGAGCCGCCGTTGCTGCCCGCGTCGACGCTCTCGCTGCCCACCCAGGTGTCGAAGTCGGCCGTCGCCATCTCCCCCGAGCCGTCGGTCCCACTCCCGGCGCCCCTCTCCGCCCACTCGGCCATCACCGGCGAACCCGAGAACGCCGGTGGCCCCAGTGACGTCGAGGAGGCCGGCGACGGTGACGGGTTCGTGGACATCGAACTGCCGCCGATCCGCCGGTCGGCGCTGCGGGAGACCGCGGACCTGCTGGCCGACGCCGTCGCCGCCGGCACCCGCACGCTCGCCTTCGTCCGGTCCCGGCGCGGCGCCGAGGTGGTCGCCTCGATGACCCGGCGGGCCCTGGACGAGGCGGTGCCGGGGCTGGGCGACCGGGTCGCCGCGTACCGGGCCGGATATCTGCGGGAGGACCGGCGGGCCATCGAACGGGCGCTGCTCTCCGGCGAACTGCTCGCACTGGCCTCGACGAACGCGCTGGAGCTGGGCGTCGACCTGGTCGGACTGGACGCGGTGCTGATCTGCGGTTACCCGGGCACCCGGGCGTCGCTCTGGCAGCAGGCGGGCCGGGCCGGGCGAGCCGGGCGGGAGGCGCTCGCGGTGCTGATCGCCCGCGACGATCCGCTCGACACCTACCTGGTGCACCATCCGGAGGCGGTCTTCGGCCGGCCGGTCGAGGCGACTGTGCTGGACCCCGGCAACCCGTACGTGCTCGGGCCGCAACTGTGCTGTGCCGCCTCGGAGGCCCCGATCACCGACGCCGACCTTGAGCTGTTCGGTGGGGCACCGGCGCTGGCCGCGGCCCGCGCGCTGGCCGCCGAAGGGGTGCTCCGGCACCGGCCGTCCGGCTGGTACTGGACGCACCGCGGCCGGCCGGAGGTGGACCTGCGCGGCACCGGCGGGGCACCGGTCTCGGTGGTCGAATCGGCGACCGGGCGGCTGCTCGGCACCGTCGACCACGGCTCGTCGCACGTGATGCTGCACAACGGGGCGGTCTACCTGCACCAGGGCGTCTCGTACGTGGTGGACGACCTCGATCTCGAGGACGCCATCGCGCTGGTCCACCAGCAGGAACCGGACTGGACCACGCACGCCCGGGACGTCACGAACCTGTCGGTGGTGAACGTCCGGTCGTACGTGGACGCCGGCCCGGTGGGGCTCTTCCTCGGTGAGGTCGACGTGACCAACCAGGTCGTCTCCTATCAGCGGCGGCGGATCGGCAGCGGCGAGGTCATCGACACCCGGCCGCTGGACCTGCCGGTTCGGGAGCTGCGCACGGTCGCGGTCTGGTTCACCGTGTCGCCGGAGGCGCTCGTGGCCGCGGGCGTGGAACCGGCCGACTTCCCGGGCGCACTGCACGCCGCCGAACATGCCGGGATCGGCCTGTTCCCACTGATCGCGACGTGCGACCGGTGGGACATCGGCGGTCTGTCGACGGCGAACCACGCGGACACGGAGGCGCCGACCGTCTTCGTCTACGACGGGCATCCCGGCGGTGCGGGCTTCGCGGAGCGGGCGTACGAGACGGCGGCCGAGTGGCTCCGGGCCACCCGGGAGGCGATCGCCTCGTGCGTGTGCGAGGCGGGGTGCCCGTCCTGTGTGCAGTCGCCCAAGTGCGGCAACGGCAACAATCCGCTCAACAAGGCGGATGCGGTGAAGGTGCTGGACACGGTGCTGGCGGCTCTTCCGGCGGAGGTCAGCGGGACGTGAGCGGGCCGGCTCGGGCGGCGGCCCGGGCGACCCCCGGTATGCCGGGCACGGGCTCGACGGTGACCTCGACGGCGATCACGATCTCCAGGCCGGTGACCACGCAGGCGGTGAGCCGGGCGTTGTTGGCCGCGGCATAGCGAGCAGCTTCGGCACAGGCCACCACCTCGCCCTCGATCGTCCGGCCGGCGCCGGCCAGGGCGCCGAGGTCCGCCGCGTTGCGGGCCTCGTGCCGTGCCACCCGGGCGGCACCGACCGCGGCGCCGACCAGGCCCACCGACATCAGGACGACGCCCGCGGCGAGCACGAAGACCGACGCGGCGCCGCGGTCGTCGCCCGGCTTCACAGCGGGACCCCTTCGGGTTCTCTCGCGGCGACTGCGGTGGCTCGTACGGTGAAGCCGGGCAGATTGCCGCCCAGCGGCCGCAGCCGGGCCGACACGACCGCGGTCACGCTCTGCTCGCCGGTCGTGACCTGGATGTCGGCACCCTCCGGCGCGGTACCGGCGGCCGCATCCGACGGCTCGCCGCGCGCCGCGGCCAGAGCCGCCTCCCGGGCCGCGTCCAGGCACTGCGCCTTGACCATCACGGCGGACACCGCCGCCATCCCGCCCAGCAGGAAGACCAGCAGCGCCGACAGCCCGACCGCGAGTTCGGCGGTGAACGCTCCCCGATCCCGGCCGGGCCGCCGGCGCCTCCTCACTTCAGCGCCCGGGCGATGATGCCGGTCAGGGCCGCCTGCACGGTGCTGCTGGTCACGACCTTGAGCAGCACCCCGGCGAGGGCGACCGCCGCGAGCGTGCCGACGGCGTACTCGGCGGTGCTCATCCCGGCGTCAGCGGCCTCCGCCCGGAGCCGCCGGAAATTGACGATGAGTTTGTGCACGTGGACCTCCTCGGTTGGGCAGCACGGCGCCCGGCGCGCCGCACCACGGGATCCGTGACGTCGCGCCACGGGAATCCGTGGCGTCCGGTCACGGAGATTCACAAGACGTCGCCGAGTACGGCGACCAGGACCGGCACCAGGCCGGCGAGCACGAACGCGGGCAGGAAGCAGAGGCCGAGCGGCAGGACGATCAGGACGCCGGCACGCTGGGCGGAGGCCTCGGCCGCGGCCGCCCGGTCGGAGCGCAGATCACCGGCGAGGCGTTCCAGCGCTCCGGCGAGCGCGCCGCCGCTGGCGCTGGACCGGACGGCCGCCGCGATCAGCCGCTCGGTGCCGGTCACGTCGCCGAGATGGGTCCAGGCCTCGCCGGGCGCGGCGCCAAGCCGCAGCGAATGGGCGGTGCGCCGGAGCCGGTCGCCGAGAGGCCCGCCCAGCGCATCGGCGACCGCCGCCGCGGCCCGGTCCACCGGAGCGCCCGCCCGCAGCGCGGCAGCCAGCAGATCGGCTGCGAGAGGCAGGCCGGCCAGCGCCGCCAGACGGTCCCGCTTGACGGCGGCGGGCTCGCGGGTGCGCAGGAAACGCTCGGTGGCGGCTCCGGCGACAACTCCGGCGAACAGACCCCACCAGGTGCCGATGAACCCGGCGGAGCCCAGGCCGACCGCGGCAGCCAGGAGCAGTCGGACTCGCCGGTCGTCCCGGCTCGGCGGGGCGGTGTCCGGGTCCTGGCGGACTTTCGCCAGGCGGCGGCCGGCGGAAGCCCGCCGGTTCCGAGGTAGGGCGACCACGACGGCCGCTACGACGACGCAGGCGATCACCAGCAGACTGATCACGGCGTCGCCCGTCCCGATCCGGTGGTCAACGGTCGGCCCGGTGACATCTCCGCGACCTCCAGGGCTTCGCACCCGGTGGTGGTCGTGTCCACGCCGATCAGCGCGGCGGCGCAGCACTCGCGGAGCGGCACCCGGACCGGGCCGCCCTGCCGCAGCAGTTCCGCCGCACCGCACACGGGCTTCATCGGACCCGCCGATCGGCAAACAGAGCGGGAGCCGCGGTGCCGCCGGCACGGACGGACCCCCCAGCCGGCACCGCACGATCCGCCGGGCCGCCGACCCGATCTGCCGGGCCGCTGATGATCCGCTGCGCCCACCGGAACCCGGCAGCTTGAAAAGCCACCGCCGCGACCGCGCACCCGGCCCCCGCCGGTGTCCGCAGCAGCACCTGCAGCGGGTCGGCCCCGATCGCGTAGCCGAGCAGGATCCCGCCCACCGGCAGCCCCACCAGCAGCATCGCGGTGGCCTGGGCACCCGCTGCCTGGGCCGCGGCCGCTTTCGCCGCCCGGTCCGACGCCCGGGCGTCCGACTCGACCCGGTCGAGCAGGTCGGCGGCCGGCGCCCCGGTCTGTTCGGCGAGGCGCCACACCGCACCCGCCAGCCGGGCGATCCGCTCGTCCCCGGAGACGGAAGCCGCCCCGGTGACACCGGCCGGTGACGCGACGGCAGCCGGAGGCATCCCCGCCCGCAGGTCGGCGACCAGCGAACCGAGCCCGTCCAGAGCCGCCGCCCGCTCGGCGGCGACCCGCTTGCCGGCGGCCCGCCGGACCCACTCCCGAGCGCCCAGCCCCGCGTAGGCCGCCACCACGACGGCGGCAACCGGCCCGCCGGTCGCCAGCGCCGCCGCGATCAGCACGCCGGACACTCCGAGAGCCACCCGCCGGGGCGACTGTGTCGCCGCGATCCTTCGCCGGAGCCCGGCGAGGTCCATCCCCTCGCGCCGGCCCCGGGGCTCGGCGAGTCGCCCGCGCGCCCCACCGCCCGGCCAGACGATCACCACAGCCCCGGCCAGCAGGGCCACCGCCGTCACCCAGCTCACGCGGACCGCCCCGGGCCGGCCACCGGCGACCGGCCCGACACCACGGGCGGCCGCAACACAGCGGGCACCGCCACCCCGCGGTCGGCGAGCATCCGGCCCAGCGCGCCGGCTCCCGGACCGGCACCTCCGCCCAGCCGCCAGGCCGGCACCACTTCCGCGAACCGGTCCAAGCCGGACGGTGCCAGCACGCTGATCGACTCGAGCACCCGGCCCCGGCCGGTACGCCGTACCTGCACCACCACCTGCAGAGCCGCCAGCACCTGAGCGTGCAGAGCCGGCCGTGGCAGCCCGCCCAGCATTCCCAGCGCCTCCAGCCGGGCCGGCACGTCGCCCGGTGCGTTCGCGTGCAGGGTGCCCGCACCTCCGTCATGTCCGGTGTTCAGCGCACCCAGCAGGTCGACGATCTCGGCGCCGCGGCACTCGCCGATCACCAGCCGATCAGGCCGCATCCGCAACGCCTGCCGGACGAGATCGGTCAGGCCGATCGCCCCGGCACCCTCCACGTTGGCCGTACGCGCCTGGAGCCCCACCACGTGCGGGTGCGCCGGCCGCAGCTCGGCAGCGTCCTCCACCAGCACGATGCGCTCGGCCGGTGAGACCAGACCGAGCAAGGTGGACAGCACGGTCGTCTTGCCGGAGCCGGTCCCGCCGGTCACCAGATAAGCCAGCCTGGCCGCCACCACGGCGGCGAGCACCGGAGCAGCCGTCGGAGCGACCGCCCCGTTGGCGACGAGGTCGTCGAGGCTGAACGGCCGCTGGCGGAACGTGCGCAACGACAGGTACGGCCCGTGCGTCGCCACCGGCGGCAACACCGCGTGGAGGCGGGTGCCGTCCGGGAGCCGCGCATCCGCGTAAGGCTGCCCGTCGTCGAGACGCCGGCCGCACGCCGCGACGAGGCGTTGCGCGAGTCGTCGTACCTCCTCGGGATCGGTGAAACGCACGGCCGTGAGCTGCAGTCCCGCCCCGCGATCGACCCAGACCCGCATGTTGTTGACCAGCACGTCGGTGACCTCGGCGTCGGCCAGCAGCGGCGCCAGCGGCCCGGCGCCGATCAGCTCGTCCCTTACCTGGCCGGCCAGCCGCAGCACGGCCGTGTCACCGAACACCGCGGTCTCCCGGCGGACCGCGCTCACCACCGCCGCCGGTGTCGCCTCCACCCCGTCGTACGCGAAGCGCCGCCGCACCCGGTCCACCACCGGCCGGGTGCCGGTCATGCCACGGCCTCCGCATCGGTCGTACGCATCAGCTCGTCCAGAAGCCGGCCGCAGAGCACCGCGAGTGGCCCCTTCCCGTCGGCCGCCGGCGGCGTACCGAATTCCAGCGCCTGGCACATCGCCGGCTCCGGCCGCAGCGACCCGGCGAGCGGCAGTTTCAGCGCCTTCGCGATGTCCCGCGCCCGCAACTTCCCCGGCGCCGGACCGCGCACCACGAGAGCGAGATCCGCGCAATGGGTGCTGATCGTCGCCGCCATGCGCTTGGCCGACGCCGCGGCCCGGACCTCCGCCGGGACGACCAGCAGCGTCCGGTCGGCCGACTGCAGCGCGATCACCGCGGCGTCGTCGAGCTGCCGGGGCAGATCCGCGATGATCACGTCGCGACCGCGCCGGGCCGCGTCCACGGTCGCCGCCATCGCCTCGGCCGGTATCCCGGAGAACTCCTCCCCCGCAGCGCGATCGGACCGGTCGAAGGACAGCAGCACCAGGTCACCGCGGCGAGGCAGAGCACCCAGCAGCGCCGGCGGATCCACCCGGCCGTCCGCCCCGGCCAGCGCCCGCCAGCGCAGACCGTCCAGCTGCTCCCAGCCGAGCGCCAGGTCGAGGCCGCCGCCGAGCGGGTCGACGTCGAGCAGCAGAGCCCGGTAGCCGGCTCGCACCGACATGGTCGCCAGCCCGGCAGCGAGGATGCTGGCGCCCGCGCCGCCCCGTCCGCCGATCACCGCGACCGTCCGCGCCGCCCGCACCGGTTTGTCCGAGCCGCTCAACAGGTCGATCACCCACGACTCGGCGGTCGGCAGCACCACCACGTTCTCGGCGCCGATCAGATCGGCGGCCCGCCAGATCTGCGTCTCGATCTCGCCGCGACCGATGATGAACAGCCGGGACCGGCGCGGCAGGCGCGCTCGCAGGCACGGCCCGACCTGATCGGCGCCGAGCAGCACGAGCGGCGCGCCGGGCAGTCGCGCACGGGCGGCCGACGGATCGGGCGCCACGTCGACCTCGGTGCCACCGGCCGCGGCGAGCCGGAGCAGGTCGTCGAGCAGGTCCGGGTCGGCGGACACGATGAGGGGACGGCGAGCGGGCATCGCTACCTCCAGCGGCGTTGGGGCGCCCACCGTCGCCGCGCGGCCCCGGCCACGGCAATCCAGCCCGGCTCGGCTGTGGATAACTTGGGGGTCTGTGGACAAGCCCCACCGGCCTCGTCGATCTGATAACGCTCGACGAATGTTTTCCAGCCGGTTGGGTATGTTGGGGGCCGACCCGCACCGATGGAGTTGGCATGGACAGCCCGATCCGGACCACGCTCGCTGACGACGGCACGGTGACCGTCGCCGTGCTGGGAGAGATCGACTTTTCGAACGCCGACGAGGTGGCCCACGGCATCCGTGACGCCGTTGTCGACTGGTCGCCGCCGGCTGTCCACGTGGATCTGCGCGCGGCCACGTTCATCGACTCGACCGGGCTGGGCGCCTTGATCGAGGGTTACCGTGCGGCCGTGGAGCAGGACTCCCGGTTCGTCGTGGTGAACCCCAGCGAGAACTTCCGCCGGGTCCTGACCGTCACCGGCCTCGCCGGCTTCTTCGGGCTCGCCGAATCGGAGCTCGGGCTGATGAATCGGAGCTCGGGCTGATGCGGACGCGGGCCACCGGAGCTTGAGAGGGAACGACCCCCGTCGGGGGAGACGGGGGTCGTCCTTGGATTCGGCTCCGGGGGGGTCGAGCCGAATCAACTCGGCCAACCGCGGGGGGCGCGGTCGCCGAGGGCTGAGTCACTTGCGTTGACTGGACGCGACGGTAACAACACGCTTCCCAGTGCGAACACAAGTCTGCCTCAGAATCAGGCCCCCCGTCGAGTACCGAATGTAACCCGATGCATCTCTCCTGCCCGTCTGACCGTTTTCACTGCGCGTCACCGGCGGGTGCGCACCAGCGGGTCAGCCGGAACGAGCACCTTGCGGCTACACTTTCGGCCCGTGGGCCTGAGCGCCGCGTTTTTCGACCTCGACAAGACCGTCATCGCCAAGTCCAGCGCCCTGGCCTTCGGACGGCCTTTCTACCGTGATGGCCTGATCAGCCGCCGTGACGTGGTGAAATCCGCCTATGCGCAGCTGATGTTCCGGCTGGGCGGCGGCACCGACGAGCAGGCGATGGCCCGCACCCGCGACTATCTGGCCGCCCTGTGCAAGGGCTGGCGGGTCGAGCAGGTGCAGCAGATCGTCGCCGAGACCCTGAACGACCTGATCAACCCCTATGTCTACGCCGAGGCCGCCGCGCTCATCGCGGAACACCAGGCCGCCGGGCGCGACGTCGTGCTGGTCTCCGCCTCCGGCGACGAGATGGTCCGCCCGATCGGCGCGCTGCTCGGCATCACCGACATCATCGCCACCCGGATGGCGATCGCGGACGGGCGGTACAGCGGCGAGGTCGAGTTCTACGCGGCCGGGCCGGCCAAGGTCGTCGGCGTTCGGGAGCTCGCGGCGGAGCGGGGGTACGACCTGGCCGAGTGCTTCGCCTACTCCGACTCCAGCAGCGACCTTCCGCTGTTGGAGTCGGTCGGTCACCCGAGTGCGGTCAACCCTGATCGTGCACTACGCAGGGTGGCTGTGGAGCGGTCGTGGCCGGTCCTCGAGTTCCGGCACCCTGTTCCGTTGGGGCGGCGCCTGCGGGATCGGCCGGCGGTGCCGGTCGCGGCGGCTGCCCTCGGGGTGGGGGTCGGCGTGGCGATCGGGTTCGCGCTCTATGGGCGGCACCGCCGCTTGCGTGCCGCCGTCGCCTAGTTCGACTGGCGCCGAACCGGTTCGCCCCCCAGCGTGGGGAGTTCGGGTGCGCTCCGCACCGCAAGTCCCCACACTCCGCGCCCAGCCACCCAGCGTGGGGAGTTCGGGTGCGCTCCGCACCGCAAGTCCCCGCACTCCGCGCCCAGCCACCCAGCGTGGGGAGTTCGGGTGCGCCCCGCACCGCAAGTCCCCACACAGGGTTGGCCGGGTGGAGGGGTAGTGAGCTGGGTGGATGGCATTGGTCTGAGTAATTGCGGTACGCCAGGTTTGCCGGGCTGATACCTGGCGATCATGTGGGAACCGGCGTAGAAATGACTCGCGGGCCCGGAACCTCGGGCACCGTGCACGGCCACCGGGAACCCACGCGCGATCAGCCACGGCAGGCACGTTGCGTCGGGACCTTTGCCAAGGGCATTGGACTGGCGACAACGACCCAGGTGCACGCTTGATAACCCGGTCTGGACGCGCATAGCCGGCGCCCCTCTAGGGACGCCGGCTCTTAACGTTCACGGGCCGACAGGTTCAGGGCCGGCCGGTACCGGAAGCGGCGGGTCAGAAGCAGGCGACCGGTGGCGGCGGTCAGAAGCAGGCGGCCGGTGGCGGCGGTCAGAAGCAGGCGACCGGTGGCGGCGGACAGAGGCCGGCGGCCAGGTTGCGGCGGGTCAGGAGCGGGCAGCGGCCAGGTGGCGGTTGCGGAGCTCGTGGTAGACGGCGCGGAACAGCTTCGGCCGCGAGTGGAAGTCGATCCCCTGCGCCCACAGCTCGGTGTTCACCGTCGCACCGTCGCGGCGTTCGATCAGCACGGTCATGCCGCTCTCGATCTCCCACGGACCGATCCGGTGGGTCGCCTTGTGCAGCCGCACCCCTTCGACGTCCGCCCAGCGCAGCACGCGGGACCGCAGCAGGCCGCGGATCAGCACACCTTCGGCGCCCACGTACACCCCGTGCTGCATGATCCGCCAGGAGCCGGCCACCCACACCACGGCAAGCACCCCGGCCACGGCTCGTGTGCCGTGGCCCATCAGGTCGAACTGCTGAGCGGTGGCCCAGGTCAGGAACAGCAGTGCCAGCGCCTCCCAGACGATCACCAGCCAGCGGCCGTTCCCGGGCGTGTAGGGACGGATCCAGTTCTCACCCACGCAGTGAAGTATGCCGCCGTTCAGACGCCGGCCAGGACGCTGTCGCCAACCTGATCGATTTCCCGGGCGCCGGCCTCGATCGCCGCCGCGTAATGGCGCAGCCAGGACCGTACGCCGTCGGGGGTTCCGGTGGCGTAGGCGCCGGCCGAGCCGACGTATTCCGGCTCGCGTTCGAGGTGGCCGACCTCGGCCGCGACCAGGCCGCGCGGATCGAGTCCCCGGCCGATCAGGGTGAGGCGGGCCGCGGCCCGGGCCACCACGCCGGCCGGGCCGGCGAACGGCCGCAACGTGATCAGCTCGGCGTGCACGATCGCGGCGAGCAGCAGAGGCGGGGTCTCGTCGTTGCCGGCGACCAGGCCGGCCAGGGCGTCGATCCGGTCCGCGCCGGAGGTGAGGCGGCCCAGGTCGTGGTCGTGCACGATGCCGCGGGCGGCCAGGATGTGCAGTTTGGCGAGGATCTGGCGGGGTGCCCGGGGCCAGAGGTCAACAAGGCCGCCGAGCGCCTCCGCGACCCGGAGCGCGCCTTGGAGGGTCGGGTCGGTGACGGTGCCGCCGCGTACGTCCTCCAGGTCGTGGCGGCTGCCTTCGAGCGCGGCGCTGGCGACCGCCGCGCGGAGGCTGGCCTCGGCGGCGACCTGGCCGCCGTGCCGGCGCAGGGCGCGGTGCCGCATCGCGGCGTCGACGGAGTCACGGGCTCGGGCGAGGGCGGGCGCGACGTCGGCGAGGTCGAGCAACGGAGCGAGTGGATCCACCCGAACACGGTAGCCGGTAAAACAGCCGCCCCATGGGGTGCACAAATGAGCGCGTAACTGGCAAGATTCGCGCAGGAGCGATCACCACATCGCCAGTCGGCGCGCGTACGACACCATCGGGCGCGCTCCGTCGTGCAAGCCTTCGCCGGGCCGCCCGGCAGAACTAGTGTGCAACGAAAAGACCCGGTCAGGCAGAGGAGCCGCCCTCATGAGCGAGACACTGGAGAACCTGTCCTCCGAGACGCGGCAGTTCCCGCCGCCCGCGGACCTGGCGGCGAACGCCAACGTCAAGGCGGAGGCCTACGAGGAGGCCGCGTCCGACCGGCTCGCCTTCTGGGCGCGCCAGGCCGAGCGCCTGGCCTGGTCGAAGCCGTGGGACCAGATACTCGACTGGTCGAACCCGCCGTTCGCGAAGTGGTTCGTCGGCGGTGAGCTCAACGTCGCGTACAACTGCGTGGACCGCCACGTCGAGGCGGGCCTCGGCGACAAGGTGGCGATCCACTGGGAGGGCGAGCCCGGTGACACGCGCGAAGTGTCGTACGCCGAGCTGTTGAAGTTGGTCTCGCAGGCGGCCAACACGCTGACGGACCTCGGCGTCGCGGCAGGCGATCGCGTCATGATCTATATGCCGATGATCCCCGAGGCCGCGGTGGCGATGCTCGCCTGCGCCCGGATCGGCGCCACGCACAGCGTGGTGTTCGGCGGCTTCTCGGTGGACGCGCTGGCCACCCGGATCCAGGACGCCGCGGCCAAGGTCGTCATCACCGCGGACGGTGGGTACCGGCGGGGCAAGCCGTCGGCGCTGAAGCCGACGGTGGACGAGGCGGTGTCGCGCACCGAGAGCATCGAGCACGTGCTGGTGGTCCGCCGCACCGGCCAGGACGTCGCCTGGACCGACAAGGACAAGTGGTGGCACGAGACCGTCGAGCAGGCGGGCACGGAGCACCAGGCGCAGCCGTTCGACGCCGAGCACCCGCTCTTCATCCTTTACACCTCGGGCACCACCGGTAAGCCGAAGGGCATCCTGCACACCACCGGCGGCTACCTCACCCAGACGTCGTACACCCATCACGCGGCCTTCGACCTGAAGCCCGAGACCGACGTCTACTGGTGCACGGCGGACATCGGCTGGGTCACCGGCCACTCCTACATCGTTTACGGCCCGCTCTCCAACGGCGCGACCCAGGTGATGTACGAGGGCACGCCGGACACCCCGGACCGCGGCCGCTTCTGGCAGATCGTCGACAAGTACAAGGTGTCGATCCTCTACACCGCGCCGACGCTGATCCGCACCATGATGAAGTGGGGCGACGACATCCCCGCCAAGTACGACCTGTCGTCGCTGCGGGTCCTCGGCAGCGTGGGCGAGCCGATCAACCCCGAGGCCTGGATGTGGTACCGCGAGCACGTCGGCCGCGAGCGGACCCCGATCGTGGACACCTGGTGGCAGACCGAGACCGGCGCCATCATGATCTCCCCGCTGCCCGGCGTGACGGCCGCCAAGCCCGGCTCGGCCATGACCCCGCTGCCCGGCATCAGCGCCGACGTGGTCGACGACCAGGCGCAGTCGGTGCCGAACGGCGGTGGCGGCTTCCTGGTGCTGCGCGAGCCGTGGCCGTCGATGCTGCGCACCATCTGGGGCGACGACCAGCGTTTCCTGGACACGTACTGGTCGCGGTTCGGGGCCGGCGCGGACAGCGGCTCCTCGGACGAGTGGATCTACTTCGCCGGTGACGGGGCGAAGAAGGACGAGGACGGCTCGCTCTGGCTGCTGGGCCGGGTCGACGACGTGATGCTGGTGTCCGGGCACAACATCTCGACGACCGAGGTGGAGTCGGCGCTGGTGTCGCACCCGTCGGTGGCCGAGGCGGCCGTGGTCGGCGCCACCGACGCGACCACCGGCCAGGCGATCGTGGCGTTCACCATCCCGCGCGGCAATGTGGACACCGAGGGCGACGCCGGCGAGCAGCTGATCAAGGACCTGCGCAACCACGTCGCGAAGACGCTCGGCCCGATCGCCAAGCCGCGCCAGATCATGCTCGTCACGGAGCTGCCGAAGACCCGCTCCGGCAAGATCATGCGGCGGCTGCTGCGCGACGTGGCGGAGAACCGGTCGCTCGGCGACGTGACCACGCTGCAGGACTCGGCGGTCATGGATCTCATCTCGACCGGCATGAAATCGGCCAAGTCCGAAGACTGACGAAACCCTATAAGGGCTGGTGGCACCCCGGTGCCATCAGCCCTTGTTTTTATGCTCGTACTTCGATGTTATGGCCAGGGCATATCAGATAACCATTGATCATCAATCCCTCGGCCGTCTCGCACACATCGGCTTGTTTGCATACGTTCACCTTCAGTCCCGAACCCCGGGGCCGTTTGACGCCGGCGCGCTGCACCCAGCGCCCGGCCGCAAAAACGGAGGTAAACGTAGTGCGCAAGGTGGTCGTGGGACTGCTCGGCGCCGCGATGGTGACCAGCGTCGGAACCCTGGTTCCGGCCGCGGCCCAGGCGGCACCGCCGGCAGATCCGGCTCCGGCGGCACGGGCCGAGGAACAGCTCCCGGCCGATGACCTGCCGAACCCGCTGGAGGACAAGCGCCGGGCCCTGCGTGAGCAGGCCATCAGCCAGGTTCTCAGCGGCGAGTCCAAGGTGGAGACCCGCAACGGCAGCAAGGTCGTCAACCTCGGACGGACGCACGGCGACGGCGGCTTCGGCCGTTACGGCAAGAACCAGTACGTGGAGCTCGCGCGCGAGCAGACCGACCGGATCTTCGTGATCCTCGCCGAGTTCGGCAACGAGCGGCACCCCGACTTCCCGGACAAGGACACGACGCCGCAGTTCGCCGGCCCGTCGACCTTCGAGGGCCCGCTGCACAACGCGATCCCGGAACCGGACCGGTCGGTGGACAACTCCACGATCTGGCGGCCGGACTACAACCGGGAGTACTTCCAGAACCTGTACTTCGGCGAGGGCAAGGACGTCGAGTCGGTCAAGACCTACTTCGAGAGCCAGTCCTCGGGCCGCTACAGCGTGGAGGGCGAGGTCACCGACTGGGTCAAGGTCAAGTACAACGAGGCTCGGTACGGCCGGTCCAACGACGCCCCGGCCGATGCCAACGGTGACGACCCGAAGGTCTGCGCCGGCAGCAACTGCCCCAACGTCTGGGAGTTGGTGACCGACGCCGCCAACCAGTGGGTCGCGGACCAGCGCGCCGCCGGGCGAAGCGACGCGGAGATCGCTGCCGACGTCAAGTCGTTCGACAAGTACGACCGCTACGACGTCGACGGTGACGGCGACTTCAACGAGTCCGACGGTTACATCGACCACTTCCAGATCGTCCACTCCGGCGGCGACCAGGCCGACGGTGACCCGTACCAGGGCGAGGACGCGGTCTGGAGCCACCGCTGGTACGTGAACCGGTACTCCGGCCAGGGCCCCGGCACCAACAAGCGGGGTGGCACGCAGATCGGCGACACCGGCGTCTGGATCGGCGACTACACGATCCAGCCGGAGAACGGTGGCCTCAGCGTCTTCGTGCACGAGTACGGCCACGACCTGGGCCTGCCGGACGACTACGACACCAGCGGCCTGGGCGACAACAACAGCGAGTACTGGACGCTGATGGCGCAGAGCCGTCTCGGCGCGAAGAACGACCAGGGCATCGGCACCCGGCCGGGCGACCTGGGCGCCTGGAACAAGCTGCAGCTCGGCTGGCTGGACTACGAGCTGGTCAAGGCCGGCACCAAGAAGGTCGTCCCGCTCGGCCCGCAGGAGTACAACACCAAGAAGAAGCAGGCCTTGGTGGTGCAGCTGCCGGAGAAGCCGGTGGAGTTCGACGCCGGAGCGCCGTACGCCGGGGCGAAGCAGTACTTCTCCGGCAACGAGGACGACCTCAACACCACGATGACTCGCGAGATCGACCTCACCGGCAAGTCCACCGCGAGCCTCTCGCTCAAGGGCCGGTACCAGATCGAGCTGAACTATGACTACCTCTACTTCGAGGCGTCGACCGACGGCACCACGTGGACCACGCTCGACGGCACCGTGGGTGGCGCGGCCTTCCCGCGCGACCCCGGCAAGTTCCCGGCGCTGACCGGTTACACCAAGGGCAGCTGGGCCGACATCACGGTGCCGCTGGACGCGTACGCCGGTAAGAAGATCTCCTTCCGGATGCGGTACCTGACCGACACCGCGACGGCCGAGGGTGGCTTCTACGGTGACGAGATCACGGTCACCGCGGACGGCGCGCCGGTGCTGGCCGACGGCGCCGAGGCGGCCACGACGTGGAACCTCAAGGGCTTCCAGTCGGTCGCGAACACGTACATCCGGGACTTCGCGGGGTACTACATCGCGGGGTACCGGAGCTACACCTCGTACGACAAGTACCTGGCGACCGGCCCGTACAACTTCGGGTGGGCGACCACCAAGCCGGACTGGGTGGAGCACTACAACTACCAGACCGGTCTGCTGATCTCGTACTGGGACACCTCCCAGGCGGACAACAACACCAACGTCCACCCGGGTCAGGGACGCAACCTGATCATCGACGCGCACCCGAAGCCGCTGATCAACCCGGCCGGTGTGCCGTGGCGGTCCCGGGTCCAGGTCTACGACGCGCCGTTCAGCCTCTACCCCACCGACGGGATGAAACTGCACCTGAACGGGGCGGAGTCGGTCATCAAGCCGCAGTTCGGTGACCCGGTCTTCCACGACAAGGACAAGTACTTCTACGAGGAGCTGCCGAACCACGGCGTCAAGCTGCCGGGAGTCGGCGTCAGGATCGCGGTGCTGAGCCAGATCGGGACCTCGATGACGGTCGCCGTGTACTGACCGCTGCCGTCGTGACGGCGCCCGGGGAGTCCGCTCCCCGGGCGCCGTCCGTTTCCGGGAACCGTCGAGGCTCCCGATTCGTCGGATCTCATACGCTCTTCGCGGGAAGGATGAACAGATGCGCGATCACGCCACGTTCCGGATCGGCCTGGCCATGGCCGCCGGCGCGGTCCTGGCCGGGTGTGCCGGCAGCACACCGTCATCCTCTGCCCCTGCACCGTCCACTGCGGTGTCCTCGCCGGCGCCGCCCTCCCCTGCGCCGCCTTCCCCTGCGCCGCCTTCCTCTGCGCCCGTCTCGCCCCCCGGCACCTCACTCCCCACCCTCAGCAAGCCCGCGAAACCGCCCAGGGAACCGACCGACAACCTGCCGAGCACCGGCTGGGTGGCCGGAATGGTCACCCGTGGGGGTACAGGTCCGTGCTACGGCCTCATCGCCGACGACGGCACCCGGTACGCGCTGCACTCCACCGAGGGCATCGAGTTGACCAAGGGAGCCAGGGTCAAGGTGAACCTGGAGACCACGATGCTGCGCATCTACTGCGGTCCCGGCAAGCTGATGGCGATGCTCGAGGCCGAGCCGATCCAATGATCACGGTCGGATTCCTCTTCGCAGGTGCCCGCGCTGCCGCGTGACAGCGGCGCATAGGCTGACCACATGGGCGGTCTGGTGGACGAGTCGGTGGTCCTGACGGAGGGGCCGTGGAGCCATCACTTCGTCGGCGCCAACGGCAGCCGCTTCCACGTCGCGGAGGTGGGGACCGGTCCGCTCGTCCTCTTCCTGCACGGCTTCCCGGAATTCTGGTGGGCCTGGCACGACATCATGACCCGCGTCGCCGACGCCGGCTTCCGAGCCGCCGCCATCGACCTGCGGGGCTACGGTGCCAGCGACAAACCACCCCGGGGGTACGACGGATACACCATGGCCGCCGACGTGACCGGACTGATCCGCGCCCTCGGTGAGCGATCCGCGACCGTGGTCGGCGCGGGTGCCGGCGGCATGATCGGCTGGGCGGCCGCCTCGTTCCACCCCAAACTCGTCAACCGGCTGGTCGTCCTCGGGGCGGCCCATCCGCTCCGGCTGCGCGCGGCGTTGTTCGCCGACCCGCGCGGGCAGCTCTCCGCCTCCTCGGCCATCCTGCGTTTCCAGGTGCCCCGCTTCGAGCACGTGCTGACCCGGGACGACGCCGCGCTGGTCGGCGAGCTGATGACCCAATGGAGCAGCCCGCGTTACGCGGCCACCCCCGAATTCGGGGCCTACTCGGCCCGGTGCCGGGAGGCGATGCAGATCCCGCAGGCGGCGTTCTGCGCGCTGGAGGCGTACCGGTGGGTGGCCCGGAGCGCGCTGCGGCTCCAGGGATACCGTTTCGTGAAGCTCATGCAGCGGCCGTCGAACGTGCCGACCCTCCAGCTGCACGGCGAGCTGGACACCGCGGTGCTGCCGCGGACCGCGCAGGGCTCGGGCCGTTACGTGACCGCGCCGTACGAGTGGCGCCTCATCCCGGAGACCGGCCACTTCCTGCACCAGGAGGCGCCGGACGTGGTGACCGGCGAGATCCTGCGCTGGCTGAAGACCCCAGCGTGATCGTTACCGGTCAGACGCGGTGCTCGTACCGATCGCGCACCTCGTGCGTGGGCGCCCAGCCCTGGTACACGCCGTAATCGAACTCCTCCAGGCCCAGATGCTGGGCCACCGGTGCGCGACCACCCGTGTACTCCAGGCGCAGCCAGCCGTCCGCCTCGGCGAGCACGATGAACGGCTCACCACGCCAGGTGCAGAGCGTCCGCACGTACGCGACCTCGTCGTACTCGTCGGGCTCCAGCACCCGGACGTACCGCCCCGGCTTGACCTCCTGGAAGCCGTCGGCCGGACCGGTCGTGTAGATGCGGACCCGGTCCCCGTCGGGGGCGGCGTCGTACTCCCGGCCCTGCCAGCTCACCACGTAGCCGTCACGCATCACTGCTCACCCACCCGGCGCCACAGCGGCCCGTCCGCGTCGAAGATCGCCAGCATCCGCTCGTTGCCGTCCGCGTCGATGCGCCACAGCTGCGCGCCGTGCGGCAGCCGGACGCTGTCCACCTTGAACTCGGCGATGACGTCGTTGCCGTCACCGGGCGCGAAGCCGTTGCCCCGGAACGGCGGCCGCTCGATCACCCAGCCGTCCATCGCCCGCAACGCCTGCTCGTTCTGCCCGCCGTACGGAATGCGGTAGAGGCTCGGCCGGAACGCCGGCCAGCGCAGCACGAACGCCTCCTTGGCGTCCGGCTGGAACGGCGACGAGTCGTAGAGCAGCCCGAGCGCGCCGAACAACTCACCCGGCGTGCGCAGATGCTCCACCTCGGAGGCCCGGTGCACGAACCCGGCGATCCGGTCGTAGCCCCGGTCCAGGTAGTAGTCGACCTGCTCGGCCGAGACGGTCTTCTGCATGACCGTGGCCTGCTGGGCCTCGTCGCTGGCCGGCTCGGGCGCCGGAACCGGAGCGGTCAGATCGTCGGCGATCGGCCGGTCGGCGGGCTCGGCGCCGAGACCCGCCTCGGTGGCCCAGTTGGCCAGCGCGATGATCTGCGCGCCCGGGTATTTCGCGCCGACCGGGGTGCCCGGGTTGACCGCGAACGACCAGGCCGGGTCCGGCCAGTTCCGGATCAGTTCGTAGAACCGCACCCCGACCGTCCGGGTCGGCTCACCGAAGTGCTCGGAAAGCCGGTCCTTGCTGGTGAAGACGATGAGGAAACGCTCGCCCTCGACGTCCTCGGGCAGGAACGCGAAACCCGACTCGCCGGGCGAGCTGCCCGGCCGGGAGTGGCTGGCGACCGGCACCAGGACCTTCGCCAGGAGCAGCGTGGAGAGGAAGACGTCGGTGTTGCCGGCGTCGGCGGCCTCCCGGAGGTCCCGCTCCACGTCGTTGGCCGGCACGAAGTCCGCGGCGGCCTGCGCCCGCTGCGCGTTGCTGGCCGGCGTCTGCGTGCCGGTGGCCGAACCGGCGACACCGAGGCCGGACGTGACAGCGGCCGTGCCGTATCCGCTCGGCGCGAGGGGCAGGACCTGCGTCACGAAGGCATTCGAGCCGGAGGTCTGCGCGGTGTAGGCGGCCGCCGGGCTGCCCTGCGGCGGCATCCCGGGGATCGACGGCGCAGGCGGGCTGTAGGGAGTGGGCGTGCTGTACGGAGTGGGCGTGCTGTAGGGCGCGGGTGAGCTGTAGGGCGCGGGTGAGCTGTAGGGCGCGGGTGAGCTGTAGGGCGCGGGCGGGCTGTAGGCAGCCGGGGACGCCCCGAACGAGGGTGCGGGGCTGCCATGAGCGGGCGCGGGGCTGCCGTAGGAGGGGGCTGCTCCGGAAGCCGGCGCGGGGTTGCCGTAGGAGGGTGCTGCACCGGAAGCCGGCGCGGGGCTGCCGTAGGCCGGTGCTCCGCCCGAGGCCGGTGCCGCGCCGGAGGTGGGCGCCGGACCGGACGGCGAGCTGAAGCCCGAGGTCGGAGCCGCGGAGCCGGGTCCACTCGCACCCGACTGACCGAAATCGGCCACTGGACCCGGTGAGGCCGCGCCATAGCCGGCCCCCGAGGCGGGCGTCCCGGAACCCGGCGCCGGATATCCGGGGACGGGTGTGCCGCGCTCCGCGCCCGGGATCACCGGCGGCGCCAGAGCCGGCCGGACCGGCGGCTCGGTGGCATGCGGCTGGATGGAGGGCGCCGGACCGGACGGCCCGAACCGGTCAGCGGCCGGTTGGCCGGAGTCGGTCGGGGGCTGACGGTTGGCACCGAGCGCCTGCGCCGCGGCCGCCATCGAGGTGGGACGCTCCGACGGCGGTGGCACCTGCCGGCGCGGCAGCGGACTGCCTGGACCACCCGGACCGGAGCCACCCGGAGCGGGGCCACCCGGAGCGGGGCCACTCGGACCGGAGCTACTCGGAGCGGGCCCACCGGAAGTGAAGCCACCGCCGGGACCACCGGAAACGGAGCTGCCAGGGCCACTCGGGGCCAGACCACCAGGACCGGCCGGAGCCGGTGCTGCCTGCGCCGCGGCGGCATGCGGGGAAGCCGGACCCTGCGGAAATGCCGGCGCGCCGGACGGTCCACCGAAGCCGGGCGACGAGGTCGGGGCGCTCGGCGTGGGCGCACCGGCCGACTTGACCGGCACGAAGCCCGCCATGCTGGAGAACTGCCCACCGCTGGCCGACTGACCGGGCTGCCGGCGTGGCAGCGCGTCACGGCCCGGGCTGGGAGCCGGAGCAGCACCCGAGACCGGCGCGCTCCCACCGGGCGTGGCCCAGTTCGGGGCGAACTCGGTCTCCGCCGGGTCATAGGGCGCGACGTGCTCGGGGACCGGCGGCGTGTTCGCCATCGGGGTCCGCACCGGCAACGGCCCCTTCGGGTCAGGCACCGGCCCGCGTGCGTCGCCGCCGGAGGGGAAAGGCTTGTCCCAGCTGGGAGCCGCGCCCGAAACAGGACGGCTCGGCACCGGACCACCCGACGACGGCGCGGGATTACCGAAGTCACGCGGCCCACCCGACGACGGCGCCGGAGTACCGAAGTCACGCGGCCCACCCGACGACGGCGCCGGAGTACCGAAGTCACGCGGCCCACCCGGCGACGGCGCCGTCCCCGGGTTGCCGAAGCCGCGCGGAACGGCCGGCGTCTGGTATGCGGCCGGCGGCTGGTAGGCAGCCGGCGGCTGGTAGGCGGCCGGCGGCTGGTAGGCGGCCGGCGGCTGGTAGGCGGCCGGCGGCTCGCTGGGCGCGGGAGTCCGGGTGGGAAGCCCACTGGGCGCCGTGACACCGGGAGTCCGCACCGGCAGCCCACCGGGGCCGATCGGCGGCTGAAGAACGTTGGGCGCCCCCGAAGCCGGCGCACCCATGGGCGAGCCAGGCGCGGAAGGCACACCGGGCGCAGAAGGCACGCCAGGTGCAGAAGGCACGCCGGACGTGGGAGGCACGCCAGGCGCGGAAGGCGACGCCGGCGGCGCGCTCATCGGCGAGCTGGGTGTGCCCACCGGCGCGATCGGGGCGACCGACGGAGCCAGCGACCCTTGCCGGCCCAGCATCGGCCCGCCACGCCCCATCGTGGCAGGCACCGGCGACGGCGCGCCGGACGGTGCCGGGTCATGGGTGGGACCGCCGGAAGTGCCCCGCGCCGCCGCGCCGATCTCATGGATCTTCGAGCCGCTGGGGGTCTCGCGTCCCGGACCGCGGGTGGGCAGGCGCAGGTCACCGCGAGCGAGCTGCGCGACGAACCACGCGGGCAGGTAACCCTCGATGGGCAGGCCGGGGTTGACCGCCAGCCACCACTCGAGGTTGGGCCAGGTGTTGGCCAGTTCCGAGTACGGCACGCGGCGGGACGCGCCGGTGTAGTCGCTCAGGCACGAGCGCAGCGCCTGCTGCGATGTGAAGGCCAGCACGTGCGTCCTGCCGCCGGTGCTCCACGTCCCCCAGCCCAGCGGGGCCAAGCCGGCGAGGGCGTCGGCCGAGACTGGTAACAGGAGGTCGACACCAGCGAGAATGCGGAAGTAGGACTCCTGGTCGTCGGTGCGTAACGCATCGCGCATGGCGACCTCGGCGTCCGTAGCCGGTTCCCACTCGGACACGTCCACCTCTCCCCACGCGTGCCAACGAGCCAACTCAACGCGTATAACCTACAAGGTCAGGCCGCAATCACAATGGGCGGCGGCATGCTGACAGCCGAGTCGGATGAACGGTGCACCAGGTACGAGATCACGTCGGCCCGGCGGACGGCAGCCGATCGCTCACAGCGATCATCCAACAACTGATGGTAACCATGAAAACCGGCTCGGCCATTACGCTAACGGGCGACCCCCGGCACCGCGCAACAGGCAGGCCGGACCAACCATCCCGGTGACGGCCGCCGTCAGAGGAACCGCTGGGTCGCCGCCCGTTCGGTGGCCAGATAATCCTGCGCCGACTCCTCCATCGCGGCCCTGATCCGCCGCAGGATGCCCTGCAGATCCTCGGAGGCCGCACGCCAGGTCGCCTGCCGCTGCGAGTAAGCCTCCTGCGCCGGGCCGGCCCAGGTGGCGACCAGCGGTCCGGCATCCTGCTCCAGCTGGTCGAGCTGGGACCGCAGCGAGCTCAAAGATCTGCCGATGTCGGCGCTCGCCTGCTGCAGCGCGCCGAAGTTGACCAGCAGAACACCGTCGTTCATCGCATCCTCCGAAGAAAGTCAGAGCGGCAGGCTCAGCGAGCCACCGGAGCGGGTGACGCGGGCGGCGGCACCGGTGTCGGCGGCCTGGTAACTCGCACCGGACGACCGGATCGCCTCGGCGGTCTCCGCGAGCGCGCCGGCGAGGGTCTTCACATCTGCCGCGTACTGCGTCTTGACCTGCTCGAACGCTGCCGCGCCCAATCCTTTCCAAGCGCCTTCGAGCATCGACAGCTCGGACATCAACGTCTGCAACATGCTCTGCAGCCCGGTGTTGACCTGCTCGAACCTCGTCGCGGTGCTCGCCATCACCGCCGCTTCGGCCTGCGTCTGCGCCATCCGGACGCCACCCCCACTCTCTCCGCCGATCCGGCGCCGACCCCAAATCATCGACGCTCGTCGTTGCTCCCGGCACTTCCGCCGACGGTAGCGGCCAGGCCGCCGGGCCCGGTAGGCCTTCACCACAGGCTGTGGATAACCGACAACCCGACGTGACTGCTGTGGATAGCCTTCGATGCATCAGCGCCCGCGGGCAGCGGACGGAGGGATGCCATGATCCCCAGTGGACGTCGCTGGAGCGTACGGCTGCATCAGCTCGTCGCCACCCAGGCCGCGCTCGCGCTCGCCCTGCTGGGCGCCACCCGAGGCGGCGTGATCTTCGGTGCGGCGGCGTTCGCCGCCGCCGGCTTCTTGACGATCGTTTGGGTACGCGTGAACGACCGCCCCCTGCTCCATCGCCTGCAATTCGACGCCCGCCGCCGCAGCACCCCGCTGGACGCCCCCGCCGCCGTCCTGACCCTTATCGCCCCGCACACGCTCGTGACCACGGCTGATCTGGCCGGCGAACCGGCCGCGGTGCTGGTCGACGACTCCGGACTCACCATGCTGCTGGAGCTCGCCGAGCCGTCAGCCGCGCTGCCACCTCTGCGGACCCTTCTGCCCGCTCCCGGCGAGAACCAGCCGCCGATCCGGCTCCAACTGGTCCTGACCGGCGTTCCCGCGGCCCGCGACGCCGGACCGGCCGCCGGCTCCTACCGCTCGTTGAGCACGGATCGACACGACTTTCTCGGGCAGCTCACCGCGCTCATGGCGATCCGCCTGCCGCGCACCGAGGGCTGGCCGGAGGCGGAGCTCCAGCGTCTGCTGCTCATCCTCGGCCGGCGTCTGATCCGGCAGCTCCGGACGCACGGGGCCCGCCCGCTCGACCGGGACGCCTCGGTGCGCGCCATCTCCGACCTGGCCCATGCCGAACCGCCCGATCAGGCGGAGGAGCTGTGGACCGCCCTTCGTCTCGGCCGGCTTCATCAGGCGACGTTTCACTGCCGTCCCGAGTCCGGCGTGATCCCCGCCCGTTTGCTCACCCGCCTGCTGCACCTGCCGGCCGCCGCAACGACGCTGGCTCTGACCGCGACTCTGGGCGGAACGCCGGCCGAGGGCTTCCTGATCCGATTGGCCGCGCCCGGCGCCGGCGCGCTCGACAACGCCGCCCAGCTGCTCCGAAGACTGCTCGATCCGGAGCACATCACCCTGCGGCGCTGGGACGGCGCCCACCTCGCGGGCCTCTCTGCCACCCTGCCGTTGGGCACCGGCCCGGGGAACGGCCGGCCGGAAGCGAGGAACGGCCGGGCGGAAGCGAGGAACGGCCGGGCGGAAGCTCAGAGTCCCGCCGTGCCGGCCGTCTCGGCCGGCCTTCTCCTCGGCCGCAACCGGCTCGGCGCCCCGATCTCGATCACCCTGTTCCGCCCCGGCCCGACCCGCGTCCTCCTCGTCGGCAGCCTCGCCTGCGCCCAGCTGCTGACGTTCCGCGCGCTGGCGACCGGCGCCCGGGTGACGGTGCACAGCGCCCGCCCACCGGACTGGACGGACTTCGTCCGCGGCGCCGGCGACCCGATCCCGCTGCTCCCCCGCGACCGGCCACGGGAGACCGGGGCCGGCTCTCCCCTGCGACCTGCCCTCACCGTCCTCGACTGCGTCTCCGGCGCCCTCCCCGCCGGCCGCTGGCAGACGACGCTCGAGGTGCTCGACCACCTCACCCCCGCCGACCTGACCGTCGCCGCCGAAGCGGACCTTCTCGTCCTGCAGACCCTCGATCCCGTCGAGGCCGGACTGCTCGGCGAGGCGCTGCACCTGGGCGACACCGCCGGCTACCTCACCCGGATGCGCTCCACGATGGTCGCGCTGGTCGGTCGCAGCACGGTCCGCTGGGCCGCCCTCGCACCGACTCCGACCGAAAGGGTCCTGATCGGTGCCATGGGTCGTACCTCATCGAATGACAAGTCTGGATTTGACTGCTTCTTCTGCGACAGGTGGATGAAGATCGCGGGGTGTCGTACCCGCAGGTGGCGCGGCCGTGGCACGATCCCCTGCCATGGGCATCCTCATCCGGCTGGTGATTACAGCCGTCTCACTGTGGATCGCGACCCTGGTGATCGACGGAATCAACCTGACCGCCGAGTCCGCTGCCGGTAAGGCCGGCACGCTCCTGGCCGTCGCGGTGATCTTCGGTCTGGTCAACGCGATCCTCCGGCCGATCATCAAGATGCTCGGTTGCGGTCTGTACGTCCTCACTCTGGGCCTCATCGCGCTCGTCGTGAACGGCTTGCTGTTCATGCTGACGAGCTGGATCGCCGGCGAGCTGGACCTCGGCTTCCACGTCGACGACTTCTGGCCGTCCGCGTTGCTGGGCGCTCTGCTGGTGGGTGTCGTGAGCTGGCTCCTCAACATGCTGGTCCCGGACGGCGACGACTGACCGCCGAGCGCGACGAGAGGATGGGGACGCCGGCGCGGCGTCCCCATCAGCCTTTTCCGATCATGAAGGGCCGGGCCACGGTGCGCGAATTGGCTCCGTGACCTAGCTAATATGCAAGGACCGCGCTCCGGACCAGCCCTTACGGTGAGAGACATGAGCGATGAGCGGCGCGGTTATGTGTACGGCCTGACGGCGTACACGCTCTGGGGCTTCTTCCCGATCTACTTCAAGCTTCTCCAGCCGTCCCCGGCGATGGAGATCCTGGCCCACCGGGTCGTCTGGTCGGTGCTCTTCGTCGCGCTGCTGCTGGCCGTGATGCGCAACTGGCGTTTCCTCGGCCGCCTCCTCCGCACGCCACGACGGCTCGCCGGGATCGCGCTCGCCGCGGTGCTGATCGGCCTCAACTGGGGCACCTACATCTACGCCGTCAACTCGTCGCGGGTGGTGGAGACCGCGCTGGGCTACTTCATCACCCCGCTGGTCGTGGTGCTGCTGGGCGTCTTCGTGCAGCGGGAGCTGCTGCGCCGGTGGCAGTGGGCGGCCGTCGGCGTCGGCGCGCTCGCGGTCGCCATCCTCGCCGTCGACTACGGGCACCTGCCGTACGTCGCGCTGACGCTGGCCGCCTCGTTCGGCTGCTACAGCCTGATCAAGAAGCGCATGTCGCTACCGCCGGCCGAGGGCCTGTTCGTCGAGTCGGCGGTGCTGGCCCTGCCCGCGCTCGCGTTCCTGACCTGGCTCAACCTGTCCGGCGGCGCGGAGTTCGGGCACGTCTCGGTCACGCACACCCTGCTGATGCTCTTCTCCGGCATCGCCACCGCGGTGCCGCTGCTGCTCTTCGCGGGGGCGGCGAACCGGGTGCCGCTGGTCGGGCTCGGCATCCTGCAGTACGTGGCGCCGATCATCCAGCTCGCTGTCGGCGTGCTCGTCTATCACGAGCCGATGCCGCCGGCCCGGCTGGCCGGGTTCGGCCTGGTCTGGCTGGCTCTGCTGATCTTCACGGTGGACGGCATCCGGAACAACCGGGTCGCGGCGCGGGAACGTGCGGCGACCGGCGCGGCGGCCGCCACCGCCGGGCCGGCCGCCGCCGCCCTGCCCTCCCGCTGACCGAACGGCCGCCGGAGGAGTCTCAGTTGCCGGACGCGAAACCCGGCAGGTCGTACGCCAGCATCGCCTTGCCGTCGAACCGCACGACCTCGAGGCGCGCCAGGCTGCCCGCACCGAAGTGGGTCGCGCCCGGCATGGTGAACGTCGTGCCGGGCTGAGCCAGCCAGGAGCCGAGCTGTTCCTTCTGCTCGTCCGGCCCGTACGCGATCAGCCGGAACGTGTACGCCATGTCCGCCGACCTGCTGTACGAGCACTCCATCTCGATGTTCGTCCCGCCCGGGGTGCTGGTCAGCCGCACGGTGGCGGTGATCGGCGAGACGTTGTCGACCGGCTCCATCGCCACGGCCGGCCCGGGTGGTGGTGCGGCCGGTGTGTTCCGGTCCATCGACCACGCGACCACGCCGCCACCGAGGAGGAGGACGAGCACCGCCGCGACGGCCGTGCTGAGCACCCGGATCGGGAAGGCGCGCACGCGTGGCCGGCGTCGCGGGTGCGGGTACGGATGCGGATAGGGCGCGGTGGACGAGCTCAGGGTCGGGTCGAGGAGCCGCGCGAACTCGTCCGCGTCGAGCCGGTCGAGCATGTCCGGCACCCGGGACAGGTCGGCCACCGCCTCCCGGCAGAACGAGCAGGTCGCCAGGTGACTCTCGTACGCGGCCCGCTCGCCCGGCGACAGCGCGCCGAGGACATAGGCGGCGTCGTCATGCCCGTCCTCGCATCGCATCGCGTACCGCCTCCAACCGGCTCGTTCGTCCCGGTCTCTGGTACGCGGCGCACGACTCTAAGGTTCAACGCGCCCTTAACAGTGCTCGTCAAAACGTGGCGGCCCGCATGCGGAGAGCCACCGGCCGTCAAGCGGTCGCCGACTCGCCCCCGGACAGCGCCTCGGCGACGTTGCGCGCCGCCGCGGTGAGCTTCGCCCGCACCACCCGGGCCGAGGTCAGCATCTCGGCGGCGGGCATCGAGCAGGCGAGCACCAGGCGGCGCTCCATGTCCCGGTCGGCGACCACGACCACGGCGGCCGACGCCAGGCCCTGCCGGAACTGTCCCATCTCGATCTGCATGCCCCGCCGCTCGCCGGCGGCCAGGTCGGCCTCCAGCGCCTCGGGCGTGGTGAGCGTCGCCGGCGTGAACGCCCGCATGCCGTAGTCGCGCAGGTAGCGCGAGCGCTGGTCGGGGGTGAGCGTGGCGAGCAGCGCCTTGCCGAGCGCCGTGGCGTGGCCGCCTTCGTCGAAGCCGGGCGCGATGTCGTCCAGGAACGGGGACCGGGCGCCCTCGGCCGAGGCGGTGACGGCGATCCGGCCGCCGACGAAGCGGCCCAGGTAGTGGCTGTAGCCGGTGTCGATCGCCGCACGGCGCAGCGCCTCGCCGACCGCGGGCGGGCCACGGAACGCGGAGACCAGCTCCCGGTAGCGATCGGCGATCTCCAGGCCGACGATGTAGGTGCCGTCCTCCCGGCGGATCACGTAGCCCTCGTAGGCCAGGGTCCGCACCAGGTGGTAGGTCGTCGCGACGGTCAGCTCGCACCGCCGGGCGATCTGCTTGACGGTGAGTCCGCGCGGGGCACGTCCGACCGACTCCAGCACGCGCAAGGCGCGCGACACGCTCCGGATGAGATCTGACGGCTCCGCTAGGGGGTCACGCACAGCTACCTCCGAGGCCAGGGACTTACACCATATGAAGAAACGTTCGTAGACGGAATGCCAAAAGCATGTGGATCACGATCGATTTACACAGCCGGTGTGATCAATGGAACTGTCCGCAGCCGTCCGGCCGGGCGATCGCTTAGTCTGCGTTCAATGCCAGAGCTCCGAAATCAGCCGGTTGTAACCGGTTTCACCAGCGTCGATGCTCGACGGGCGACAATCGGGGCGCTCGCGTCGACCATTGCTGTTTCGATACCGGTCTTCCTGATCGGCGGCCTGGCCGTGCAGATCGGTGACGAGCTCGACTTCTCCCCGGCCGGGCTCGGACTCGCCGTCTCCGCCTACTTCGGAGCGAGCGCCCTGGCCGCCATACCGGCCGGCGCTCTGGTCGAACGTCACGGACCGACGTTCATCGCCCGCCTCGGCATCGTCCTCGCCGTGGCCGCGCTGATCGGCGTCGCCGTCGCCGCCCACTCGCTGTGGGCGCTGATGGCCATCCTGGTCCTCGGCGCCGCCGCCAACGCGATGACCCAGCTCGCCAGCAACACCAGCCTGTCCCGGCACGTGCCGGTGCGCCGGCAAGGACTGACCTTCGGCATCAAGCAGGCCGCCATCCCGATCTCCACACTGCTCGCCGGGGCGGCGGTCCCGGTGCTGGGGCTCACCGTCGGCTGGCGATGGGCGTTCGTGCTGGCCGGCGTACTCGCCTTGGCCGTCATCCCGCTCATCCCGGCCGAGGAACGGCAGCCGAAGAGGCGGCGGGAGGCGGGACAGGCCACCGGCGCGCTGATCGTCATCGGTCTCGCCGGCACGTTCGCGGCCGGTTCAGCAAACGCGCTCGGCACGTTCGTGGTCGCCTCCGCGGTGGACCACGGCATCGCGCCGGGGCCCGCCGGCCTCGCGCTCACCCTCGGCGGTGCCGTCTGCATGCTGGCCCGGATCGGCGGCGGCTGGCAGGCCGACCTGCGCCCCGGCAAGCAGGTCGGATTGATCGCCGCCCTGCTCGCCTGTGGGGCGGTCGGGCTCGCGCTGCTCGCGGTGCCCGGTGCGGTGACGCTCATCCTCGGCGTCGTGCTCGGATTCGGGTTCGGCTGGTCCTGGCCGGGCCTGCTCACCTTCGCGGTGGTCCGGCTGCACCCGCAGGCACCCGCGGCGGCGACCTCCATCACGCAGACCGGCATCTATGCCGGTGGCTGCCTGGGACCGCTCGGGCTGGGCGCGCTGGCCGACGCCGTGGGTTACCCCACCATGTGGATCACGGGTGCGGGCGCGATGGTCACCGCGGCGGTGCTGATGCTGCTCGGCAGCCGGTTGCTGCGCCGCCACGCAGCGAAGGGCTCCCGGCCGCGGACGGAACGCTCAGCCCGTACGATCGGCAATGAAATCGCAGAGTGACTCCATCGCCCGCCGCGCCTCCCCCTGAGGGAGCGGCGCCAGCCGCGACCGGGCATCCTCCGCATAGGTCCGCACCGTCTCCCGGGCCCGCTTCATCGCGGCCGACTCGCGCAGCAGGGTGAGCGCCTCGGCGTGCAACGCGTCGTCGGTGATCGGCCCGGCCGAGAGCAGCTCACGCAACCGCAGCGCGGAGGCGTCGGTGTCATCGCCGGCCAGCGCGTAGAGCACCGGCAGGGTCGGCACACCCTCGCGCAGATCAGTTCCGGGCGTCTTGCCGGACTGGACCGACTCGGAGGCGATGTCCAACAGGTCGTCGGAGAGCTGGAACGCGATGCCGATGGTCTCGCCGTAACCCGCCAGCGCCTCCACGTGCTCCGGCTCGGCGCCCGAGAAGAGCCCGCCGAACCGGGCCGCGGTCGCGATCAGCGAAGCCGTCTTCTCGGTGATGACGTGCAGGTGGTGCTCGATCGGGTCGGTGCCGCGCGGGCCCACCGTCTCGGCGATCTGCCCGTGCACCAGCCGCGCGAAGGTCTGCGCCTGCAGGTGCACAGCCTCGGTGCCGAGCGTGGCGGCCAGGTCGGCGGCCTGCGCGAACAGGTAGTCACCGACGAGAATCGCGACCGAGTTGCCCCAGCGGGCGTTCGCGCTCGGTGCGCCCCGCCGCACGGCGGCCTCGTCCATGACGTCGTCGTGGTAGAGCGTGGCCAGGTGCGTCAGCTCGACCACGTTGGCCGCGGCGATGATCTGCGGGGCCGCCGGATCGCCGAACTGGGCGCCGAGCGCGACGAGCAGCGGGCGGAACCGCTTGCCCCCGGCGTCGGCGAGATGGCGTGCGGCCTCCGCCACGAGAGGGTCGGCGCTGGCCACATGCCCGCGCAGCGCTTCCTCCACGGCGGCCAGCGTCGCGGTCACCGACGCGTCCATCGCGGGATCGACGTCGAGGCCCAGCGACGACAGCGTCAGATCACCGATGTTCACCACGCTTTCACGATGCCATACCGCCCATCCGGATCCAGTGCCAGGGTGGCACGCGACAAGATCGAAATCAGGCGACGGGGGTACGGGTGAAGCACAGTCCCGCAGGCTGTCGCCCTGGGCGGGCGCCGCCGTGGTCCCACCCAGTGGCCCATCTCACCCCCGCCGCCCGCAGCTGAACCCCACGTGTGGTGACTCAGGGTGCGCAGCGCACCTCAAGTCACCACGCTCGCTCGTGCAGCCCGTTGTGTGGGGGACCTCGGGTAGGCAGCGCGCCTTGAGTCACCACGCTCGGGGTGTGGGTGGGACGGCGAGAGCCCCGGCGGCTGCCGGGGCTCTCGGGGCTGATCAGTTTCGGCCGGACTTACCGGATGAACTGTGCCGCATCCTGCGTGAGGTCGATCAGCGGCGCCGGCGCCACGCCCAGCGCCACCGTCACGATCACGCCCAGGGCCAGCACCGTCGAGGTGAGGAAGCCCGGGATGGAGACCGCCGGCGTGGTCTCGCCCGGCTCGGAGAGCCACATCAGCACGACGACCCGCAGGTACGGGAACGCCAGCAGCATGCTGGTGATCACGCCGAAGATCACCAGCCAGGTCTGCCCGCCTTCCACGGCCGCGCCGAACACCGCGAACTTGCTGGTGAAGCCGCTGGTCAGCGGGATGCCGGCGAAGGCCAGCAGGATGAACGTGAAGACACCCGCGAGCAGCGGGCTCTTCCGGCCGATGCCGGCCCACCGGGACAGGTGGGTGGCCTCGCCGTCCGCGTCGCGCACCAGACTGATGATCGCGAAGGCCGCGAGCACCGAGAACCCGTACGCCACCAGGTAGAACATCGTGCTGCTCAGGCCCTCCGCGTTGAGCGCGAGCACGCCGACCATGAGATATCCGGCGTTCGCGATCGACGAGTAGGCCAGCAGGCGCTTCAGGTCGGTCTGGGTGACCGCCAGAACCGCGCCGATGAACATGGTGAGCACCGCGATCGCGCCGAGCACCGGCTGGAAGTCCCAGCGCACCCCCTCGAATGCCACGTAGAGCACCCGCAGCAGGGCGCCGAACGCGGCCACCTTGGTGCAGGCGGCCATGAACGCGGTCACCGGGGTCGGCGCACCCTGATAGACGTCCGGGGTCCAGACGTGGAACGGGGCGAGCGCCGCCTTGAAGAGCAGGCCGATCGCGAGCAGGCCGAAGCCGGCGTAGAGCAGCACCTGGCTCTTCTGCGGGTTGGCGACCGCGGCGTGCACCTCGTCGAGGTGGATGCCGCCGGCGAAGCCGTAGATGAAGGCCACACCGAACAGGAAGAAGGCGGAGGCGTACGACCCGAGCAGGAAGTACTTCAGCGCGGCCTCCTGGCTCAGCAGCCGCCGGCGGCGGGCCAGCGCGCAGAGCAGGTAGAGCGGCAGCGAGAAGACCTCGAGCGCGACGAACATGGTGAGCAGGTCGTTCGCCGCGACGAACAGGAGCATGCCGCCGAGCGCGAAGACGGTCAGCGGGTACACCTCGGTGGCGCCCGGCTGCCCGGCCGCCTGCTGCACGTCCTTCTTGGACCCGACCGTGATCGCGGCCTGCGAGACGAACGCGCCGCCCTTCTCGATCGTGCGTTCCCCGATCAGCAGCAGCGACACCCCACCGAGCACCAGGATCGCGCCCTGCAGGAACAGGGTCGGCCCGTCGACCGCCACCGCCTCGCCGATGGTCTTGAGGTGCTTGCCGCGCGCCATCACCACCGCGACGAACGAGGCGACGACCGCCAGCAGCGCGACCGTGAGCTGGACGACGTTGCGGATCTTCCGCGACAGCATCACCTCGAGGATGATCCCGAGGCAGGCCGCACCGAAGAGGATCAGGATGGGCAGCAGCGCCGCGTAGTCGATCGGGGGCAGCTGCAGTTTCAGCTCTTCCATGGCTAGCCGCCTGCCTTTCCATCAGCGACCACCGTCGGCGCCGGATCGGTCTTGCCGACGTCCTGCAGGGTCGCCTGCACCGCCGGGTTGATCACGTCGGTGACCGGCTTCGGATAGAAGCCGAGCACCAGCAGGAGGGCGATCAGCGGGGCGACCACGACCTTCTCCCGCAGGGTGATGTCCTTCGACATGGCCGGCACCTCGGCCAGCGCCGGGTTCAGGGTGCCCTGCGTGGTCCGCTGAATCATCCACAGCACGTACGCGGCGGCCAGGACGATGCCCACGGTGGCGATCACGGCGATCGGCTTGTTGGTGCTGAACGTGCCGATCAGCACCAGGAACTCGCTGACGAACGGCGCCGTGCCGGGCAGCGCCAGCGAGGCGAGACCGGCGAAGAACAGCACCCCGGCCAGGACCGGCACCAGTTTGCCCGCGCCGCCGAAGTCGCTGACCAGCGCGGAGCCGCGCCGGGCCACGAACATGCCGACCACGATGAACAGCAGGCCGGTGGCCAGGCCGTGGTTGACCATGTAGAGCACGGCGCCGGTCCCGGCCTGTGTGGTGAAGGCGAAGATGCCGATGCCGATGAAGCCGAAGTGGGCGATCGACGTGTACGACACCAGCCGCTTCAGGTCGTTCTGGCCGACCGCGAGCAGGGCGGCGTAGATGATGCCGATGACGGCGAGCACCATGGCCGCCGGCGCGAACCAGCGGGACGCCTCCGGGAAGATCGAGAGGCAGTATCGCAGGATGCCGAACGTGCCGACCTTGTCCATCACGCCGACCAGGAGCGCGGCCGCGCCGGCCGGAGCGGCCCCACCGGAGTCCGGCAGCCAGGTGTGGAACGGGAAGAACGGCGCCTTGATCGCGAACGCCACGAAGAAGCCTAGGAACAGCCACCGCGCGGTGTTCTGGTCGATCGAACCGGCCGCCTCGGTGAGCTTCGCGAAGTCGAACGTGTGACCGCCGTACACCCACAGCCCGATCACCGCGGCCAGCATGAAGAGGCCGCCGACCAGGCTGTAGAGGAAGAACTTGACGGCCGCGTACTGCTTCTGGCCGCTGCCGAACGACCCGATGATGAAGTACATCGGGATCAGCATGACCTCGAAGAACACGTAGAACAGGAAGATGTCCGCCGCGGCGAAGACCCCGATCATCGTGAACTCGAAGGACAGCAGCAGCGCGAAGTACGCCGGCGCGGACCGCTTGCTCTGATCGACGTCGTGCCAGGACGCCAGGATGACGACCGGGAACAGGATGGCGATCAGCATCAGCATCACCAGCGCGATGCCGTCGGCGGCGAAGGTGAACCGGGCGTCCCAGGTCGGGATCCAGGCGTACGACTCGTAGAACTGGAACCGCTCGCCGTCGATGGTGAACGCCAGCCACATCACGATGCTCAGCGCGAGCACCACGAGCGACCAGACCAGCGCCACCATCTTGGCCAGCTCGGCCTTGGCCCGCGGGATGAAGGCGACGACGCCGGCACCGACCAGCGGTAGGAGCGTCAGGACAGAAAGGAACGGGAAGTCGCTCAAGCGAACCACCCCATCTGGATCGCGAGGAAGGCGCCGACCACGAACATGGCGCCGGTGAGCATCGACAGGGCGTACGAGCGGACGAAGCCGGTCTGCAGTCGCCGGAGTCGACCGGAGCCGCCGCCGACGGCGGCCGCGATGCCGTTCACCGCGCCGTCGATGCCCCGGCCGTCGAGGTAGACCAGAGCGCGGGTGAGGTAGATGCCGGGCCGCTCGAACACCGCCTCGTTGAACGAGTCGGTGTAGAGGTTGCGCCGGGCCGCGGTGACGAGCACCCCGGCCGGCTGCGGCTCGGTGGCCGTGCCGTTGCGGAACAGCATCCAGGCCAGGCCCGCGCCGAGCACGGTGACCAGCAACGACAGGATGGTGACCACGGTGTGCGAGAGGACGCCGTGCGCCGCCTCGCCGCCCTCCTCGCCGAGGACCGGGGTCAGCCAGTCCGGCACGCTCGTGCTCATCAGGAAACCGGAGCCGACCGAGCCGATCGCCAGCAGGATGAGCGGGATGGTCATGATCGGCGGAGACTCGTGCGGGTGCTTGATGTCGTCGGTCCAGCGGGCCGGACCGTGGAAGGTCAGCACGAAGAGCCGGGTCATGTAGAACGCGGTCAGGCCCGCGCCGAGCAGGGCGGCCATGCCGAACACCCAGGCTTCCCAGGTCACGTCACGCTCGAAGGCGGCCGCGATGATCGGCTCCTTCGAGAAGTAACCGGAGAGCGGCGGGATGCCGATGATCGCCAGCCAGCCGGTGGCGAACGTGATCCAGGTGATCTTCATGTGCTTGGACAGCGCACCGAACCGGCGGATGTCGACCTGGTCGTGCATCCCGTGCATGACCGAGCCGGCCCCGAGGAACATGTTGGCCTTGAAGAAGCCGTGCGCCAGCAGGTGGACGATGGCCAGCGCGTACGCCCCACCGCCGAGACCGACGCCGAGGAACATGTAGCCGATCTGGCTCACCGTCGACCAGGCCAGCACCCGCTTGATGTCGTCCTTGGCCGCGCCGATGATGCAGCCGATCAGCAGGGTCAGCGCGCCGACGCTCACCACGATCAGCTGCAGCGTGGTGTTCGCCGAGAAGACCGGGTTGGACCGGGCGATCAGGTAGACGCCGGCGGTGACCATGGTCGCGGCGTGGATGAGCGCCGACACCGGGGTCGGGCCCTCCATGGCGTCCGGCAACCACGCCTGCAGCGGGAACTGACCGGACTTGCCGCACGCACCGAGCAGCAGCAGGATGCCCATCACCAGGATGGTCCCGGCGGCGAGCGTCGGGGCACCGGTGAAGACGTCGTCGTACTGGGTGCTGCCCAGCTCGGTGAACATCAGGAAGATGGCGATGGCCAGGCCGGCGTCGCCGACCCGGTTCATCAGGAACGCCTTCTTGCCGGCGGTGGCCGCCGACGGCCGGGTGTACCAGAAGGAGATCAGCAGGTACGACGCCAGGCCGACGCCCTCCCAGCCGAAGTAGAGCATCACGTAGTTGTTGCCCAGGACCAGCAGCAACATCGCCGAGACGAACAGGTTGAAGTAGGCGAAGAACTTCCGGCGTCCCGGGTCGTGCTCCATGTAGCCGACCGCGTACAGGTGGATCAGCGAGCCGACACCCGTGATCAGCAGGACGAAGACGCCGGACAGCGGGTCGAAGAGCAGACCGAAGTCGACGTTGAGCCCGCCGACCACGATGAATTCCCAGAGACTCAGCTCCGCCGAGCGCTGTTCGGCGTCGAGGCCGGCCAGGCTCGCGAAGAAGACGAGCCCCAGCACGAAAGAGGTGGCGACCGCGAGGACGCCGAGCCAGTGTCCCCACTTGTCGGCCCGTTTGCCGAGCAGCAGCAGGAGGGCCGCGCTGGCGAGGGGGATCGCCACGAGCAGCCAGATACTGCTCAACACTCCCGTCGCGGGGGCAAACTCCACACTTTGTTCCACGTGAAGGCCCTTCAGTACTTGAGGAGGTTCGCGTCGTCGACGCTCGCCGAGCGCCGCGTACGGAAGATCGACATGATGATGGCGAGGCCGACCACGACCTCGGCTGCCGCGACGACCATCACGAAGAACGAGATGATCTGGCCGTCCAGGCCGCCGTTGATCCGGCTGAAGGTGACGAGCGCGAGGTTCGCGGCGTTGAGCATGAGCTCGATGCACATGAACAGCACGATCGCGTTCCGCCGGATCAGCACGCCCGCCGCACCGATGGTGAACAGGACGGCCGACAGGATGAGGTAGTAGTCGGGAGTCACTTCTCGGTTCCCTTCGGAGCCGCCTCGGTGGCGGTCAACTCACGGACCGGGAGAATCGGCGAGATGGTGCGCTCGGCGCCGTTGCCGTCCGGCAGCCGGCCCGGCGCGGCCACCGACATCGTGTTCGCGTAGACGCCGGGGCCGGCCTTGGGGCCGGGGTAGTTGCCGGGAAGGAAGCGCTCCTTCATCCGGGTCACCTGGTCGACCTTCTCCTCCTTGGCCTTCGTCACGTGGGCCATGATCATGGCGCCGACCGCGGCCGTGATGAGCAGGGCCGAGGTGATCTCGAAGGCGAAGACGTATTGGGTGAACAGCAGCGCTGCCAGGCCCTGCACGTTGCCGTTCGCGTTCGCCTCGGTCAGGCCGACCACAGTGGTCACGTCGAGCGCGCGGGCCAGACCGGTGCCGATCAGCGCCGCGAAGCCGACGCCGAGGACGACTGCCGCCAGCCGCTGGCCGCGCAACGTCTCGATCAGCGAGTCCGAAGCGTCCCGGCCGACCAGCATCAGGACGAACAGGAACAGCATCATGATGGCGCCGGTGTAGACGATGATCTGCACGGCGCCGAGGAAGGGCGCCGCGTTGACCACGTAGATGAAGCCCAGGCACAGCATGGTCACGACCAGCCAGAGCGCGGAGTGCACCGCGTTGCGGGCGATGACCATGCCGAGCGCGCCGATCACCGCGAGCGGCCCGAGGATCCAGAAGGCGACCTGTTCGCCGGTGGAGACCTGGCTCGCCGCGGCCGCGAGGACGAGGTCGGTCATCGCGGTGCACCTTCTTTCCGGACTGTGCCGGCCGTCTCCGGCCGCTCGGCGTGCTCCTGCGGGTCGGCGGCGTCGTGCGTGCCGGCGTCCGCCCACGGTGCCCGCTCGGCGCCGGCCGACGTGCCCGGGTTGGTGAGGGCGCCGACGTAGTAGTCCTTGTCGGTCTCACCCAGGCGCATCGGGTGCGGCGGCTGCTCCATGCCGGGCAGCAGCGGCGCCAGGAGCTCCTTCTTCGTGAAGATCAGATCCTGACGGTTGTCACGAGCCAGCTCGTACTCGTTGCTCATGGTCAGCGAACGGGTCGGGCAGGCCTCGATGCAGAGCCCGCAGAAGATGCACCGGGCGTAGTTGATCTGGTAGATCTTCGCGTACCGCTCGCCCGGCGAGAACCGCTGCTCGTCGGTGTTGTCGCCGCCCTCGACGTAGATCGCGTCGGCCGGGCAGGCCCAGGCGCACAGCTCGCAGCCGATGCACTTCTCCAGGCCGTCCGGGTGCCGGTTGAGGATGTGCCGGCCGTGGTAGCGCGGCGCCGGCTTGGGCGGGGAGAACGGGTAGTCGGTCGTGATCACCTTGCGGAACATGTGCGCGAAGGTCACGCCGAAACCCTTGAAGGAGCCGGACAGGGTGCCCACGTCACACCTCCTTCGATTCGGAGTCGCCGCCGACGGTGGCCGGGGCGCGTTCTGCCACGGCTCGGCGGGCACGCGGGCTCGGCGGCACCTGGAGATCGAGCGGTGGCACCGGGAAACTGCCCGGTGGCCGCAGGGCCAGCTCGTCCTGCAAAGACATCTGCTGCGGCTTCTTCTTCGACGGCCAGCCCCAGGCGACAGCCAGGACGATCAGCGCGATGACGCCTGTGGAGATCCACCGGACGCCCTCGGAGAGCTCGCCGTTCTGGGCGACCTTGAAGTACGCCAGGAAGAGGATCCAGACCAGGTTGACCGGGATCAGGACCTTCCAGCCGAAGCGCATGAACTGGTCGTAGCGCATCCGGGGAAGCGTGGCCCGCAGCCAGATGAAGCCGAAGAGCAGCAGGAACACCTTGCCGAAGAACCAGATCAACGGCCAGTAGCCGGAGTTGGCGCCCTCCCAGACCGTGGTGATCGGCGCGGGCGCCCGCCAGCCGCCCAGGAACAGCGTCGTGCAGAACGCCGAGACGGTGATCATGTTGATGTACTCGGCGAGGAAGAAGAGCGCGAACTTGAACGACGAGTACTCGGTGTGGAAACCGCCGACCAGCTCGGACTCGGCCTCGGGCAGGTCGAACGGGGCCCGGTTGGTCTCACCGACAGCCGCGATCATGTAGACGATGAAGCTCGGCAGGAGCTGCACCGCGTACCAGCCGGGCGCGGTCACCTCGAAACCGAGAATGTTCACCGGGTTGCCGTCGGCCTGCGCCGCGACGATCTGCGAGGTGCTCATCGTGCCGGCGGTCATGAACACCGCCACGATGGACAGGCCCATCGCGACCTCGTACGAGATCATCTGCGCGCTGGACCGGAGGCCACCGAGCAGCGGGTACGTCGAGCCGGACGCCCAGCCGGCCAGCACCACGCCGTACACCGCCATCGACGAGCAGGCGAGCAGCACCAGCACCGAGACCGGCACGTCGGTGAGCTGCAGCGCCGTGCGCTGGCCGAACATGGTGACGACGCCGCCGAACGGGATGACCGCGAAGGCGGTGAAAGCCACCGTCGCCGAGATCACCGGAGCGATGAAGTAGACCACCTTGTCGGCGGTCTTCGGGATGATCTCCTCCTTGAACGGCAGCTTGAGGCCGTCGGTGAGGCTCTGCAACCAGCCGTTCGGGCCCACCTGGTTGGGGCCCGGGCGGACCGCCATCCGGGCCACGACCTTGCGCTCATAGTTGATCGTGAAGAGCGTCAGCAGCAGGAGGATGACGAAGAGGCCGACCAGCTTGATCAAGCTGATCCACCAGATGTCGTTCTCGAACGTCTCCAGCGTCGGATCGACGGCGTGCGCCGCCAGCAGCACCTCGTTCACTGCGCGACTCCCTCGGCGAGGATCGGGCCCGGTACGCCGGCGGTCAGCTTGACCACCGCACCGGCAGTGGTGCCGAGGCTGCGGCGCACCGTCGAGCCCGGCGAGTTGGTGGGCAGCCAGACCACCCGCGGCGGCAGGTCGGTGATCGCGGCGGGCAGCGAGATCGAGCCGCGGCCCGTGCTCACCGTGACCACGTCGCCGTCGACCACCGCCAGTTCCTCGGCGAGGTCCTTGCCGAGGCGGACCACCGAGGGACGGGCGGTGCCGGCGAGCACCTGGTCGCCGTCGAGCAGGGAGCCCAGGTCGACCAGGTGGTGCCAGGTGGCGAGCACGGCCTCGCGCTCGCCCGGCTTCGGCAGGTCGCCGGTCTTCGCGGTGGGCTGCGCGGGCCGCGCCGCGGTGCTCGCCGGCATGCCGGCCAGCTCGCGGCGGATCGTCTGCACGTCACCGGTGTTCAGGGTGATGTCGAGCAGCGCGGCGATCGCCTCCAGCACCCGGCCGTCGGTCATCGCGGTGCTGCTCAGCACCGCGTTGAACGACCGGAGCCGGCCCTCCCAGTCCATGTAGGTGCCGGCCTTCTCGACCGCCGGGGCGATCGGCAGCACCACGTCCGCGCGACGGGTCACCGCGCTCTGCCGCAGCTCGAGGCTGACCACGAACGGGACCTTGTCGAGCGCCTCCTCCGCCAGGCGGGGGTCGGTCAGGTCGGCCGGGTCCACGCCGCCGACCAGCAGCGCGCCCAGCGTCCCGTCGGCAGCCGACGCGATGATCCCGTCGATGTCCCGGCCCGCGGCGCCGGGCAGCGCGCCCGAGTCGATCCGCCAGGCCGCCGCGAGTTCCGCACGAGCCGCCGCGTCGGTGACCGGACGGCCGCCGGGCAGCAGGTTCGGCAGGCAACCGGCGTCGAGCGCGCCCCGGTCACCGGCTCGCCGGGGCACCCACGCGAGGCGGGCGCCGGTGCGGGCGGCCAGGGCGGCCGCGGCGCTGAGACCGCCCGGCACGGTGGCCAGCCGCTCGCCGACGATCAGCAGGGCGCCGGGCGCGCCGAGCGCGCCGGCCACTGCCGGGTCGGTGGTGAGCACCCGGGCCTCGTCGCCCGGGACGGCCGGGACGAGCGCGGCGCCGAGCTTCTCGAAGCCCCGGGAGAGGTACGGCGAGACGGCCGTCACCGTGAGCTTCTTCTTGGTGTGGCCCTTGCGCAGGCGCAGGAAGAGGATCGGGCACTCCTCCTCCGGCTCCAGCCCGACGATCACCACCGACGGCGCGTTCTCCACGTCGGCGTACGTGACCTCGGACGTCCCGGCAACCGCGGCGGCGAGGAAGTCCGCCTCCTCGGTGGTGGCGAGCGGCGTTCCGGCGGCTCGCACGGGACGGGCGCGGAAGTCGATGTCGTTGGTCCCGAGCACGGTCCGGGCGAACTTCGCGTACGCGTACGCGTCCTCCACCGTCAGCCGGCCGCCCGGAAGGACGCCCACGCCGCGGTCCCGGGCTGCCCGTAGTCCCTCGGCCGCCGCCAGCAGGGCCTCGCTCCAGGACGCCTCACGCAGGTTGCCGGTGGCCGCGTCGCGGATCAGCGGCGCGGTGAGCCGGTCGGTGGCGGTCGAGTACCGGAAGCCCCAGCGGCCCTTGTCGCAGTTCCACTCCTCGTTCACCGCCGGGTCGTCGCCGGCCAGGCGGCGCAGCACCTTCCCGCGGCGGTGGTCGGAGCGCTGGGCGCAACCGGCCGCACAGTGCTCGCAGGCGCTCGGCGTGGAGACCAGGTCGAACGGGCGGGCCCGGAACCGGTACTGCTCGCCGGTGAGCGCGCCCACCGGGCAGATCTGGATGGTGTTGCCGGAGAAGTACGAGTTGAACGGGACGTCGCCCTCGCCCTCGCCGACCTGACCGTCCCCGGTGCCCTCGCCGCCGAAGAAGTCGTCCCGGTAGACGTTGATCTGCTCGCCGGAGGAGCGGTCCATCAGGTCGATGAACTTGTCGCCGGCGATCTCCTCGGAGAACCGGGTGCAGCGCTGGCAGAGCACGCACCGCTCCCGGTCCAGCAGCACCTGGCTGGAGATGTGGATCGGCTTCTCGTACTCCCGCTTGTGCTCGTGGAAGCGGGAGTCGGCACGGCCGCTGCTCATCGCCTGGTTCTGCAGCGGGCACTCACCGCCCTTGTCGCAGGTAGGGCAGTCCAGCGGGTGGTTGATCAGGAGCAGCTCCATCACGCCGGCCTGCGCCTTGGCGGCCACCGGCGAGCTGAGCTGGGTCTTGACCACCATGCCGTCGGCGACCGTCTGGGTGCACGAGGCGACCGGCTTGCGCTGGCCCTCCACCTCGACCAGGCACTGGCGGCAGGCGCCGGCCGGCGCGAGCAGCGGGTGGTCGCAGAAACGCGGGATGGCGATGCCCATCCGCTCGGCGACCCGGATGACCAGCTCGCCCTTCTCGGCGGTCACCTCCACGCCGTCGATGGTGAGCGTGACCATGTCCGCCTTCTTGGCAACGTCAGTCATCAGTGCGCTCCAACCAGGGATTTCTCGGAGAGCCGCGGCGCCGTCCGCCCCTCGATGTAGCCGAGGTAGTCGTCCCGGAACCACTTCAGCGTCGACACGACCGGGGTGGCCGCGCCGTCGCCGAGACCGCAGAAGGAGCGGCCGAAGATGTTGTCCGCGGTGTCCTGCATGGTGTCCAGGTCCGCGTGGGTGCCCTGGCCGGAGAGGATCCGCCGGTAGGTGCGCACCAGCCAGTAGTTGCCCTCACGGCACGGGGTGCACTTGCCGCACGACTCGTGGTGGTAGAACTCCAGCCACCGCCACGTGTTGTAGACCGGGCAGTCCTGGTCCGAGAAGATCTGCATCGCCGTGGTGCCGAGGATCGACCCGGCCGCCGCGACCCCCTCGAAGTCCATCGGGGTGTCGAGGTGCTCGGCGGTGAGGATCGGCGTCGACGACCCGCCGGGCGTCCAGAACTTGAGGTTGTGCCCCGGCTGCATGCCCCCGGCCAGCTCGATCAGCTCGCGCAGGGTGATGCCGAGGCCGCACTCGTACTGGCCCGGGTTGGCGATCCGGCCGGAGAGCGAGTAGATCATCGGGCCGGACGACTTCTCGGTGCCCATGCTCTTCCACCAGTCCGCACCGCCCAGCACGATGTACGGCACGCTGGCGATGGTCCCGACGTTGTTGACCACGGTCGGGCTCGCGTACAGGCCGGCGATGGCCGGGAAGGGCGGGCGCAGCCGGGGCTGGCCGCGGAAGCCCTCCAGCGAGTCGAGCAGCGCGGTCTCCTCGCCGCAGATGTACGCCCCGGCGCCGCTGTGCACGACGAGATCCAGGTCGAATCCGGACTTGAGGATGTTCTTGCCGAGGTAGCCCTTGGCGTACGCCTCCTGCACGGCGTTGCGCAGCCGCCGTGCGGCGTGCACCGCCTCACCGCGGATGTAGATGAACGCCTTGTTCGCCCGGATCGCGTAGGAGGCGATGATCGCGCCCTCGATCAGCGAGTGCGGGTCGTACGTCATCAGCGGCAGGTCCTTGCAGGTGCCCGGCTCGCCCTCGTCCGCGTTGATCACGAGGTAGTGCGGCTTGCCGTCGCCCTGCGGGATGAAACCCCACTTCAGGCCGGTGGGGAAGCCGGCGCCACCACGACCGCGCAGCCCGGAGTCCTTGACCAGCTGGATCAGGTCGTCCGGGTGCACGTCGAGCGCCTTGCGGAGTGCGGCATAGCCGTCGAGCCGCTCGTAGACCCCGATCTGCCAGGCGTCCGGCGAGAGCCAGCGCTTGGTCAGGACGGGGGTGAGCTTCTGGAGGACCTCCGGCCGTGGCTGGGTCACTTCGCCTCCTCGGTGCCGCGCGTGCTGTCCCCGGCGGGTTTGCCGTCGCCGGCCGGCTCGTTGCCCTTGACCCCGGCCCGCTCGGCCGGGTTCGTGGGCGCCGGGGTGGTCGCCTGCGGGGTGCCCGGGGTGTCACCCGTCGGGTTGCGGGACTCCGCCGCGCGTACCTCCGGGTCCTTGACGTCTCCGGTGTCGGTGGTCCGCCCGGCGTGCCGGTGCTCGGTGACCTTCTCCGCCACCGCCCCGGCTGCTGCCTTCACCGCTCCCGCGGCCCTGCGAGCCACCGCGACCGCCCGGCTCGGAGCCGGCTTGTCGTCGGTGGCCTGCTGCTGCGGCAGCGCGTTGCCCTCACGGGCCGGCTTCGTCTTCGTGATCGGGCTGTCCGGGTCGAACCCGGCGACCGCGATGCCGTGCTCCTGCGCCAGCCGGACGCCGCGCAGTGTCGGCGCGCCGGCCACCCCGTCGGCGACCGCGCCGTCCCGCGGGTCCGCGAAGCCGGCGAGCTGGTACTGCATCTCCTTGAGCGAGCAGATCCGGGCGCCCCGGCTGGGCGTGGGCCGCTCGCCGTTGCGCAGGCTCTCCACCAGCTCGACCGCGGACGCCGGCGTGGCCTGGTCGACGGTGAAGTCGTAGTTGACCGTCACCACCGGGGCGTAGTCGCAGGCCGCCAGGCACTCGGCGTGCTCCAGCGTGATCTTGCCGTCGGCCGTGGTCTGGTCGTGCCCGACGCCGAGGTGCTCGCTCAGCTCGTCGTACACCTCCTGGCCGCCCAGCACGTTGCACAGGGTGTTGGTGCAGACGCTGACCAGGTACTCACCGGTGGGCCGGCGCTTGTACATCGTGTAGAAAGTCGCAACCGCGCCGACCTGGGCCTTGTTGATCCCCAGGATCTCGGCGCAGAACGCCACCCCGTTCGGGCTGACGTGCCCCTCCTCGGTCTGCACCAGGTGCAGCAGCGGGAGCAGGGCCGAACGCTCCCGGCCCGCCGGATAGCGGCGCAGGATCTCCAGCGCCGGTTCGAGCAGTTTCTCGGCGAGCGGCGCTGCTGCCGGGGAGAAATCAACTTCCTCGGCGGTCTGCAGTGCAGTGCGGCGAAGCCGCCCGGAAAGTTCAGTTTCGGACATCAGCGGTCACACCCACCCATCACGGGGTCCAGCGAGGCGCCGCCGGCGATCACGTCGGCCAGCAGCGCGCCCTCGGCCATCGCGGGGATGGCCTGGAGGTTGACGAAGCTCGGGTCGCGGTAGTGCACCCGGTACGGATGGGTCCCGCCGTCGGAGACCGCGTGTACGCCGAGCTCGCCACGCGGGTGCTCGATCCCGACATAAACTTGTCCGGGCGGAACCCGGAAGCCCTCGGTCACGAGCTTGAAGTGGTGGATCAGCGACTCCATCGACTGACCCATGATCTTGGCTACGTGCTCCAGGGAGTTCCCGAGCCCGTCGACACCGAGCGCGAGCTGCGCCGGCCAGGCGATCTTCTTGTCGGAGATCCAGATCGGGCCGGGCCGGAGCCGGTCCAGCGCCTGCTCGACGATCTTCAGGGACTCGCGGATCTCCGCCACCCGGACCAGGTAACGGCCCCAGACGTCGGCCGTCGTCGCGGTCGGCACGTCGAACTCGTACGTCTCGTAACCGCAGTACGGCATGGTCTTGCGCAGGTCCCACGGCAGGCCGGCCGAGCGGAGCACCGGCCCGGTGATGCCGAGCGACAGGCACCCGGTCACGTCCAGGACGGCCACACCCTGCGTGCGCTGCTGCCAGATGATCTGGCCGGACAGCATGGCCTCGTATTCCTTGAGCTTCTTCGGCATGTACTTCAGGAAGTCGCGGATCTTGCGGATCGCGGACTCCGGAACGTCCTGCGAGAGGCCGCCCGGCCGGATGTAGCCGTTGTTCATCCGCAGGCCGGAGGTCTCCTCGAAGATGTCGAGGATGTACTCCCGCTCGCGGAAGCCGTACAGCATCATCGAGATCGCGCCGAGCTCCATGCCGGTGGTGGCCAGCCAGACCAGGTGCGAGGCGATCCGCTGCAGTTCCATGAACATGACGCGGATCGTGGTGGTGCGCTCGGTGATCTGGTCCTCGATGCCGAGCAGCTTCTCCACCGCGAGGCAGTAACCGGCCTCGTTGAACATGTTGGAGAGGTAGTCCATGCGGGTCACGAACGTGACGCCCTGGGTCCAGTTGCGGTACTCGAGGTTCTTCTCGATCCCGGTGTGCAGGTAACCCACCACCGGTCGCACGTCGGTGACCGTCTCGCCCTCGAGCTCCAGCACCAGCCGGAGCACGCCGTGCGTGGACGGGTGCTGCGGGCCCATGTTGACGACGATCTTCTCGTTGCTGAGCGGATCGACGCTGGCGGTGAGCTGGTCCCAGTCACCACCGGTGACCGTGAAGACCCGGCCTTCGGTCGTCTCGCGCTCGCTCGCGTACTCGGATGTCGTCACTGGTACACCCTCCGCTGGTCCGGCGGCGGAATCTCGGCGCCCTTGTACTCGACGGGCACGCCGCCGAGGGGATAGTCCTTGCGCTGGGGATGGCCTTCCCAGTCGTCCGGCATCAGGATCCGGGTGAGGTTGGGATGGCCGGTGAAGACCACACCGAACATGTCGTAGATCTCCCGCTCCTGCCAGTCGGCAGTGGGGTAGACCTGCGTGACGCTCGGGACGGTGACGCCCTCCGGAACAGCGACCTCCAGGCGGACCCGCCGCCGGTACGTCATGGAGGTCAACTGGTACGACACGTGGAACCGGCGCTCGTCGGAGCCGAGGTAGTCGACCGCGTCCACCGACGAGCACAACTCGAAGCGCAACGATTCGTCGTCACGCATTACCTGGCACACCTCGGCGATACGCTCGGCACGGATGTGCAGTGTGAGCTCCGCCCTATCCACGACCACCATCTCGATGGCTTCGGAGAGGGCCGGATAAGCTTCTTCCAACGCGTCATAGACGTCATCGAAATACCCGCCGTACGGCCGTGGGCTGTCAAAAACAGCAGGTCGGGGGCGGACCAGGTGACCGAAGCCGGAGACGTCGCCGGTTCCTTTGACACCGAACATGCCCTTGTCCGGGCTGGGCGGTGTCTGCGCGGGAGCACCGATATGCGCACCGGCAGGTGCGGTAGTCGGAACAGCACCCTCAGTTCCGGGTTGAATTGTCATTTGTCCACCTCCCGCAAATGCGGCTGAAGCTTCATCCAGTTCTCGATCCGCAATTGCTCCTCGCGGCCTTCCTTGACGGCCTGGGTCCATTCCGCGCGGCGGGCCTTGTCAGCCCGGTACGACGACGGCATGGCGCCCGGCGCCACGTCCGGCACACGGCCGGCAGCAACGCGGGAGGCCAGCATCTTGCGCCCGTTCGGGCCGAGCGGCTGGGCCATCACCTTCTCGCGCATCTTGAGGATGGCGTCGATCAGCATCTCCGGCCGGGGCGGACAGCCCGGCAGGTAGACGTCGACCGGGATGATGTGGTCCACGCCCTGGACGATGGCGTAGTTGTTGAACATGCCGCCGGACGAGGCGCAGACGCCCATCGAGATCACCGAGCGGGGTTCGGGCATCTGGTCGTAGATCTGGCGCACCACCGGGGCCATCTTCTGGCTCACCCGCCCGGCCACGATCATCAGGTCGGCCTGACGGGGCGAGGCCCGGAAGACCTCCATGCCCCAGCGGCCGAGGTCGTAGTGCGGACCGCCGGCGGCCATCATCTCGATGGCGCAGCAGGCCAGGCCGAAGGTGGCGCCCCAGAACGACGACTTCCGGGCCCAGTTGGACAGTGCCTCCACGCTCGTCAGCAGGATGCCGGACGGGAGTTTCTCCTCGATTCCCATGTCACATCAGTCCCAGTTGAGGCCGCCACGCCGCCACACGTACGCGTAGGCGATGAAGACGGTGAGGATGAACAGGACCATCTCCACGAACCCGAACAGGCCGAGTGCGTCGAAGGACACGGCCCAGGGGTACAGGAAGATGGTCTCGATGTCGAAGATGATGAAGAGCATCGCGGTCAGGTAGAACTTGACCGGGAATCGACCGCCCCCGATCGGCTGCGGCGCGGGCTCGATGCCGCATTCGTAAGCCTCTAGTTTGGCCCGGTTGTAACGCTTGGGCCCGACGATCGGCGCGACCGACACCGAGAACAACGCGAATAGGGCGCCGAGGACCAGCAACCCGACGATCGGGACATAAGGGTTGACCGTCATGCTCACTCCCGTACGACTGTTAGCCGCTTCACACTAGTTACTGTGCTTCTGTAGTCCTTTGGCCGGGGTGCCCTGGTTCGACTCCTAGACCGCGGGTGCCACCTTGGTCAGGCCGTTGATGATGCGATCCATGGCGTCACCACCCCGAGGGTCGGTGAGGTTGGCCAGGAGCTTGAGGACGAACTTCATCAACAGCGGCTGGGGCATGCCGTACTTCGTCGCCAGCCGCATGATCTGCGGGTTGCCGATCAGCTTCACGAATATCCCGCCGATCCGGTAATAACCACCGAATCGCAGAGCGAGCTCGGCGGGGTAGGCCTGCAGGGCCTTCTCCCGCGCCGGGCCGGTCGGGCGGGCCAGCGCCTGCACGGCCACCTCGGCGGCCAGCTCGCCGGACTCCATCGCGTACGCGATACCCTCGCCGTTCATCGGGTTGACCATGCCGCCCGAGTCGCCGACCAGCATCATGCCGCGGGTGTAGTGCGGGACCCGGTTGAAGCCCATCGGCAGGGCCGCGCCGAGCGTCGGGCCCTCCGCGTTGGCCTCGTCGCGCAGCCCCCAGTCCGCCGGGGTGCTGCCGAGCCAGTCGGTCAGCAGGTTGCGGTAGTTCGTCTTGCCGAACGCGTCGGACGAGTTCAGGATGCCGAGCCCCACGTTCACCCGGCCGTCGCCGAGCCCGAAGATCCACCCGTAGCCCGGGAGGAGCCGGGCCGGGTCCTGCGCGCTGCGCAGCTCCAGCCAGGACTCCAGGAAGTTGTCGTCGGCGCGGACCGGGGAGCGGTAGTAACGGCGGACCGCGACACCGAGCGGGCGGTCGTCGCGCTTGGCCAGCCCGAGGGCGAGCGGGATCTTGCCGGACACGCCGTCCGCGGAGATCACCAGCGGCGCCCGGAACTCCACCGGCTCCTTCTCCGGGCCGACCTTGGCCTGGACGCCGATCACGTAACCGTCCTGGTCGAGCACCGGCCCGGTGACGTTCACGCCGGTGCGCAGCAGCGCGCCCACCTCGGTGGCGCGCCGGGCCAGCATGTCGTCGAAGTCGAGCCGGGTGCGCACCAGCCCGTAGTTCGGGAAGCTCGCGAGGTCCGGCCAGTCCAGCTCCAGCCGGACCCCACCGCCGATCACGCGCAGACCGCGGTTGTGCAGCCAGCCCGCCTTCTCGGAGGTGTCCACGCCCATCCTGATCAGCTGGCGGACCGCCCGGGGCGTGAGACCGTCACCGCACACTTTCTCGCGCGGGAACTCGGTCTTCTCCAGCAGCAGGACACGCACGCCGTGACGGGCCAGGTGATAGGCCGCGGCGGATCCACCGGGGCCCGCTCCGACCACGATGACGTCCGCCTCGTCGGCGACAGTCGTATCGACTCCGTAGTCACTCACGGCACACCTCCCGTCTTCGCGATGCTCGTGAATTAGTTCACAAGCATCCCTCGATCGGAGTGTAGGCCGACAATCGAAGATCTTTGCGCTTAGGATCCCCTAACTGTTTCCTGATGCCTATCTTGCCTGCTCAGGGGCTTGCAGAACGCGGTCTGCAACCCCGAGCGCGGGACCGTCGAGGTGCTCACGGATGGTGCCGCCCATCGCCCGGTCGAGAGCCACGATCAGCTCTTCCACCAGGTCCTGAGCGAGCAGCGGGTCCTGCGCGGCGACCATTCGGAGCCGGGTGGCCAGTTCGGTGGCGCGCCGCTCGCCGGCCTCACCCTCGTCGATCGCGATGTCGATGTCGGTGTCCTCGAGATGCCCGATCTTCGTCATAAAACGAGCTAAACAGCACCTCTAAGGCGTGTACGCCGAATGCCGGATTTACACCCGGGTGGCGCGGTGCAGGGTCGCGATGCCGCCGGTGAGGTTGCGCCAGCCGACCCGGTCCCACCCGCCGGAGCCGGCGATCCGCGCCGCCAGGCCCGCCTGATCCGGCCAGGCCCGGATCGACTCGGCCAGATAGACGTACGCCTCCGGGTTGCTGGAGACGGTCCGGGCCACCACCGGCAGGGACCGCATGACGTACGACATGTAGAGCGTGCGGAACGCCCCGTTGGTCGGGTGGCTGAACTCGCACACGACGAGCCGCCCGCCCGGCCGCGTCACCCGGGCGAACTCACGCAGCGCAGCGGCGGTGTCGACCACATTGCGCAACGCGAAGGAGATGGTCACCGCGTCGAAGGTCTCGTCCGCGAACGGCAGCGCCAACGCGTCGCCGGCCAGCAGCGGCACGTCCGCCCGGACCCGGCGACCGGCCCGCAGCATGCCCACCGACAGGTCGGCCCCGACCGCGAACGCGCCCGACCGGCCCAGCTCCTCGGTGGAGATCCCGGTGCCGGCGCCCACGTCCAGGACCCGCTCCCCCGGCCGCAACGCCAGCGCGGCCCGCGTGGCACGGCGCCAGCCCCGGTCCTGACCGAAGGAGAGCACGGTGTTGGTGAGGTCGTAGCGCTCGGCCACGCCGTCGAACATCTCGGCGACCTCGTGCGGCTGCTTGTCCAGATCTGCGCGCGTCACGGCATCCACTCTGCCACCCCGGCCGGAAGCGCCGGACAGGCCCTGAGAACAGCGCGGGCGGGATGGTCACCCATCCCGCCCGCGCCTTGTGCGTTATATATACGACCGCCATCGGTCGGGTCCGAACTCCCGTCACCGACGCTGACCGCGGCGGGCGACGACTAAGTGTTTCCATTGCCGTACGCAGGCAACGTAACCAGCCGGAACCGGCCGGGACAGTCAACTGGCGGGCTCGTTACGAAGGAGCAACCCAGCCTCACCGGTCCGACGAGCCGAACCTGGCCGAACGGCGGAATGTCACCCCCCGAAAGGGGGTTAGTTCACTTCCACCAGTGGCAGCTGGGTGCGACCCGCGCCACCACCGGGGATGGCGATCGAGGAGAAGTGCGAGACGACCCGCTCGTCCGTCGGGTCCTCCGCCGCGGTGCGGTGCACGGCCAGATGCTTGTACCAGGTGTCGCGCTGGGCGGGGATCCGGTCCGCGGTGCGGATCATCGAGATCAGCTCCTGCAGGTTGGACCGGTGCCGTGCGCCGGCCGAGGAGATGACGTTCTCCTCCAGCATGATCGACCCGAGGTCGTCCACACCCATGTGCAGCGAGAGCTGGCCGATGTCCTTGCCCGTGGTCAGCCAGGACGCCTGCAGGTGCGCGACGTTGTCGAAGAACAACCGGGAGACCGCGATGAACCGGAGATATTCCATCGTGGTGGCCTGGGTGCGGCCCTTCAGGTGGTTGTTCTCCGGCTGGTACGTCCACGGGATGAAGGCGCGGAAGCCCCCTCCAACCGCCCCGCCCGCCACCCCTGAACGGACTGAAGGCTGCGCTTGGTGCGACTGCTCGACAGCGACGTCGGAGTAACCGTTCGCCACCGCCAGGTCCTGCACGTCACGGATCATGCGGATGTGCTCGATCCGCTCCGCGTTCGTCTCGCCGGTGCCCATCATCATGGTCGCGGTCGAGGAGAGCCCGTTGCGGTGCGCCACCGCCATCACCTCGAGCCAGCGCTCGCCGCTCTCCTTGAGCGGGGCGATCGCCTTGCGCGGCCGCTCGGGCAGCATCTCGGCGCCGGCGCCGGCGATCGAGTCCAGCCCGGCCGCCTTGATCCGCAGGACCGCCTCCTCGATCGAGACGCCGGAGACCTTGGCCATGTGCAGGATCTCGCTCGGGCCGATCGAGTGGATGGCGAGCTGCGGGTACGCCGTCTTCACCGAGGAGAACAGGTCCTCGTAGTACTCCACCCCGAACTCCGGGTGGTGACCGCCCTGGAGCATCACCTGGGTGGCGCCCAGATCCACCGCCTCGCCGCACCGGTGCAGGATCTCGTCGGTGGCGTGGACCCAGCCCTCCTTGTGCTTGGGTGCCCGGAAGAAGGCGCAGAACTTGCACGCCGTCACACACACGTTGGTGTAGTTGATGTTCCGGTCGATCAGGTAGGTGACGATCCCGTCCGGATAGCGGCGGCGCCGGACCGCGTCGGCCGCCTCGCCCAGCGCGTGGAACGGGGCCTGCGTGTAGAGCAGCAGCGCCTCCTCCGGCGTGATCCGTCCGCCGTCGGCGCCGCGCTGCAGGATGCTGTCGATCTCCGGGTTCGCCGTCACGACCAGAAGCGTACGTCCATTCGACGACCGTCGTCAGCGGCGCGGGTCACCGCCGGGCCCGGGTCCGGCGGCTAATCTCGACGGGTCTTCAGGGGGTGCGAGTGCTCGTCGTTCATGCCGGCTGGGTGCCCGGAGCGGGCCGCCCGGGCCGGTTGGTGCTCTGGGCCGAGGATCCGTCCCTGCCGCTGACCACCACTTCCCGGGCCAGGTCGCGCCCGCATCCGTTCGCCGCCTCCGGCGAGGCGATCATCGAGGCGCTCGGCCTGGCCGACGACTTCGGCCTTTCCGCGGGGTCCGGCCAGGTGCGCCTTCCGGGTACGCCACGCGGGCCCCTGCCCTCACCGGAGACCGCCGCGGAGGCCGCCGGCCGGGGCATCCGCCTCGGCGACTGGAGCGTGCCGCTGCTCACGGTGCCCGGCCGGTCCGCCACCGCGGTGCTCGCCACGCTGGCCGATCCCGACCCCGGCGCACCCTGGGTCGCCGGCTCCTCGCTGCGCTACCTGTGCCTGCTGGCCGGGTACGCGTGCGACCTGGCCGGGCGCGGCCGGATGCTCCCGCAGCTGGTGATCGAGGACCGGGTACCCGCCGCGCGCTGGCGTCCGGTGCTGACCGGTGCGGACACCGCCACCTATCGGGACTTCGCCGCCGGCATGCCCCCGGTGGTCCGGGCGGTGGACGCGGCCGACGGGCACCCGCTGGGGCGTACCGTGCGGGACGCTCTCGACTCGCTGCTCGACGGGGCCGCCCGCACGGTGCTGCCCGAGCGGCTGCTGGCCGGCCAGCGACCGGGGCCGAAGGCGGCCCTGCCGGACCGCTGGATCGCCGCGCTGACCGCGGACGACCCGGCCCTGCCCGGCGCCGCCGCGGGTGACGTCCAGGAGCTGCGCAAGGCGCTGGACGACTGGATGCGCGCCGCCAACCAGGCGAACGGCCCGATCCGCGTCAGCTTCCGGCTGATCGAGCCGGCGCCCGGTGAGGACGACTGGGGTCTGGAGTTCGCCGTCCAGTCGGCCGAGGACCCCAGCCTCTATGTGACCGCCGCCGACCTGTGGGCCGGTGAGCGGTTCCCCGGCCTGCCCCGGCGGCCCGACGAGACGCTGCTGGCCGGCCTGGGCCGGGCGGTACGCCTCTTCCCGCTCCTGCACGTCGCCCTGCTCGAGCAGCGGCCGGCCGCGATGCGGTTGACCACCGGCGAGGCGTACGAGTTCCTCCGCCAGGTCGCCCCGCTGCTCCAGGCCGCGGGCTTCGGCGTGCAACTGCCGACCTGGGCCGGACGCAAGGCGGTCGGGCTCAAGCTCACCACCCGGACCAAGTCCAAGGTCGCTTCGTCCCGGGCGGTCGCCGACTCCGGTTTCGGTCTCAGCGAGCTGGTCGAGTTCCGGCTCGACCTGGTGATCGGGGACGGTGCGGTGAGCGCCGGGGAGCTGGCCGAGCTGGCCCGGCTCAAGGTGCCGCTGGTGCGGGTCCGGGGGCAGTGGGTGGAGCTGGACGACCGGCAGCTGAAGGCGGCGCTCAAGGCGGTCGGCCGGCGCCGCGAGGGCGAGTTGACCGCCGGCGAGGTGCTCCAGCAGGTGGTCGACGGCGGCGAGGAGGATCTGCCGCTGGTCGAGGTGGACGCCGACGGGATGCTGGGTGACCTGTTGTCCGGGCAGGCGGCCGACCGGCTCAGCCCGATGCCGACACCGGACGGGTTCCAGGGGACGCTCCGGCCGTACCAGGAACGTGGTCTTTCCTGGCTGCATTTCCTCAGCCGCATCGGCCTGGGCGGCATCCTGGCCGACGACATGGGTCTCGGCAAGACCGCGCAGACCCTGTCGCTGCTGCTCACCGAGCGTCTCGGCGGGCCGGTCCGGCCGACGCTGCTGATCTGCCCGATGTCGCTGGTGAGCAACTGGCAGAAGGAGGCCGCCCGGTTCGCGCCGGCGCTGCGGGTCTATGTGCATCACGGCGGCACCCGGCAACGCGGGCCCGAGTTCGACGCCGCGGTGGCCGGGGCGGATCTGGTCCTCACCACGTACGGAACCGCGCTGCGTGACCTGGAGGCGTTGCGGAGCGTCACGTGGGGCCGGATGGTCTGCGACGAGGCACAGGCCATCAAGAACAGCGGCACCCGGCAGTCCCAGGCGGTCCGCGCCATCCCGGCCCGCACCCGGCTGGCGCTCACCGGCACGCCGGTCGAGAACCACCTGGCCGAGCTGTGGTCCATCATGGACTTCTGCAATCCCGGGCTGCTCGGCCCGGCGAAACGCTTCCGCCGCCGGTTCCAGGAGCCGATCGAGGCCCGCCAGGACGCCGACGCCACCGCCGCGCTGAAACGGGCGACCGGCCCGTTCGTGCTGCGCCGGCTGAAGACCGACAAGACCATCATCTCGGACCTGCCGGAGAAGAACGAGATGAAGGTGTGGTGTTCGCTCACACCGGAGCAGGCCACCCTTTATCAGGCCGTGGTCGAGGACATGCTGGCCGAGATCGAGAGCACCGAGGGAATCCAGCGGCGCGGCAACGTGCTGGCCGCGATGATGAAGCTCAAACAGGTCTGCAACCACCCCGCCCACCTGCTCAAGGACGGCTCCCGGCTGCCCGGTCGATCGGGCAAGTTGGCCCGCCTGGAGGAGCTGGCCGACGAGATCGTCGAGGACGGCGACAAGGCCCTGATCTTCACCCAGTACGCCGAATGGGGCACCCTGCTGCAGCCCTATCTCGCCGCCCACCTCGACCGCCCGGTGCTCTGGCTCCACGGTGGACTCAGCAAGGCGCGACGCGACGAGCTGGTCGAGCGTTTCCAGACCGAGAACGAGCCGATGCTGTTCCTGCTGTCGCTCAAAGCGGCCGGCACCGGTCTCAACCTGACCGCCGCCAACCACGTCGTCCACTTCGACCGGTGGTGGAACCCGGCGGTCGAGGATCAGGCCACCGACCGGGCGTTCCGCATCGGACAGTCACGCGACGTGCAGGTCCGCAAGTTCATCTGCACCGGGACGCTGGAGGAGAAGATCGACGCGATGATCGAGCGGAAGAAGGCGCTGGCCTCCGCGGTCGTCGGCACCGGCGAGCAGTGGATCACCGATCTCAGCACCGACCAGCTGCGGGAGCTGTTCTCCCTCGACCCCGCGGCGGTGAGCTAGGTGGCCGGGCGCTTCACGGAGTACGGCCGTCCGATCGAGGTGGACGGCGGCCTCGCCGTCCGGTCCAAACGCGGCAAGATCGGCGAGCAGTGGTGGTCGCGCCGGTTCGTCGACGTGCTGGAGGAGGTCTGCGACCCGGGCCGGCTGTCCCGCGGCCGGGCCTATGCCCGGAAAGGCCAGGTCATCGACTTCTCGCTGGCACCGGGCCGGATCCAGGCACGGGTGCAGGGCTCGCGCCCGCAGCCCTACCAGGTGAAGATCACGATCAGCCATTTCGACGAGGCACAGTGGAGCGAGGTGACCGAGCAGCTCGCGGCCCGCGCGCTGTACCGGGCGGCGCTGCTGGCCGGCGAGATGCCGCACGAGATCGTCGACCTCTTCACCGACCTGGGCCTGCCACTGTTCCCGTCCGAGTTGGACATCGACTGCTCGTGCCCGGACTGGGGCGTGCCGTGCAAACACGGCTCCGCCGTGCTCTACGTGCTGGCCGAGGCGTTCGACGACGATCCGTTCCTGGTGCTGGCCTGGCGCGGCCGCGCCCGTGACGAACTGCTCGACGCGTTGCGCGGCGCCCCGGAGCCAGACGAGGCGGCCGTCGACCCGTTCGCGGTGGACGAGGAGCCGCTGGACGCCCGGCTGGCCGACTTCTATGCCCCCGCGATCAGCCTCGGCCGGCTGCGGGAGCGCCCGCCGCGCGGGGCCACCCCGCCGGAGCTGTTGCTGCGGGCTCTCGATCCGCCGCCGGTGAAGGTCCGGCACATCCCGCTCGTGGACGTGCTCCGGGCGGCCTACCGCGACCTGAACAAGGACGAGGAGTGATCAGCGACGCGCGGCGGAATAGGGTCGGCACATGAGTGAGATGAGCTACCGCCGCCTGGGCGACTCGGGCCTCGTGGTGTCCGTGATCGGCATCGGCTGCAACAACTTCGGCCGCAAGCTGGACGCCGACGGGACCCGGGAAGTGGTCGACGCCGCACTCGACGCCGGCATCACGCTGTTCGACACCGCCGACATCTACGGCACCCCGCACGGCACCTCCGAGCAGCTGCTCGGCGCCGCGCTCAAGGGCCGCCGCGACGAGGTCGTGCTGGCGTCCAAGTTCGGCATGGACATGGCGGGCCTCAACGGCCGCGACTTCGGCGCCCGCGGCTCCCGGCGCTACATCGTCCGTGCGGTCGAGGCGTCGCTGCGCCGGCTGGAGACCGACTACATCGACCTTTACCAGATGCACCAGCCGGACCCGGCCACCCCGATCGAGGAGACGCTCGCCGCCCTCGACGACCTGGTCCGCTCGGGCAAGGTGCGGTACCTGGGCAACTCCAACTTCTCCGGGTGGCAGATCGCCGACGCCGACTGGACCGCGCGCACCGGCAACCTGACCCGGTTCGTCAGCGCACAGAACCAGTACAGCCTGCTGCACCGCGAGGTCGAGGCCGAGGTGGTGCCGGCCTGCGAGCAGTTCGGCCTCGGGTTCCTGCCGTTCTTCCCGCTGGACTCGGGTCTGCTCTCCGGGAAGTACCGGCGCGGGGAGAAGCCGCCGGCCGGCACCCGCCTCGCACAGGATCGCTACCAGCGCTGGATCGACGGTGCGGACTGGGATGCGATCGAGGCGCTCACCGCGTACGGCCAGGAACGGGGTCGTACCCTGCTCGAGGTGGCCATCGCGGGTCTGGCCGCCCGGCCCGCGGTGACCAGCGTGATCGCCGGCGCGACCACCGCCGAGCAGGTGCAGGCGAACGCGGCAGCGGGTTCCTGGCAACTCGGTGCGGCAGACGTCGCCGCGCTGGACGCGCTGCTGGAGCGCTGAGCCCGAACGACGGAGGGCCGGACGACGCCCGGCCCTCCGTTCCCGGAGAAATCAGTCCACGACGGTCAAGATCTGCCTGCGGCGCGCCATTCGGTACGCGACAGCGCCCACCACCAGCAGCAGAGCACCGCCCGCCGCGACCAGTCCGGCCGGGGCGCCGGTGATCGGCAGCCCAGCGCCCGCGCCGCCGCCGGTCAGCTCGACCGTGAAGGCGGCGGTGTCGTTGCCGTGCCTGGTGTCCTGCACACCGCCGTGCGCGGTGACCTTGCCGGCCCGGTGCTCGCCGTCGAGGATCTCCCCGGTGAAGCTGAACAGGCTCTTCTCGCCCTTCTGCAGGCCGAAGACCATGCAGACGAAGTCGCGCCCGCGCGGGTTCGGATAGAAGACTTCGTCGTCGGTCAGCTCGTCGGGCGACGTCCCGGGCACACACCGCTCGTCCACCTCGAGCAACTCGATCCCGGTGGGAATCCGCACGCGCACATAGGGCAGGTTGTCGACCGACGGCGGCACGACGCCGGTCGGCCCGAGGTTCTGCACGCCGGCCCTGGCAGTCCGCGTGTCACCGATCGCGCCCCGGAAGACACCACCCACCGCCGCGCTGTCCGCGGCCGACTTCGGCAGCGACACCGTGAAGTCGGTGTAGTTGTCGTCCTCGTTGAGGTCCTCGACCGGCTCCGGCTCACCGGCCGACGCCGTGGCGGCCGCCTCCAGCTTCAGCACCGCGCCCTTCGCCCCGGCCGTGCGGGCGGCGAAGCCGAAGACGTACTTCTCGCTGAGCCCGACGACCCCCGCAATGATCGGGTACTCGAACGGGCCGGGCGCGTCCGCTGCGGCCTTGATCGTCAGCGGTGTCTCCGCCGGCAGCGTGAACGTGCCACCCCCGGTGACCGGCTCGTTGAAGACGCAGATGAGCCCGCCCAGCTCCGCTTCCCGTTCGCAGTTGCGGTAGTTCAGCACCGGCTCGACAGCGTTGCCGTACAACGGCAGGACCAGCAGGCCGACCGCCTTCACGTCCTGGTTCCCGGTGTTGCGCACCACCACCGGCACCTCGGCGGACCTGCCCCGGCCCAGCTGCAGGTTCTTGATGTCGCCCATCTCCAGGTCGACGCCGCCCTTCGCGGTCCGCACCACCGCGATGTCGGCCGCGTAGTTGGTCAGGCCGCCGATGACGGTGGCGACCGGCAACACCAGCACCGGCGACGACCCGGCCGGCGTGGACGGCCGCACGGTGAACTTGACGACCTTCCGCTCGCCGGTCCGGAAGTCACCGAGCTCGCAGCTGGTCTCCCGGCATCCGGCGGGCGCCGTGAACCCCAGGTCGCGGCTCAGCGGCTTCTTCGGGTCACCGAACTGCAGGACGACGTTCTCGGCCGGGCCGCCGACGTTGATGAGCTCGAGCTTGACCGTCTTCGACTGGCCGGTGATCACCGTCACCGTCTCCGGCCCGAGGAAGCCGACCAGCGGCATGTCGAGCTGGTCGGCCTGCGCCGGCAGAGCCGTTCCGGCGAGGGCGAGGATGCCGATCACCGCGGGTACGGCGAGACGGCGGAACAGGGCAGGCAGACGCATGGGCACCGACTTCAGGTTCGTGGAGGTCCGAGGATCCTAAAGCCCGCCACCCACAAGATCAAAGCCTGCTTGACCAGGGATTACACATCCGCGAACAGGGGGCCGTCATCGGGCAGCGAGGGCACTTCACCCCGATCGGCGGCACGGCGGGCGAATTCACGCACCCCGGCGATCTGCCGCTCACCCAGCGAGAAGTCCAGCGCCCGGAAATAGTTGGCGAGCGTCGCCGCGTCGAACGGCTCCCACCGGGCCGCCGCCTCGGCCACGTCGTCCAACTCGCCGAGACACAGGTCCCGGGACCGCTGGAACGCCTCGTGCACATCCTTGACCAGGCCCGGATGCGCGGCGGCGAACTCCCTGCGGACCGCCCACACCGCGAAGACCATCGGCAGGCCGGTCCACTCCCGCCACGCCTCGGCCAGGTCGATCACCTGTAGCCCGAGGGCGGGCGCCTCGTACATCGCCCGCAGCGCCGGATCACCGATCAGCACGCCGGCGTCGGCCTCCATCAGCATCTGCGACAGGTCGGGCGGGCAGCGGAAATACTTCGGCTCCGCCCCGTACCTCTCGGTCAACAGCATCTGCGCGAGCATCACCCCGGTCCGCGAGGTGGAACCCAGCGCGACCGGACGCCCGTCCAGCTCGGCCGGCGGCCGGGTCGACACCAGATTGACCGACAGCACCGGCCCGTCACTGCCCACCGCCAGGTCGGGCAGCAGCACCAGCTCCTCGCTGTGCCGCAGGTACTCCACCAGCGTGATCGGCCCGATGTCCAGATCACCGGCCACCAGCGCCGCGCTGAGCCGCTCCGGCGTGTCCTTGTGCAGATCCACGTCGAGCAGGGCGCCCGACCGCATCAGCCCCCAGTAGATCGGCAGACAGTTGAGGAACTGGATGTGCCCGACCCTGGGCCGACGGACGCTGTCGCTCATCCTGCGACGTTATCCCCAGCCCGCGACGCCGCCCTGCTCCGGCGACCCACACGTGGCTCATGTCGCATCAGCGGCAGACAGGCGGCGGCCGCCGGCAACCCCATCACGCCCGCACCCGCGACCAGCGCCCGAGGCTCGAACTGCTCGGCCAGCGGGCCCGCGCTGGTGCTGCGCCACAGCCGCTCCCGCCCGCCCCCGGCTCGGCGCCTGCTCGACCAGCCCGCACTTCGCCGGCTCCCGCAGGTGATAGCTGGTCGCGCTCGGCGACAGCCCCACCAGCCCAGCACACTGGGTAGCGGTCACCGCCTCCCCGGTCGCGATATCGCACGGTATCCCTGGGCGCCGCCGCAGAGCGTGCCGTAATTCGGTAGCGGGGCGGCGGCCTGATCCGTAACGTGGAGGGCCGCTTGACGGCCGTGGTGAGCATGCACCGCAGCGGACGTCCCCGCGCCGTGGGGCGGCCGACCCGCCTGACGGATACGCGAGCAGCAGCCTTCGACCAGCCCGTTTGAGGATGACCGTGCCTGCCGCTGACCTGGACACCGAACTAGCCGCCGAACGTCACCACCTGACCGGCTCCCGGGCGGCGCTGCGCCGCATGCGGGACCGGGCCCAGTCCCTCTTCGCCACCGGTGACAAGGTCGCCGGGGACGCCTACACCGCCGAGCAGCTGGGCCGGCACATGGCCCGGCGGGTGAAGGAGCTGGCCGACGACCCGGACACTCCGCTGTTCTTCGGGCGCCTCGACATCGACCGGGTCGCCTATCACGTGGGCCGCCGGCACGTCACCGACGACGCGGGCGAGCCGATGGTGCTGGACTGGCGTGCGCCGCTCTCCCGGTCGTTCTACCGGGCCAGCGTCCGCGACCCGCAGGGCGTCGCCGTCCGGCGCCGGTTCGGGTTCGTCAAGGGCGAGCTGACCAGCTTCGAGGACGAGCACCTGGACCGCGGCGAGGAGCTGGGCACCAGCAGCCGCATCCTGACCGCGGAGATCGAGCGGCCGCGCGTCGGGCCGATGCGGGACATCGTCGCGACGATCCAGCCGGAGCAGGACGAGCTGGTCCGCGCCGAGCTGGGTGACTCGATCTGCGTGCAGGGCGCGCCCGGCACCGGGAAGACCGCGGTCGGCCTGCACCGCGCCGCCTACCTGCTCTACCTGCACCGGGAACGGCTGCGCCGCTCGGGCGTGCTGATCGTCGGGCCGAACACCGCCTTCCTCTCCTACATCTCGGCGGTGCTGCCGACACTGAGCGAGGTGGAGGTGCAACAGTCCACTCTGGAGGAGCTGATCGACCGGGCGCCGGTCAAGGCCGTCGACACGGCGCCGGCTGCGTTGATCAAACATGACGTACGCATGGCGGAGGTGCTCCGCCGAGCCCTGTGGGACCGGATCGGCAAACCGGCCGAGCCCATCATGGTCTCGGACGGCTCCTACCGTTGGCGGATCGACGTCGAGCCGCTGCGCCGGATCGTCGATGAGGCACGCCGGGACGGCCTGCCCTATTCGGTCGGCCGCGAACGTGTCCGGGCCCGGGTGGTGGGCCTGTTGCAACGCCAGTCGGAGTACCGCAGCGGCAACTCACCGAGCGAGTCCTGGCTGCGCAAGATGAGCAAGATTGCGCCGGTGACCGGGTTCCTGGAAGCGTGCTGGCCGGCGGTCACCCCGGAGTCGCTGGTCGCCGGCGTGCTGACCGATCCGTCGGTGGCCGGTGACCTGCTCAGCCACCAGGAGCAGGAGGCGATCCGCTGGGCGAAACCGCCGAAGACGGTGAAGTCGGCCCGGTTCACCGTGGCCGACCTGCTGCTGCTGGACGAGGCCGCCGGGCTGCTGGAACGGGAGACCAGTTTCGGTCATGTGGTGATCGACGAGGCGCAGGACCTGTCTCCGATGCAGGCGCGTGCCCTGGCCCGCCGCAGTGAGCACGGCTCGATCACGCTGCTCGGTGACCTGGCACAGGGCACCGCGCCGTGGGCCACCACGGACTGGGCGGAGATCCTTCGTCACCTCGGGAAGCCGGACGCCCCGGTGGTTCCGCTGACCGTCGGTTTCCGCGTACCGGAGGCGGTGGTGACCCTGGCCAACCGTCTGCTGCCGGCGCTCGGCGTGAACGTGCCGGCGGCGGTCTCGCTGCGCCGCGACGGCGATCTGGCTGTCATCGGCGTGCCGGCGACCGGCGATCTGGATGCCCGGACGATCGCCGAGGTCACCGCCGCGCTGAGGCACGAGGGCTCGGTCGCGGTGATCGCGGCGGACACCGCGGTGGGCCGGCTGCGTGAGCAACTCACGGCCGCGGGGATCGATCACGCGACGCCCGACGAGGTGGAGACCGAGGCGCGCGTCATGGTGGTGCCGGCCACGATTGTCAAGGGCCTGGAGTACGACCATGTCATCGTCCACGAGCCGGCCGACATCGTGGCCGCCGAGCCGAAGGGCCTGAACCGGCTCTACGTGGTTCTCACCCGGGCGGTCACCAGGCTTTCCGTTCTGCACGCCGAACCGCTGCCCGATGCTCTTAAGATCGCCTGATGCCCCGTATCGGAGTGATGTTCGACCGCGACCGCGCCCCCGAGGACCTGCCCGCTTTCGCCGCCGCCGCGGAGGAGGCGGGCGCCGACGACCTGTGGGTGGTCGAGGACCTGAGCTGGGCCGGATCGATCAGCTCGGCCGCGTTCGCCCTGGCCGCCACCCGCCGGGTCCGCGTCGGCATCGGCATCGCCCCGGTGCCGTTGCGCAGCCCGGCGCTGCTCGCGATGGAGTTGGCGACCCTGGCCCGCGTGCATCCGGGTCGCCTGGTGGCCGGGGTCGGGCACGGCGTGGCGGAGTGGATGCGCCAGCTGGGTGTGGAGCCGAAGTCGAAGCTGGCGATGCTGGCGGAGAGCATCACGGTGGTCCGCGGCATGCTGCGCGGCGAAACCGTGTCGGTGGACGGCCGCGAGGTGCACATCGAGGGCGCCTCGCTCGTGCACCCGCCGGCGGTGGTTCCGCCGATCGTCACCGGCGTGGTGCGGCAACGCTCGCTGGAGCTTTCCGGGCGGGTCGCGGACGGGACGATCCTCGCCGAGGGCAACGGACCGGCCGAGATCAGCGCGGCGCTGGAGCACATCCGCCGCGGCGGCGCCGGCGCCGAGCACGAGCTGATCGCTTTCGTGTACCTGCACGTCAGCGACGATCCGGCGGCCGCACGCCAGGTCACCGGTGAGCTCGTGGCAGGCCAGGCGGCGTGGCTGGGCAAGCCGGCGGACGAACTGTTCACGATGATCGGGCCGGCCGGCGAGATCAGCGGCAAGGTGCAGGCCCTGGTGGATGCCGGGGTGGGGACGATCGTGCTGCGACCGCTGGGCTCCGACCCGATCGCGGAGACTCGCACGGCGCTGGCGGCTCTCGGCCGCTGAGCCGGCTCCGCCCGCTCAGAGCGGTTTCACCCAGCGCGACCAGTCGTCCTGCCGGCGATATCCGTGCGCGGCCCAGATCCGGTGCGCCACGGCGTTCCCGTCGAGGACCATCGCGTCCACGCGGGTGCCGCCGAACTGCCGGAACCGCTCCTCGGCGGCCGCGATCAGCTGGCCGCCGAGGCCTTCCCGGCGCCGCCCCGGCGCGACCGCCAGCCGGTAGAGGTGACAGCGCCAGCCGTCCCAGCCCGCGATCACCGTCCCGACGATCTCGTCGCGGTCCACCGCGAGGATCAGCGCTTCCGGGTCGCGCCGGTGCATCGCCTCGACGGCTGCCGTGGTGTCCGCCGGGCGGCTCTCGTTCTCCGCCGCCGCCTGCCAGAACTCCAGGACCGCAGCGAGTTCGCCCGGCATCGCACCCCGCAAGATCACATCACCCATCCCCCCACGGTAGACAGTCGGTCCTGTACTGCCCTCTCCCCGGCCGGCTTCCAGGGCTGCACGCTTGGGGACCAGCCCGAGTCACCCGCGCCCGCACGCAGCCGGACCCGCCGATGGCGTGCGTTTCGGAGGTCGGCGACGCTAGTCAGCTTTATGGCACAAAGTTCTTTGACTTTGTGCCGTAAAGTCGAAGCATGACATCGATCGATGACGAGTTCGACGACCCGGCTGAGGCGCTCCGCGTGATCGAGCGCGAGCAGGCCACCGTCGAGCGCGAGCTCACCCCCGACCCGCGGTGGATGTATTGGCCGTGGGGCATCGCCTGGCTGGTCGCCTCGATGCTGTTCTTCCTGCGTTACGGTCCGGACGGCCGGGTCTTCGTCGACATGCCCGACTGGCTGCCGCTGGTGACCCTGGCCGGGCTCAGCATGATCGCCGGCGCGATCACCGGCATCGTCGGTGCCCGGTCCGGCCGGCAGGTCGACGGGCCGAGTGTCCAGCGCGGCGCGATGTACGGGATCAGCTGGTCGGTCAGCTTCACCGGACTGGCCATCGTGTTCAGCCGGCTCAGCCCCGAGCTGCCGGACGAGTTGATGGGCATTCTCTGGGCCGGCGGCATGGTGGCGCTGGTCGGCGCCCTCTACATGGCCGGCGCCGCGATCTGGGGTGATCGCACGATGTTCGTGCTCGGCGCCTGGATCAGCGTCGTCAACGCGATCGGTGTCCTGATCGGACCGGGCTGGCACGCGCTGGTCCTGTCGATCGCGGGCGGTGGCGGACTGCTGATCGCCGGTCTGATCGCGTGGCTGCGGCTGCGATGAGCGACGACACCCTGCCGACCGGCGAGGAGATGCTGCCCGATCTCGACCCGGTCATTCACGCCCAGGCGCGACTCCGTGTCGTCTCCGCCCTCTCCACGCTCAACGAGGGCGACCGGATCGCCTTCCCGCGACTGCAGGAGATCCTCCGGATGACCCCGGGCAACCTCTCGGTCCACCTCCGCAAGCTGGAGGACGCCGGCTATGTCGAGGTCACCAAGACGCATCGGGGCCGCACGCCGGCGACTCTGGTCCACCTCACCCGTCGCGGCCGGCTGGCCTTCGACGACTACGTGATCGCCCTGCGCACGCTGCTGGGACCGAGCGAGAACCGGGGACAGAATCATGATCCAGGCACGCGCTGACAACGTCACCCGCCGCTACGGCACCACCCTCGCCCTCGACAGCGTCGACTTCGAGGTCCGGGCCGGCGAGCTGGTCGGTCTGCTCGGCCCGAACGGCGCCGGCAAGACCACGCTGGTCAACATGCTGACCGGGATCCGGCGGCCGACCTCCGGCCGGGTCGAGCTGTGCGGCCGGGATCCCCGCGACCCGGCCGGACGGCGCACGCTCGGCGTCACCCCGCAGGAGACCGGCCTGCCGGCTTCGCTGCGGGTGGGCGAGGTGGTCGATTTCGTCCGGGCGCACTACCCCGACCCGCTGCCCCGCGCCGAGTTGCTGGACCGCTTCGGGCTGACCGACCTGGTCCGGCGGCAGACCGGCGGACTCTCCGGCGGCCAGAAGCGCCGCCTCGCGGTGGCCCTGGCCTTCGCCGGCCGGCCCAGCATCGTATTCCTGGACGAGCCGACCACCGGACTGGATGTGGAGGCCCGCCGATCCCTGTGGGAAGGCGTGCGCGCTTTCCACGACGAGGGCGGCACGGTCGTGCTGACCAGCCACTATCTGGAGGAGATCGAGGCGCTGGCCCGCCGGGTGGTGGTGCTGGCGAACGGCCGGGTGCTCGCCGACGACACCGTGGACGCGGTGCGTGGGCTGGTCGGGATGCGCCGGGTCAGCCTGACCTCACCCGTACCCCTGCCTGATCTTGAAGGCCTGGTGAGCGCCGAGCGTGCGGGTGACCGCTTGCATCTGCTGACCGCGGATGCTGATCAGCTGGTCCGTGATCTGGTCTCGCACGACGTCGCGTTCCGCGACCTGGAGGTGCGCCCCACCTCGCTGGAGGAGGCGTTCCTCGCCCTGACCCGCTCGCCCGTCGCCGCCTGATCGGAGCCGTCATGTCCTCGCTCGCGCTGACCCACGCCAAGTTCCAGATCATCGAGATGATCCGGATCCCGATCGCGGTGATCGGCACCGCGTTCTGGCCCGCCGCGTCGATGCTCGCGTTCGTGGTGCCGTTCGCCGGTGACGATCCGGTGGCCGCGACCTACGCCACCGCCTCGATGGTGACGTTCGCGGTGATGAGCACGTTCCTCTTCCAGTTCGGCATCGGCGTCTCCGAGGATCGCGCGCAACCGTGGGATCCGTTCGTGCGGACGCTGGCCGCCGGTGCCGGACCCCGGTTCGCCGGCCGGATCCTGACCGGCCTGACGATGATGGGTGTGGCCCTCGGGCCGGTCATCCTGATCGCCGCGCTGTTCACCGAGGCCACCATGTCGCCGGCCGAGTTCCTCACCACCGTCGTGGTGACCGCCGGCATCTCACTGCCGTTCGTCCTGATGGGGCTGGCAGTCGGTTACTCACTGCCGCAGAAGGCCGCGATCGTGGTCGCACAGGTGCTGTTCCTGCCGCTCGCGTTCGGTGGCGGGCTGATGAGCCCGCCCGGCGGCGCACCCGGTTTCATCGAGGACATCGCCCCCTACCTGCCGACCGGCGGCGCGGTGCGGCTGATGTGGGCGGCAGTCGGCGACTCACCGGTCGAGGTGTGGCCGACGGTCACACTGGTGGGCTGGACCGTGCTGTTCGCGGCCCTCGCGGTGTGGGCCTACCGGCGCGATGAGGGTCGCCGGTTCGGCTAGAAGAACGACAGTTTCATTCGTCTGGCGGCATGGAAATGCCACTATGCGATCCATGACCCCTCCGGTTCCCGGCGTTCCCAACTGGGTGGACCTGGCCACCGCGGACCTCGAGGACGCCATCCGGTTTTATACGACGATGTTCGGGTGGACCGCCGAGATCTCCGGTGACGACTTCGGCGGCTACACCACGTTCCTGCTCGACGGGCTGCCGGTGGCCGGCGCCGGGCCGCTCTTCGGGGAGGGCCAGCCGACCGCCTGGAGCACCTATTTCGCGACCGACGACGCCGACCAGGTGGCCGCCCGTGTCGAGATCGCGACCGGGAAGGTGCTGGTCGCGCCCTTCGACGTGGTGGACCAGGGCCGGATGTCGGCGTTCCTGGACCCGGCCGGCGCCCCGTTCAGCGTCTGGGAGGCCGGGATGATGCGCGGCGCCGAGGTCTTCGACCTGCCGGGCTCGCTGACCTGGGCCGAGCTGAACACCCGGGATCTGGAGGGCGCGATGGCGTTCTACGGCTCGGTGTTCGGCTGGACGTTCCGGGACGCGCTGGTCAGCAACTCGCCGTACGTGATCTGCGAACGCGGGCCCGCCGCGGTGGCCGGCATCCAGCTGATGGCCGGCAGCGCCTGGCCGGACGACCTGCCGGCGCACTGGCGGGTGTACTTCGCGGTGGCGGACTGCGATGCGGCGGCCCAGCACGCGTACGCGCTGGGCGGCCGGATCGTGCACCCGCCCACGCCGATCTCGGTGGGGCGGTACGCGCTGATCGAGGATCCGCAGGGCGGGACGTTCGCCGTCCTGGCCGGCGGACGCTGAGCGCAGGTCACGAAAAAGACCGCCCGGGGGCGGTCTTTTCTCGTGAACGAGAAGGGTCAGGCCAGCAGGGACGGGATCTTCTCGAACAGCTGTGTCGTGAACGTCATCATCTCGCGGAGCATCCAGTTGCCGGTCAGCAGCAGCGCCGCGCCGATCGCGATCGCCTTCGGGACGAAGGAGAGCGTGGCCTCCTGGATCTGAGTGACCGACTGGAACAGCGAGATCGCGAAACCGACGCCCAGGGCGGTCAGCAGCACCGGCGCCGACATCTTCGCCGCGACGTTCATGGCCTGCAGTCCGAGCTCCACCACCATCGTGTCCGTCATGCCAGTCTCTTCGACGACTTGAGGATTCCACGGAGTGCGAAACGGGGGTATCCAGGTTGCCGTACGGTTGCCGGCGCTGTTCATCAACCGCGGACGGCGACGACCAGCGGCCCGCGATCGCCCTCGATCACCCGCACCTTGACCCGGTAGTGCTCGGCCAGGATCTCCTCGGTGAGCACCTCGGCGGGCGTGCCGGCGGCGACCACCCGGCCGGCCGCCAGCAGCACCATGCGATCGGCGTACTCCCCGGCGGTGGAGAGGTCGTGCATGGTGGTGAGCACAGTCAGCCCACGTTCGGCGCGCAGCCGGTCGACCAGCTCCAGCACTTCCTGTTGATGGCCGATGTCCAGCGCGCTGGTCGGCTCGTCCAGCAACAGCACGCCGGCGCCCTGGGCGAGCGCGCGGGCCAGGAAGACGCGCTGACGTTCGCCGCCGGAGAGGGTGTCCAGGCGGCGCCCGGCGAACGGCGTGAGGTCGAGCGCGGCCAGAACGTCGTCGACGACGTCCAGGTCGGCGGCCGACTCGCGGCCGAGTGGTGGAACATAGGGGGTACGCCCCAGCAGCACATAGTCGAAGACCGGGATCGCGGGCGGCACCACCGGGGACTGCATGACCGTGGCGACCGTTTTTGCCCGTTCCCGCCGGTGCATCCGGTCGATCGGGGTGCCGTGCAGCCGGATCGTGCCCTCGAACGGGAGCAGGCCACCGATCGCCCGCAACGCGGTGGACTTGCCGGCGCCGTTCGGGCCGATGACGGTGACCCATTCGCCGTCGGCCACGTCGAGGTCGACACCGTCGACGATGAGCGTCCCGTCGAGCCGCACCGTGAGCCCGCTGACGTGCACGGTCATCCGGGCACCACCCAGCAGGTGCGGGTCATGCCGGCACCGCCCGGCTGGTGCGCAGGACAAGGATGAAGAAGGGCGCGCCGAGGAACGCGGTGACCACGCCGATCGGGATCTCCGCTTCGCCGCCCGCGGTCCGCGCCAGCAGGTCGGTCAAGGTCAGGAACGCGGCTCCGTACAGCAGCGAGAGCGGCAGCAACGACCGGTAACTGGGCCCGGTCAACAGGCGGATCGTGTGCGGCACGATGATCCCGACGAAACCGATCAGCCCGGAGACCGAGACGGCCGCCGCGGTGCCCAGGGACGCGGCGATGATCAGCAGGTACCGGCTGCGCTGCGGATGCAGGCCCAGGCTTTTCGCCTCGGCGTCGCCGACCGCCAGCACGTCCAGTTCGCGGCGCCGGGTCAGCACGATCACCCCGGTGATCACCACGTACGGCAGGATCACCAGCACGTCGTGCCAGCCCGCGGTGGCGAGCCGGCCGAGCAGCCAGGAGTAGACCAGCTGCAACGACTCGACGTTGCGTTGCAGCAGATAGGTCTGCGCCGCGGAGAGGAACGCGGAGACCGCCACCCCGGCCAGGATCAGCGAGGCCGGCGACCGTTCGCGGCCGCCGGCCGCCCCGAGCAACCAGGTGAGCGTCACCGCGATGATCGCCCCGGCGAAGGCGGCCGCGGGCACGCCGATCGGCAGCTCGGTCGGCACGGCCGCACCCAGCACGATGACCGCGGTGACGCCGAGGCCGGCGCCGGCCGCCACGCCGAGCAGGTGCGGATCGGCGAGCGGGTTGCGGAACGCGCCCTGATAGGCGGCGCCGGCCAGCGCCAGCATCGCCCCGACCAGCAGCCCGAGCACCACGCGCGGCAGGCGCAGCTGGAGCAGGATCGAGATCTCCCGCTCGGTCAGGCCGCTGTCCAGGCGTACCCCGGGAAGTTGATTGATCATCTCCAGCGCGACGCCGCCGGGCGGCAGCGGCACCGTCCCGAACGCACATCCGGCGATCGCCGCGACCAGCACGGTCAGCACGCCGGCCGCGAGCCAGGCCGGGCGCAGGCCGGCCGGCCTGCGCCGATCCGTCATGAGGGAACCTTGCCCACCGAATCCGCGACGGCCTGGACGAGATCGACGGTACGCGGGCCCCAGCGCGACGCGATGTCGTCGTCGAGCGGGTAGACCTGTCCCTTCTGGACCGCGGTGACCGCCGACCAGCCGCTGCGCGCCTTCACCGTGTCGGCGGACTGCTTGCAGCACTTCACGTCGGCCAGGAAGATCGTGTCCGGGTTCGCCTTGACCAGCGCCTCCTGCGCCATCTGCGGGTACCCGCCGAGCGCGCCGTCCGGATCGGCGGAATCGGCCACATTGGTCATGCCGAAGAGGGTGAAGACCGAACCGACGAAGGTCTTCGAGGTGGCGGTGTAGAGATCCGGGCTCAGTTCGTAGTAATAGCTGAGCGGCTTGCTCCGGGCGGGCACGGTCTTGACGATCCCGTCGATCTTCGCCGCCATGTCCGCGCTGACCTTCTCGGCCTCGGCCCGGTGACCGGTCAGCGTGCCGAGGTCGCCGATCTGCTGGTACGTGTCGTCCAACGATTTCGCGGCCGGGGTCAGGAGCACCGGAATATCCAGCTTGTCGAGTTGGGACACGATGTTGTCGGTGTCGTTGGAGAGCACCACGAGATCCGGGTCCTTCGCGGCGACCGCTTCAGCGTTCGGCTTGAAACCGGAGAGATCGGTCCGGGGCGCCTCGGCCGGGAAGCTCGACTGGTCGTCCACGGCTGTGACCTGCGGCCCCGCGCCGATCGCGAAGAGCATCTCGGTGGCGGTCGGGCTGAGCGAGACGATCTTGTCGGGCCGGGCGCCGAGAGTCACCGTTCCCACCGTGACCGGGTACGACGCACCGGCACCGGGTGCGGTGGCGGTGGGCTCCTGGCTGTCGCCGGCGCATCCGCCGAGCATCAGTACGGTGACCGCCGCAGCGGTGCTGAGCAGGCGTTTCATAGGTCCTCCTGTCGGCCGGGCTTGTGGTGCTTCGCCGACAGGAGCCAACGCCGGCCCCGCCCGCGAGGCGCCCCTCCCCGGGAGCGCTGAATCGCGACCGGCGCCCAGGCGACCTGGCTAGACCTCGAGAACGAGGGATCACAGTTGCGGGACAGCTCCGGTTTCTCACCGGCTTCGCTGCGGCGCGGTCAAGGAAACGCTAACCCACCGACCGGCCGCGGCGACATCTGCCCGTCTAGCCGATCCGTACGATTCGTCCTTCGACGGAATCCCGGCCGAACGTGCCCCAGTGCCGGGAATCTTGCGCGACGTCACGATTGTCGCCGAGGACATAGACCCCGCCGGCGACGACTGTGACCGGATCACATTCGGTCCGGGTTTCGGCGGCCAGGTAAGGCTCGTCGATCGGGGCGCCGTCGCGGAACACCCGGCCGTCCCGGCACTCGATCCGGTCGCCGGAGATGCCGATCACCCGTCGCTCGGTGGTGAACCCCGGTGTGCCGGGGACCGGGAGCACCACGATGTCACCCCGGTCGATGCCGGTCAGCCGGAAGGTGACCTTGTCCAGCACGTGCCGGCTGGCGGCGTCCATGGTGGGCTCCATGCCGGAACTGGGCACGTACTGCACGGTCAGCGCGAACTGGTCGATCAGCACGGCGGCGACGGCGAGAGACGCCGCCGCGGTGGCCAACTTCATGGGGGTACGCACGGACGCGTACCGCTCGCGGCCGGCCACCCGCAGGCCGCCCACGGCCCAGCGCAGCGCAGCGCGATTGCCGCTGATCTGATCGAACTCAGCCAGCACCGCTTCACCCCACGGTCCGCCGCGATTCCGGCGGCCGCGGACCGCGAAGGTGAGCAGGCGGCGGGTGGCGGCCCGGACCCGACCGTCGGCGGCGCTCATGCCGGCCGCACCCTGGACGCCGCTCCGGTCCTGCGGGACTTCGCCGCCGCCTCGGCCAGACGGGCCTTGGCCAGGGCGATCCCATCGCCGGTGAGCCGATAGGTATGCCGGGGTGGACGGCCGGGCTGGTCGGACGGCTCCCAGCCGGCCTCCAGGAGCCGTTGCTCCGACAGGCGCATGAGGATCGGGTAGAGGGTGCCGGAGGCGAGGCCGGTCTCACGGCTCAGGTCGTAGCCGTATCGCCAGGTCGCCGGTTGCTCGAGAAGGGCCTCGAAGAGCAGCAGGGTCTGCGGAGAGGCGTGCGGTGTTCGCGGCATACAGAAAGTCTACATAACTAGACTTACATGCGGTCAACAGTGCTTGTGGGTTGTTCGCGGGAAGCTCGGCCGCGACCGGGTCAGGCGGAACCGGTCTTCTTGACGGGCTTGGCGGTGGCCACCCGGTCGCCGGCGGCAGCCGCGTCCTCGTCACCGGCCAGCGCCGACCGCAGGCGCTCCTTCTCCGCCGCGCGGCGCTCGATCATCTCGCTGATCTGCTCGGACGTCTCGTCCCGCTGGCGGCGCAGGAACACCAGCGACAGGCCGGCCGACAGCACGAAGGCAACCATCATCTTGACCAGCAGGTTCAGCGGCACCGGCAGCAACGCGGTGAAGCAGACCGCGAACAGGCCGAGGCGACCGAGCGTGTACTTGACGGCGGGACTCATGATTTTCTCTCCCTCAGCCCGACCGGTGACTGAGCCACCGGAGGCCGTAGAACCAGACCAGGCAATAAACGACCGTACCGGTGGCCGCTCCGGCCGCACCGCTGACCAGCGCCGGCACGAAATCGGCGAGGAGGCCCGCGGCGGTCATCCCGGCGGCGACGCCGAACCCGGCGGCGAGACCGGTGACGATCACACGATTGGCGCCGAAGCCTTCCGCCCGGTATTCCTCGGTGAAGAGCCACACCGGCAGGATCAGCGCGAGCCAGCCGTTGGTGTCGCCGAACTTGCTGAGCCCGGTCAGCGACATCGCCGCCTCGAAGATCAGTAGCACCGCCAGGCCCGCGGCCAGCCCGGCGAACGCCGAGCCGAGCAGGTCGCCGATCGTTGCCAGCCGTCCACCGGCGTCCCGCCTGAGCCCCGGCACGTTGCGCTGCCGCATCATCGGATCACCCCCGGCCACACCGGCTCAGGCCCAGACCTTCTGCGGCTCGCTGCGGCGCTCGGCCAGCGAGGGCGCCCGCTCGTACTCCCGGACGACCTCGTATCGCGTGTTGCGCTCGACCGGCTGGAACCCGGCGTCCCAGATCAGGTGGAGCAGATCGTCGCGGTGCATCGTGTGCGGGGTCCCGTACGAGTCGGCGTCGTGGGTGATCTTGTATTCCACCACCGAGCCGTCCAGGTCGTCGGCCCCGAAGTTGAGCGAGAGCTGAGCGACCGAGAGGCCGTGCATGACCCAGAAGCACTTCACGTGCGGCACGTTGTCGAACATCAGCCGGGACACCGCGAACGTCTTCAGCGACTCGGCAGGCGCGGCCATCGTGGTGCGCTCCTGGATCCGGTTGCGGATCTTGCCGTCCTGCGAGTCGACGAAGTCGTGCTGGTAACGCAGCGGGATGAAGACGGCGAAGCCACCGGTCTCGTCCTGCAGCTCGCGCAGCCGCATGACGTGGTCGACCCGGTGCCGGTGCTCCTCGATGTGGCCGTACAACATGGTCGCCGGGGTGCGCATGCCCTTGGAGTGAGCCAGCCGGTGGATGCGCGACCAGTCCTCCCAGTGGCAGTTGTGGTCGACGATGTGCTGCCGGACCTCCCAGTCGAAGATCTCGGCGCCGCCGCCGGTCAGCGACTCCAGCCCGGCGTCCATCAGCTCGTCGAGGATCTCGCTCGCCGACAGGCCGCTGATCTTCTCGAACCACTGCACCTCGGTCGCGGTGAAGCACTTGAGCTTCACGTTCGGCAGGGCGGCCTTCAGCTCGCGCAGCACCTTGGGGTAATAACGCCAGGGCAGCGTCGGGTGCAGGCCGTTGACGATGTGCAGCTCGGTGAGCTGCTCGTCCTCCATCTCCTTGGCCTTGCGCACGGCCTCGTCGATGCGCATCGTGTACGCGTCTTTCTCGCCCGGTTTGCGCTGAAAAGAACAGTAAGCACAACTGGCGGAGCAGACGTTGGTCAGGTTGAGGTGCCGGTTGACGTTGAACATGACCCGGTCACCGTTCAACTCGGTGCGCCTGTGGTGGGCCAGCCGGCCGAGCCACGCCAGGTCGTCCGACTCGTAGAGCGCGATGCCGTCCGCGCGGGTGAGCCGCTCACCGGCATAGACCTTGGCCTCGAGCTCGCGCTTGCGTCCGGCGTCCATCGTCCGCCCCTTTCCGTCAACCTCGCCGTCGAGAGTACGTGCCACCTCTGACACCGGACACACGACGGGCACCGGCGCCAGCAGGCACAGCGCGAAGTCGAAAAATTCTCAGCAGGCTTTCACCTTCATTCGATCGACATCGGTGCTTCGGGTGGGGTATGAACTTTTAGGAACGACAAGCGACGGTCCCGACCGACGCGGACGGGGAGCTCATGTCAAAGGCACTGCGGCAAGGTTCACCGAACCCCTTACGCTTTGCACATGCGTGGCTTCGTCCTGTCGCGATCTCGGCGGCGACAGCCATGGCGATCGGTGCGCTCTTCCAGCCGATCCCGGCGATGGCCGCACCCACGACGCCTCCGGCCACCACCGCGCCCGCCGCGCCGGTCGGCGGCTCCGCTCCCGGCGCCGCCGGCGGAGCCCCCGTGCCGGACGCCGGCGCCCGCCCGGTGCAGCTCGGCGACCTGGTTCTCCCCGGCCGCCCGGTCAGCACCCCCAGTGCCTACACACCGACCGCGTCTCTCCCCGGCACCCCCGTCAGCCCGGTGGTGCAGCAGGTGGAGCGAAGCCGCGCCGAGATCGCGCAGCTCGGCGACCAGCTGATCCGGATCGGCCAGGATCGCGACATCGCGCAGGCTCAGGTCACCACCGCACGCCAGAAGATCACCGAGGCGCAGGCGGCGATCACGCAGGCCCGCACCGACGTGGACGAGGCGGCCGAGACCGCCATGCAGCAGGCGGCGGCCATGCCGCCCGGCACGCTCGACGCCGGTCTGCGCGACCTCGAAGCCCTGTCCCGCCTGCAGCGTGGCGACGTTCCGCCGGATCAGGGCGCCGCGCGCCGGCTCAGGGCGGCCGAGAGCAACCTGCAGGCGGCGACGGCCGAGCAGAACACCGCGAGCCAGCAGCTCTCCACCCTCTCCACGCAGTACACCCAGCTCAACGCGCAGATCACCACGAAACAGGCCGCACTGCAGCGACTCGAGCAGACGAACGCGGCCGAGCTCAACGCGGCGGAGACCACCGAGACCGCGGCCGACCAGCAGCTCGGCGCCGATTATCTGGCCGGTGAGGCCGACGGCCGGGGCGCCGACCCGCGCTCCTTGCAGGCGCTGCAGTTCGCCCTGGCCCAGCGCGGCGATCCCTATGTGTGGTCCGAGGAAGGCCCGGATCAGTACGACTGCTCCGGCCTGATGTACGCGGCGTACCGCTCGGTCGGCTTCCCGCTCGTCCGGGTCTCCCGCGACCAGTACTACCAGACCCGCAACAAGGTCGTGGACCGCTACTCGCTGCTCCCCGGCGACCTTCTCTTCTTCAGCTCCTCCAACAGCTGGACCGGCATTCACCACGTCGCGATGTACGCGGGCAGCGGCATGATGGTCGAGGCGCCCCGGAGCGGTTTGAACGTCCGGCTCGTGCCGGTCCGGTGGAGCCGGCTGTTCCAGGCGACCCGGATCTTCGGCTCGGTCGAGGGTGGCGCGGAGGCCCCGGACCTGGGCTCGCCCGACCCGGAGGAGCCCGGCACGGTGCGGCCGACCCCGTCGAAGACCTCGTCGCCGACGCCCAGGCCGACGAAGACGACCAACCCGCCCGCGGGGCCGAAGCCCCCGACCGGGACCACGCCGGCCAACCCCAACCCGTCGACGACCACGCCGAGCAACCCGAACCCGTCCACGACCACGCCGAGCAACCCGAACCCGTCCACGACCACGCCGACCAACCCCAACCCGTCGACAACCACGACCGCGCCGCCCACGACGCCGGTTCCCGACCCGACGACCACCACCCCCGCCTCGGGGGAGAACTCAGGGGCGCCCAGCGACTCGGCCTCCTCGTCACGGGCCACCTCGTCGGGTGGGGGTTCGTCCGGTTCGGCGGAGGCGTCCAGCGCCTCGTCCTCGGCGAAGGAGAGCTCGTCTTCCACGGCGGAGAAGCCTTCGGGGTCGGCTTCGTCCAGCGACTAGCCGACCGGCGGTCGGCCAGTCGGTCCGGCCTCGGTGGCGGACTACCGGCCGCCTACCCATCGGACCTGGGTAGCGACCCGGCCGAGTCCGATGCCGGGTGTGCTCACAGCGGCTGATGTGGCACGGTTAAGGTCAGCGCCCGGCGTCCGAACCGTCGGCAGCGGTGGTCGGGAGGACCCACATGGACGAGCAGCAGGCGACCCGGGACGGCGAGATCGGAACGCCGTCCGCCACGCGGCCGCCCGCGACGGACAGCGAGGGCTACGCGCCACCGCCGCCGCCCGCCCCGGGCGCGCTGTGGGCAGCCTCGTCGCCCGCTTCTGACCCGGCGCTCGCCTCGAGCCCGCCGGCCCCCGTCTCCAGCCCCCCGGCGCCCGTCTCCAGCCCCCCGGCGCCCGCCTCGAGCACTCCTGCGCCCGCCTCGAGCACTCCTGCGCCCGTCTCCAGCGCTTCAGCGCCTGTCTCCAGCCCGGCGGCCCCCTCCTCCAGCCCTTCGGAGCTCGCTGCCGGCAACGACAACGGCGGCGACTCGGTGAAAGCCACTGACGGCATCGACGGTGACGCGGCGAAGTCCACTCCCGGGACGGACAACGGCAGTTCCGGAAAGCCTGCGGACGACGGCGCACCGGCAAAGCTCGTGCCCGCTTCTGACAACGGCGGCTCGGCCCGGCCGATCTCCGCTGTTCCCGGCCCCGGCGCGGCTCGCGCGTCGGTTCCGGCCTCTT
>NZ_JBVYOQ010000011.1:0-232876 GCF_056134165.1 Actinoplanes sp. 13 | reverse complement strand
GCTGCGCACCCCAACTTCACACGCTGCACGCAGCCCGACCTTGCGTGTGAAGTTCAGCCCTGCTGCGCACCCCAACTTCACACGCTGCACGCAGCCCGACCTTGCGTGTGAAGTTCAGCCCTGCTGCGCACCCCAACTTCACACGCTGCACGCAGCCCGACCTTGCGTGTGAAGTTCAGCCCCGCTGCGCACCCCAGCTTCACCCGCTGGGTGGTCAGCGGAAGAAGTCGCGCATCAGGTGGGCGCATTCGGTCTCGAGGACGCCGGCGTAAACCTCGGGGCGGTGGTTCAGGCGCCGGTCGCGGACCACGTCCCAGAGGGAGCCGACCGCTCCGGTCTTCGGCTCCCAGGCCCCGAAGACCACGGTCGCGATCCGGGCCAGCACGATCGCGCCGGCGCACATCGTGCACGGCTCCAGCGTGACCACCAGCGTGCAGCCGTCCAGCCGCCAGGAACCGAGCCGCTCGGCGGCCCGCCGCAGCGCCAGGATCTCGGCGTGTGCGGTCGGGTCGCCGGACAGCTCACGCTCGTTGCCCGCAGTCGCCAGTTCGGCGCCGTCCGGCCCGAGCAGGATCGCCCCGACCGGGACGTCCGAGGGCGAGGCGGATGCGACGGCGAGTGCCCGCCGCATCCACTCCTCGTGCTGCCCGCGACGGTTCACGCCTCGCGCAGCTCCTCCATCTCGTCGCCGCAGCCGATCCGCTGGCAGATCTCCGCGGTGACGTCGGACGGGAGCATGCCCTCCATGCCACAGAGCGCGAGCAGCCGCTGGGCGTTCACCCCCAGGTCGCCGAGCAGGTCGGCGTCGCCGATCGGGTCGGCGTCCGGCTCGGCGGCCGGGGTGTCCTCGTCCGGGGCGGCGGCCAGGTCGTCCAGCCCGAGGGCCGGCGTCTCCACCTCGCCGAGCAGCACCGACCCGATCCGGGACTCCTCGGCGAACGCCGAGTCCGACCCGAAGACCCGCACGTCCTCGCCCTCGTCGAGCCGCAGGATCGCCAGGTACTCGTCGTCGCTCTCGACGAACAGCAGCGCGAGGTCGGCGTCCGGCTCGGCTTCGCGGAGCGCGTCCACCACCTCGTCGATATCGCCCAGGCCCGCAAGGTCCAGCTCCGTCGCCGACCATCCGGACTTGGCCCGGGTGACAGCGGCAGCGAAAATCGACACGATTCCCCCAACGCGACTTTTATCTCTCAGCGCCTGACGGTAGCTGCTGGCACGGCGGGCGCATCGCGCCACGCTCGAACCCGCCGGTGTTTCGCCGAGGCCGGCCGCGCGGCGGCAGGGCTGCGGCCCCACGTCGCAGCCGACCGCGCCGTGGCAAGGGTCCCGCCCCGCGTCTCAGCCGACCGCGCCGTGGCAAGGGTCCCGCCCCGCGTCTCAGCCGACCGCGCCGTGGCAAGGGTCCGGCCCCGCGTCTCAGCCGGCCGGGCGGCGGCGGGTGGCGATCAGCTCCCGCAGGCGTATGCCGCGCAGCCGTTGCGTCGGGCCGGAATCACGCGCCGACTTGGCGTGGGCGAGGGCCGCCAGCAACTCCAGGCGGCGACGGCAGCGATCGGGGTCGAGCCGTTGTGGCGAGGGGGCCATGGTGCCGAGAGTGCCCAGCCGTACGACGTTCGTCAAGGGTCGATACGCACTTCGGCGGACCCACTGCCGAGGGCGACCGGAGCGGTACGCCGAGTGGCCGTCCCACCAGGTCGAACCCGGACAGTGGATCTTCTCACTCGGCCGGCCGGCAGCGCCGGGAACGGGTCACCACAGCGGCCAGTCGAGCGTGTCGATCCAGCGCAGGGCAACGAAGGTCATCGCGACCGAGAGGCCGACACCGCTCATCGCGGCGACACCGACCGCCACCCCGCGGTCGCCGAAGATCGCGAGCAGGCCGGCGACCAGCCAGGCGGCGGCCGCGCCGAGGATCGTCCACCAGGCGTACGACGCGAGGTCGCGGCCGAGGCTGCCGAAGAGGATGAGCCACAGCGTCGCCGCGGCCAGGCCGCTGAGCACCGGGAGCGAGGTCACCGGGTGCGGTTCGCGATAGACCGGGCGCGGCGGGCGGCCGGGTAACAGCCCGGACGGGGACTCCATCGGGTAGTGCGGCGGAAGGTATCCGGCCGGTGGCGGCTCGGCCTCGGGCCAGATGCCCTGCCGGTCAGCCATCTCGTCTCCCCTTCCGACTGCCGTCCCGGGCCGCCGGCGACGCGGCCCTCCTGCAGCGTAGCCACCGCCGCGGCAGCTCGGCAGGAACCGGAGACAGGCCCGGCAGAAACCGGGCACGGGCCCGGGGGGAACTGGAGACGGGCTCGGCGGAAACCGGAGACGGTCGATGCGGGCCTGCACCAATCGCGGCCTTCTGTCAGGATGGCGCGGTGCGACTTCTCCGTACCCTCTCGGGATTGACGATCGCGGCGGTCTGCCTGGCCGGCTGTGGAGCCCCCGGCGGGTCTGCCCCCGCCGCGACCCCGCAGTTCGTCGACCCGACGCCGGCCGCGGCCGAGTCGCCGGTCGAGCCGTCGGCGGCGGGCGGTGCCCCGGAGGCGCCGGCGAAGGCCGGCCAGAACACCACGCCGCCCAAGCTGACCACCACGCCGAAGGCGCCGAAACCGAAGCCGACCACGGAGAAGCCGGCCGCCTCGGTGAAGTACGCCTTCCCGGTGGACGCCTCGAACGTGGACTTCCACACCACCCATGCGAAATACCCGGCGACCGACATCTTTGCCGACTGCGGTGAGCGTGTCGTGGCCACCACCTCGGGCGTGGTGCTCGAGGTGAGCCTCAAGGACGAGTTCGTGAAGGGCCGGCCGGACGGCCCGCTCAACGGCGGCCTGTCGGTGGCGATCCAGGGCGACGACGGCGTGCGTTACTACGGCTCGCACCTGAGCAAGGTGCAGTCCGGCATCCGGGCCGGTGTCCGGGTGAAGGCCGGCCAGCTGCTCGGCAAGGTGGGCAAGACCGGCAACGCCAACAACGTCTGCCACCTGCACTACGGCATCTCGCCGCCGTGCGCCAAGACCGGCGACTGGAAGGTGCGGCGCGGCGTGGTCTGGCCCGCCAAGTACCTCAAGTCCTGGCGCGCCGGTGCGGCGAAGAGCCCGGTGACCGAGGTCAAGAACTGGAAGTCGAAGAACAACTGCAAGGCCTGACCCCGGCCCGGGGTGTGCGAGAGTCACCCCGTGCAGACCTCACCCCGGGTTTCAGTGATCGGACTCGGCCTGATCGGCGGCTCGCTGCTGCGGGCGCTGGCGGCCGGCGGGCACGAGGTGACGGGTTACGACGCCGACCCGGGCACCCGGGAGCTGGCGCGTGCCGCTGGTTACCGCGTCGTGGATTCGGTGGCCGCGGCGGTGGAGATCGCTGACGTGACTGCTCTGGCCGTACCCCTGCCGGTTCTGCCGCATGTGCTTCCGCAGCTGGCGGCCGGCCACGGGCTGGTCACCGACGTCACCTCGGTGAAGGGTCCGGTGCGTGATCTGATCGCCGCGCACGGGGTGCGCAGGTTCGTCGGCGGCCATCCGATGGCCGGCAAGGAGACGTCGGGGTTCGCGGCGTCCGATCCGGATCTCTTCGCCGGCTGCGCGTGGGTGCTCTGCCTGGAACCGGACGGCACCGACCTGGCGGACTGGCTGACGCTGGCCCGGCTGTGCACCGGCCTGGGCGCGCGGGTGGTGCCGGTGACGGCGGCCGAGCACGACACCGCGGTCGCGCAGATCAGCCATGTGCCGCACCTGTTCGCCGCGGTCCTGGCCGCCCAGCTGGTGGAGAATCCGCTGGCCGGCACACTGGCGGCCGGGTCCTTCCGGGACGGCACCCGGGTGGCCGCGACCCGGCCCGAACTCACCGCGGCGATGTGCGGTGGCAACGCCGGCGCCGTCCATCACGAGCTGCACCGGCTGATCGGTGATCTCCAGCAGTTCGGGGCGCAGCTGGAGTCGGCCGATCCCATCGAGGCGATGACCGACCATCTGCGGGTGGCTTCGGACGCCCGCCGGGCGTGGCCGGCCGGACCGGGCGAGCCGGAGAAGGTGCCGGCGGAGGCCGGGCCGCTGCTGGAGCTGGGCCGGGCCGGCGGATGGGTGACAACGGTGGCCGGCGACGAGGTTCTCGCTTTGAGGCCAGGAAGTGACCGCAATTCCTCCTAATGTTGGTGGTGACGGAGACGCCAACATTGAGGAGCCGAGATGCCCGGTCAGGTCGGTCCCATCGCCAACGAGCAGGAAGGTCTGCTCGCGTACCTCGCCCAGATGCGATACGTGATCCGGCTGACCGCGTACGGGCTCACCCCGGAGCAGCTGCGGGCCACGCCCAGCGCGAGTCAGCTGAGCGTGGGCGGGCTGATCAAGCACTGCGCGTCCACCGAGGAGGGCTGGATGTCCCTGGTCCGCGCTGAGGCGAAGCCGGTGGACTACGGAGCCTACGAGACCAACTTCCGGATGGCCGAGGGCGAGACCGCCGACGAGCTGTTCGCCTTCTACGACCGGGTTGCCGAGGCGACCGAGAAGACAGTCGTGGAGCTGGCGGACCTCGAGCACCCGGTGCCGATCGACCACTCGGTGCCGTGGAACCCGCAGGACCGGGACTTCTGGTCGCTGCGCTGGGTGCTGCTGCACCTGATCCAGGAGACCGCACGGCACAGCGGGCACGCGGACATCGTCCGGGAGTCCGTGGACGGCGCCACCGCGTACCCGCTGATGGCCGCGGCCGAGGGCTGGCCGGCGACCGACTGGCTCCAGCCGTGGAAGCCGTCGGACAGACCCTAAGGTCTCTCGCCCCGGTCGACGCGGATGACGCGACGGTCGGTGACGATCGCCGTCACCAGGTCGTGCGGCGTGATGTCGAACGCCGGGTTCACCGCGTCGCTGAACGCGGTGACCTCGGCGGACCCGCGATCCTCGATCTCCACCTCGGCACCGGACGGGGTGTCGAGATCCACCGTGGACTCCGGCGCCACCACGATGAACGGGATGCCCGCCCGGTGCGCGCCGAGGGCGTGCGAGTAACTCCCGATCTTGTTGATCACGTCGCCGTTCGCGCAGATCCGGTCGGCGCCCAGGATCACCGCGTCCACCTCGCCCCGGGCCATCAGGAACGGCCCGGCCGAGTCGACCGCGACCCGGTGCTCGATGCCCCAGCGGGCCAGCTCCCACGAGGTGAGCCGGGCGCCCTGCAGCAGCGGCCGGGTCTCGCTGGCGATCACTCCGGCCAGCTGTTCGCGCCGGTGCAACTCGCCGACCACGCCCAGCGCGGTGCCGACGGTGACCGCGGCCAGCCCACCGGTGTTGCAGTGGGTGAGCAGACGGGGGCGGCCCCCGCACAGCTCGACCACCAGGTCGGCGCCGAGCGCCGCCATCGCCTGTGACGCCGCGACCTCCTCGTCCCGGATCCGGTGCGCCTCGGCGAGCACCGCCTCGGGGCCCTGCGGCAGCAGGGCAGCGGCACGTCGCGCGCCCCGGGCCAGGTTCACCGCCGTCGGGCGTGCGCTCTCGATCTTTCGTACGGCCAGGGCCAGCGCCGCCGGGTCGTCGATGTGCACCCGGGCCGCCAGTGCCACTCCCAACGCGCCCGCGACTCCCAGCGCCGGCGCACCGCGTACCGCCAGCGACTGGATCGCCGCGACCAGCTCGCCCACCGTGTGCAGCCGGAGAACGCGCAGCTCACCCGGGAGGGCCGTCTGGTCGATGATCTCGATAGCGCCGTTCACCCAATCGATCGTCCGCATGCCGCGAGCCTATGGTGGATCTCATGACGTCTCGAGATCCGGTGGCTGACCTGCGGCGCATCGCCTTTCTGCTGGAGCGGGCGAACGAGGCCACCTATCGGGTGAAGGCGTTCCGCTCGGCGGCCGCCACGGTGTCCAAGACGCCGCACGACGAGCTGGTGGCCCGCGCCGAGGCCGGCACCCTGGCGAAGCTGGCCGGGGTCGGCGAGGTGACGGCGCGCTGCGTCACCGAGTCGCTGGCCGGTGAGGAGCCGGTCTATCTGCGCCGGCTGGCCACCACCGACGGCACCGACCTGCCGGACGCGGCCGCCGCCCTGCGCTCAGCGCTGCGCGGGGACTGTCACGTGCACTCCGACTGGTCCGACGGCGGGTCGCCGATCGAGGAGATGGCACTGGCCGCGGCCGACCTGGGCCACGAGTACTTCGTGCTCACCGACCACTCACCCCGGCTCACCGTGGCCCGCGGGCTCACCGCCGCCCGGCTGCGCCGCCAGCTCGACCACGTGGCGAAGCTGAACGAGGCGCTGCCCGAGGGGTTCCGCATCCTCACCGGCATCGAGGTCGACATCCTGGAGGACGGCTCGCTGGACCAGGAGGACGAGCTGCTCGAACGGCTCGACGTGGTGGTCGGCTCGGTGCACAGCAAGCTGCGTGACGAGTCGCCGCGGATGACCCGGCGGATGGTGACCGCGATCGCCAACCCGCACCTGGACATCCTCGGTCACATGACCGGGCGCAAGGTGTCCGCGGCCGGCGAGGGCGACGCCGCGCACTCCCGGGTGCGCACCCGCCCGCCCAGCACGTTCGACCTGGACAAGGTGATCTCCGCCTGCCTGGAGCACGGCAAGGCCATCGAGATCAACTCACGGCCGGACCGGCTGGACCCGCCGAAGCGGATGCTCACGGTCGCGGTGGAGGCGGGCTGCCTGTTCAGCATCGACACCGACGCGCACGCCCCGGGCCAGCTGGACTGGCTCGATTTCGGCTGCGGCCGCGCGGCGCTCTGCGGGGTGCCGGCGGACCGGGTGGTCAACACCTGGCGGGCCGGCCGGCTGCTGGAGTGGACCGCCTCGCACCGTTGAAATCGGGCAGCTCACCGCCCGTTCCGTCCCGTAGTGTCGGCAACGTGGGACGAATTGATGAACTCGCCAACCGATACGTCGACCAGTGGGCCGAGCTCAATCCGACGGGTGCCACCGCGGTCGGCATCTCCGGCCATGACGACAAGACCGACGACCTCTCCCCGGAGGGCTTCGCCGCGCAGGCCGAGCTGCTCCGCCGCACCATCGCCGGGCTCGATGTGATCGAGCCCGGCACCGAGTCGGAGCAGGTGGCCAAGGAGGCCATGCTGGAACGCCTCGGCCTGGAGCTCGCCCGCCTGGACACCGGCTTCGCCGCCACCGAGGTCAACGTGATCTCCAGCGGCCTGCACGGGCTGCGGATGGTCTTCGACGTCATGCCGACCGAGGGCGAGGAGGCGGTCGCCAACATCGCGGCCCGCCTGCACGCGTTGCCCACCGCGCTGCGGCAGTACCGCCGGACCCTTCTCGAGGGCGCCGAGAAGGACCTGGTTAGCGCCCGGGCCCAGTTGCTCGCCGTGGCCGAGCAGTGCGACGCCTGGACCGACCCGGCCCGCGACGACTTCTTCGGCGGGCTGGCCGGCCGGCTGACGGCGTCCGGCGCGCTGGCCACCGAACTGCGGCTCGGCGCGGAGGCGGCCCGGACCGCCACCGCCGAGTTCGGCGCGTTCCTCCGCGACGAGCTGGCTCCGCGCGGACGCGAGAAGGAGGCCGCCGGCCTGGAGCGCTACACCCTGGCCTCGCAGTATTTCCTCGGTGCCCGGGTGGACCTGCTGGAGACCTATCTCTGGGGCTTCGACGAGCTGGACCGGCTGGAGCGCGAGATGCGGGCGGTCTCCGCGGTGATCGCCGGGCCGGGGGCGGGCCTCGATCAGGCCGTCGCGACGCTGGACGCCGATCCGGCCCGCAACATCGCGGGCAAGGAGGCGTTCCGGGACTGGATGCAGGCGCTGTCGGACCGGGCGGTCAGCGAGCTGAACGGCACCCACTTCGACATCGAGCCGCCGGCCCGCAAGCTGGAGTGCTGCCTCACCCCGACCAGCGACGGCGGCATCTATTACACCGGGCCGAGCGAGGACTTCTCCCGTCCGGGGCGGATGTGGTGGGCGGTGCCGGAGGGCCAGGAGGTCTTCTCGACCTGGCGTGAGGTGACGACCGTCTATCACGAGGGCGTTCCCGGTCACCATCTGCAGGTCAGCCAGACCCTGCTGCGCGCCGACACGCTGAACCGGTGGCAGCGGCTGCTGTGCTGGTGCTCCGGGCACGGTGAGGGCTGGGCGCTGTACGCGGAACGCCTGATGGACGAGCTCGGCTACCTCATCGATCCGGGTGACCGGCTCGGCATGCTGGACGGGCAGGCGCTCCGCGCGGCGCGGGTGATCGTCGACATCGGCATGCACCTCGAACTGGAGATCCCGAAGGACAACCCGTTCGGCTTCCATCCGGGCGGCCGGTGGACGCCGGAGCTGGGCTGGGAGTTCCTGCGGGCGCACACCCGGATGCCCGAGGAGGTGCTCCGCTTCGAGTGGAAGCGGTACCTGGGCTGGCCCGGGCAGGCACCGTCATACAAGGTCGGCGAGCGGATCTGGATGCAGGCGCGGGACGAGGCGAAGCTTCGTAAAGGCAGTGATTTCGACCTCAAGACGTTCCACCGCGACGCCCTGAACCTGGGATCGCTGGGCCTCGACCCGCTCCGTAAGGCGCTGGCCCGAATTTGAGTCAATCAGCCTCTCCGTGCTGAAAACGGGACGGAGAGGCTTTCCGTTGCGTGTCGATGCTCTTGCTCTGCGTAGTTCTTTGTCTCTGTGCAATTACATCGACACGGAGCGTGAATGGCGGTTCGGCCAGATGTAACAAATCCGAAGTAGAAGTCATATTCACGTCCCGTCGCCTGCCGGATACGATCCACCGCGGCGCTCGCTCCTTTGTTCCGACAGCCGCGTGGACTGGGCCTTCCCCCCGATCACCCAGGCCCTGCGCAGCCGTACAGCCGAGTCGGCGGCGCCGCGTATCCCCCGATCAGCCGAGACAACTCTGACCCTTGGAAAGGGGTTTTCTGAGGTTCTCTCGGATAGATTGACCCGGATCGGTGCGCCCGCATGGCTACTGTCCGTAGCCCCCAATGGCCCATCGCGTGTGCATGGCGGAGGACGAAAGCAATGTCAGTCTCGGTGAACAGCCGGCGAACCCGTTTACGCTCCGCCATCGCGGTGGTGCTGACGGTTCTCGTCGTGCTGCCGACCGCAGCCCTGTTCCTGCGTGTTCTGGACGACAACTCGGAACAGCGCAACAACACGGAGCTGGCGCGCCAAGGCGTCGAGTACCTGTCCGGACTCGGCCCGCTGGTCAGCGCACTCGCCGAATCACAGTCCTCGGCCCTGCAGGGCGTCTACGCGGAGCCGGCCTCGCTGACCGCCGCCGTGGCGCGCGTGCAGGACCTCGACTCACGGCTGGGTGAGGACCTCGACACCACGCAGCGGTGGAACGGTCTGAAGGAGAAGATCGCGTCGCTGCCCAACGTCAAGGGCGACTCCGCGACCGTCTTCGAGGCCCACGTCGAGGCCGCCGACCTGACCCTGGAGCTGTACGGCGCGGTTCGCGAGAACTCCCTGCTGAACCGGGACGAGGCCAACGACATCTGGTACCTCCAGGAGGCCGTCGCGGTCGACATGCCGACGGCGGTGACCCGGTCGAGCCGGATGGGCGACATGGCGAGCCTGACCGCCGCCGCGCGGACCCGCCAGAAGGCCGCCCTGACCACCCAGTTCGGGCACGAGGTCCTGATGGTGCAGGAGGCCGCCGACGACCTGACCGACAACCTGCAGGCCGCGGCCAACGACACCACCAGCGCGACGCTGAGCGGCAACCTGGTCACCAACCTCGACGCGTTCCGGCGCGGCATCGAGGCCGCCAACCGTGGCGCCAACTTTGGTGGCCCGCCGAACGTGTCGGCGATGGTGACCGCGCAGAGCCAGCTCCAGACCGCTCTGCGGGCGCTCTCCGGCGTCGTGCTGACCGAGCTGGACGGCCTGCTCAGCGATCGCATCGACTCGCTCAACTACCGCCGGGCGGAGTCCTGGGGGCTGCTCGCCGTCGCGATCGCTTTGATCGCGGTGGCCACGTACTGGACGCGGGTCCGGGCCGCCGAGACCCGTGACTCGATCGCCGCCGGTAGCGACGCCCCGCGCGACGTCTCGGTGCAGAGCGACCGGGACCGCGACGGTGCCGGCGCCATCCCGGGTTCGCCCGGCGCCTACGGCGGCATCCCACACGACGCGGCCCGCCCGAACTACGGCGAGATCCCCAACTACGGTGGCGGCGCGACCCGGCAGGAGCGTTCCGGTGCTCTTCGGTAAGTTCCGCATCCTGGGCAAGCTCGCCCTGCTGGTGCTCGTGCCGCTGCTCGGTGTCGTCGGCCTCAGTGTGCCGGTCATCCTCGAGCGCATCGACGCCGCCCGCGCCGCCCAGGAAACCTCCGACACGGTCCAGATGGCCGCCCAGGTCAGCTCGGCGCTCATCGAGCTCCAGGAGGAACGGCTGCTCTCGGTCGGCTTCCTGCTGGGCCTGGTGGACCGCCCGACCCTGGTGGTGCAGAGCGCCGAGGCCGCCGACTCGGTGGCCGAGCTCGCCGACATGGAACAGGACGTCCCGCAGGAGCTGAGCCGGGCCATCGCCCGGGCCACGACGCTGGCCAGCACCCGGCAGAACGTGCTGAACCGGGCGGTGCAGCCGCCGACGGTCGTGGAGGACTTCACCGGCGTGATCACACCGCTGATCGACGGTCTGGGCCTGTCGGTCAGCGCCGACCTCACCACCGGCATCGGCCGTCAGGTCTACGCGCTGGATCGCGCCATGCGCTCCGACGACCTGATCAGCCAGGCGACCTGCCACCTGGCCGCCGCCGCGGTCACCGCAGCGGCCAACCCGCAGGGAGCGGGCCTGCTGCTGGGCGCCTTCAACGCGACGTTCAGCCAGATCCAGTCGATCATTCTGACGTCCCAGGTGTACTTCACCGACGCGCAGTACAGCCTCTACATCAACACCCAGGACGCGTTCGCCTTCCGGGTGGGCGCGCAGTTCCAGAGCACGCTGGCCGCGGACCCGATCCGGGCGCTGCGGTCGCTGGACATCAAGACGCTGTTCCCGTCGCTGCAGTCGGTGACGGTCCTGGGTAGCTTCGTCGAGAAGCGCGTGGCCCAGGACGTGAACAACTCGGTGACCGACAACCGGGAGAGCGCCGTCCGGCAGGCGCTCCTGATCGGTGGCGGCACCTTCCTGCTGCTGATCCTGGTGATCACGCTGAGCATCTTCATGGCCCGCGCGGTCGCCCGGCCGCTGCGCCGTCTGACCGTCTCCGCCGACCGCATCGCCCGGGCCGCCGAGTCCGAGCTCGAGCGCGTGGCCGACGACGAGCAGGAGGCCGCGGTACGACCGATCCGCCTCGACCCGGTCGACGTCGAGGCCCAGGACGAGATCGGCGACCTGGCCCGCGCGTTCGACCGCGTGCAGACCACCGCCGCCCGGCTGGTGGAACGCCAGGTGGCCGGCCGCCGTAACGTCGCCCAGATGTTCGGTCACGTCGGCCGGCGCACCCAGAACCTGGTCGGCCGCCAGCTGTCCCTGATCGACAGCCTGGAGCGCCGGGAGACCGACAGCGACCGCCTGCGCGAGCTCTACCGACTGGACCACATGTCCAGCCGTCTGCGCCGGAACGCGTCCGCGCTGGTCGTGCTCTCCGGTGGCGCCGGCGCGAACGAGCACATGGCGCCGCTGCCCCTGCAGGACGTCGTCCGTCTCGCCCTCGGTGAGATCGAGGACTACACCCGTGTCGAGGTGGAGGTGCCGGAGGACATCGTCGTGGTGCCGGCCGTCCTGGCCGACCTGACGCTGCTCCTCGCCGAGCTGCTGGAGAACGCCACGTCGTTCTCCCCGCCGCACACCAACGTCACCGTCACCGCCGACGAGCTGCGCGGCGGCGCCCGCCTCGCGATCATCGACCGGGGCCTCGGCCTGGCGCCCGAGCGTCTCGCCGAGGAGAACGCCCGGCTGACCCGCCGTGAGCGCCTGGACCTGGCGCCCACCGAGGTGCTCGGCCTGTTCGTGGTCGGCCGGCTCGCCCGCCGGCACGGCATCGAGGTCACCCTGACCGACACCCCCGACGGGGGTCTGACGGCCTGGATCGACCTCAACCCGTCGCACCTGATCGCCCGGGTGGAGAACCTCGCCGCGGTCCAGCCGCCCGGTTATCCGGCGGGTGTGCCGGCCGGCATGCCCACCTCGCCGGTCACGCCGCAGATCCACGCCTCGGACTACGCACCGGCCTACTCCGGCGCGCTGCGCGGCAACACCACCGAGATGGCGATCGCCAGTGCCGGGGTCCGCTCGGTGCCGGGCAGCCAGCAGCCGTTCGACCCGAACGTGCTGAGCCGCGCCACCCAGACCCTGGAGTCGGGCAACTCCTGGAACGCGTTCGCGCCGTCCGCCGCTCCGGCGACGGAGAGTGCGCCGGCCCCGGACCCGTACGCCGATCAGCCGGTCTACGACGCCGAGCCGGTCTGGTCACCGGGCCCCGCCTACCAGGAGCCCGCCGCGCCGCTCTACCCGCAGGCCGGTTCCTACGGCGAGCCGGCGGTCGCGCAGGACATGGGCATCCCGGTGGCCGGCCGGATCCCGGCCGCGCTGCCGGAACTCCCGTCCGCGCCGTCCGCGGGCAACGGCTGGAGTGCCGAGCCGTCGGCCGGCAACGGCTGGAGCGCCGAGCCGGTCCAGGCTTCCTGGGACACCCCGGTTCCGGTGGAGGCCCCGGCGACGCCGGCCGGCCGGTCCGAGGCACCGGTGATCCCGCAGCAGCGGACCGGCGACGACTACGGCTATCCGGCGGAGAGCACGGATTCGGCGCAGCGCCCGTCCACTGCGGCGCCGTTGCGCCGGCGGGTGCCGGGTAGCCAGTTGCCGGCCGAGGCCGGACCGCAGCAGCACGCCGTGGCGCCTTCGCAGGACGACGCGCTCGCTGCCCGGGCCGCGTTCGACGCCTTCGAGGCGGGTGTCAGCCGCGCGCAGTACGACGCCACCGACACCAGCGTCTCGATGCCGGCTCCGGTCAGCCCCTCGCAGTGGAGCACCCCGGCCCCGGAACCGGCCCGGTGGAACGTGCCGGAGCCGGCGCAGTGGAACGAACCGGCGCCGCCCACACCTCCCGCTCCGCCGGCATCGGCCGGTGGTGCCCCGTTGACCCGGCGCGTTCCCGGCGCAACCCTGCCGCGGGACGAGCCGCACCGTCCGACTCCGCCCCCGGCTCCGGCTCCGGCTCAGCTGGACCCGGAGGCCGCCCGAGCCCTGATGGATCAGTTCGAGTACGGAGTCGCGCTCGCACTGAATGAAAGTCAGCCACAACACGAGGGACAACCGCGATGACTTCCCCCTACTCCACCGCGCAAAGTCAGCTCAGCGCCGAAGCCAAGACCTTCAACTGGCTGCTGGACTCGTTCACCTCCGGTACAGCGGGCGTGATCGAGGCCATCGCGGTGTCCTCCGACGGTCTGCTGATGGCCATGTCGGCGATCAAGGACAGGCCCAACGCCGAGCGCCTCGCGGCGGTCGTGTCCGGCCTGACCAGCCTCGCCGGTGGCGCCGCCAGCTGGTACAGGCTGGGCGCCCTCAACCGGGTCATCATCGACATGGCTGACGGATATCTGCTGGTCACGGCGATCAGCGCCGGCTCGGTGCTCGGCGTCATCGCGGACCGCTCGGCCAACCTGGGCACCCTCGCGTACGAGATGACGCTCTTCGCCACCCGCGCCGGTGGCGCGCTCAGCCCGCGCCTGATCGCCGAGTTGAAGAACGCCGTCCAGCAATGACCTACCCGGACCCCGACGAACCGGTGCCTCCGGCGCGGCCCGGAGTCCGGCCCTTCCTGCAGTCCGGTCCGCAGCACTCGACCGGCGGTTACACCCCCACCGGGGAGAACCCGCCGGTCGAGCAGCCGACCAACAGTTTGCGCCCGTTCGTCATCACGTCCGGGCGAACCGATGGAGGCGACCCCGACATCGGTATGGAAACTCAGGTGACGGTGGTGCCCGGCGCCCCACCGTCGCGGTTGTCTCCGGAAACCAGGGCGATCGTGGCTCTCTGCGAGGAGAGTCCGATCTCGGTGGCCGAGATTTCCGCTCGGTTGCGCCTGCATCTGGGTGTCTGCCGAATCCTCGTCGGCGACCTGCGCGCCGCCGGCCAACTGGACGTCCACGTGCTGGACAACGACACACCTGACCCCGAGACCATCATGCGAGTGATCCGTGGACTTCGATCCATCAGCTGACCGCGTCGTCGGCACCGCGCGGGTGCCGGGAGGTACGGCGCCCAAGAAGGCGCCGGTCCCGGTAAAGATCATCGTGGCCGGCGGCTTCGGCGTCGGCAAGACCACGACGGTCGGCGCCATCTCCGAGATCGCGCCTCTCACCACCGAGGCCGAGATGACCTCGGAGTCGGTGGGCATCGACGACCCCGGCCAGCGGACCATGAAGACCGGCACCACAGTGGCGATGGACTTCGGTGTCCTGACCATCGACCAGACGCTGAAGCTGTACATCTTCGGGACGCCCGGTCAGACCCGGTTCGCCTTCATGTGGGACGACCTGGTGCGGGGTGCCCTCGGCGCCCTGGTGGTGGTGGACACCAACCGGATCGACGACTGCTATCCGGCGGTCGACTACTTCGAGCGGCAGGGGTTGCCGTTCGTGGTCGGGGTGAACACCTTCAACGGCCAGATGGGCTACAGCCTGGACGAAGTGCGCTGGGCTCTCGCAGTGCGGGAAGATGTACCGGTCATCTCGTTCGACGCCCGCTTCCGCGGATCCGTCCGGGACGCGCTGCTCGTGGTCCTGGACCAGGCACTCGACAAGGCGATCCGGATGAAGTCGTCGTAAGGTGTCGCATCGGGTCGCCCGGTGACGGTTTCCAAACCCGCACCGCTGAGTGCAGAGTGGGGATACCGGGCGACCGCGTGAGAAGAGGACGGTGACGTGCGAGGCGGACTGGACGACGCGCTCGACAAGCTCGCCCGGCGGGACGAGCTGCGGCGGCGCGCCACCGGCGACTCCCCCGGCACGCCGCCGGCGGTGACCGAGCTGGTCGAGGCGATCGCGGCCGTGGTCTCCCGCCACCCGCATCTGAACGTCACGGTCGGCGTCGAGGGCGCCGGTGACCCCACCCTGCTCCATTTCGCTTTCGCTGACGGCGTCGTGCAGGTGAGCGCGGACACCACGGTCGCGGCCCGGGCCACCGACGCCGCACCCCGGCACGCCGACTTCGAGATCGAGGTCGAGGAGCCGGTGGACGAGCAGCCGGCTGCGGCATATCAGCATCCCGATCCACCGCGGGGCAGTCACGACGACCAGGACCGGTTCGGGCCGACCGATCTCGGTTACGCCGAGCCGCCGACCGCGGAGCGGCCCTACGTCGCACCGGTTCCGCACGCGCAGAACGGTTACGACGCGGACCGGTTCCCCACTCCGCCGCAGGGCCAGCCCGCCTACGGCTATCCGGACGCGGCCCATCACCGGGAGCCGGGCACGGTCAACGGGCACTCGGCCCAGGAGCCGGGCACGCATCCGTTCGCGCCGACGCCTCCGCCGCCGGTCCCGCCGCAGACTTCTCCGGCGTACGCGCCACCAGCACCGCCGTACGCCGCGCCCCCTCCACCGCCTTACCAGGACCGGCCGGTCACGCCCCCGGTGCCTCCGTTCGCGGCGCCGCATGCCGAGCCGCAAGCCGCTTATGCCGAGCCGCAGCCGTCCTTTCCGGAGCCGCTCGCGCAGCCCATCCCGCTCAAGGTCGAGCGCCCGGAGGAGACCGAGCTGGCCGCTCGCCGGCTGGCGGCGATGCTTCGCGACAACCCCACCCTGCTGGACAACCCGCCTCAGTGATCCGGGCCCGGCCGCGTCGAAGTACCTCACGGTGAGTGTTCAACTACTCTGCGTAGATATTTGGATCCGCACCTTCTTACAGCCGCGCTAGTTACTCTCCGGGTTCGTTCGATTGCGGGCCGCATTTACTGCTCACTATCGCAAATCGGGCTAATGACGTCCGGTTTCGCCTGCTCAGTGCAGTCTGAGATGTCTGGGTTCGTCCGTTTGGCCAGGATCGGTCTCCGTTCCGCCTGCAGCCCTTGAGTCACGCTGGGTAGCTCCTTAATGTCCTAATAAGTCCAAGAGCTCGGGTCACCTCGCTGGCGGATCATCACGAACAGTGACTAGGGCGAGGAGGGCTGATGACGGCCTCGGAAAGCTGGCTCGTCGCGGTCGCCGGATATTCGATCCTGCTGGCCTGGCCGATCTCCACACTGGTGCTGGTGTGGTTCGCGGTCCGGTACGTCGGGACCCACCGCGCCAAAGTCGTCAACAAGGCGGTGGCCGGCGGCGACGCCCGCCCCCAGCACTTCTGGATCATCGTCCCGGCGCTGAACGAGGAAGCCGTCGTGGCGAACACGGTCAACGCGGCGCTCGCCCTGCGCGGCCCGGCCGGCACCCTGTCCCGGGTCATCGTGGTCGACGACGGCTCCGACGACCGGACACCCGAGGTGCTGGCGACCATCGACCACCCCCGGCTGCACATCATGCGCCGGGAGCTGCCGAACGCACGGCAGGGCAAGGGCGAGGCACTGAACGCGGCGTACCGCTACATCGCCGAGCGCACCGCCGAGGCCGGCATCAGCCCGGAGCGCGTGGTGCTCGGCATCATCGACGGTGACGGTCAGGGCAGCGAGAACATTTTGACCGAGGTCTCCCGCCTGACCCGGGACAGCCGGGTCGGCGCGGTCCAGGTGCAGGTCCGGATCCGCAACCGCAACAAGCTCCTCGGCGCGGTGCAGGACCTGGAGTTCGGTGCGATCGTCGACGCCTGCCAGAACCTGCGCGACGTCCTGGACACCGTCGGGCTCGGCGGCAACGGGCAGTTCAGCCGCCTCTCCACGCTCCTGGCCCTCGGCCCGGCGCCGTGGTCCAGCTGCCTGGTCGAGGACCTGGAGCTGGGGCTGCGGATGCACCTGAGCGGCGTGGCCATCCGATACACCTCCCGCTCGTCGGTCACCCAGCAGGCGGTGGTCGACATCCGCCGGCTCACCCGCCAGCGGACCCGGTGGGCGCAGGGCAACATGCAGTGCGCCCGGTACCTCGGCCGGCTCTTCTCCTCACCGCGGATCGCCCGGACCGCTCTGGTCGAGATGCTGCACTACCTGCTCTCCCCGTGGGCGAACGCGACGGTCACGGTCCTGCTGCTGGTGATGGGCGGCGCCGGTGCGCTCGGCCTGCTCGCGGGGCACCCGGTGCCGTTCCTGCCGACCTGGGCGGCCCTGGCCCAGAGCGCCGTCGTCTGGCTCACCGTGACCACGTTCCCCGGCCTGCTCTGGGCGCTGGTGCACCGTCACAAGCGCGGCGACGAGGCCATGCCCCGCATGTTGACCGCGGCTCTGGCGTACCCCGCCTTCCTGATCCTCGGTCTTGCCGCCACCTACCGCGCCCTCGGCCGCCAGGCCAGCGGCCGCCAGGCCTGGGCCAAGACCGAGCGTCTCGCCGAAGAACCGCTCCTGGAGCCGGTCCCCGCCTGATCCCGCAGGCGCTGCACCCCCACCACCCCCACCCCCACCCCCGAACAGAAGGCTCCCCCATGTCGCTTCGCGAAGTTCACCTCATCGGTGGCACCCGCCCCGAAGCCGTCAAACTGGCGCCCGTCGCCGTCGCCATGCGAGAGGCCGGCCTGCTCCAGCCGGTCCTGCTGGCCAGCGGGCAGCACCCGGCCATGGTGACCCAGGCGCTCGCCGCCTTCGGTCTCGAGCCGGACATCACCCTCACCGTGGAGCGGACGACCGGCGGCCAGGCCGAACTGCTCACCGCGATGATCCGCGAGCTGGACGAGCTCTGGTCGGTGCGCACCCCGGCCGCCGTGATCGTGCAGGGTGACACCACGACCAGCTTGGCCGGGGCGCTCGCCGCCTTCTGGCGCCGCATCCCGGTCGTACACCTGGAGGCCGGCCTGCGCTCCGGCGACCTGGAGTCGCCGTTCCCGGAGGAGGGCAACCGCCGCCTCGTCGCGCAGGTCGCCGCGCTGCACCTGGCGCCGACGCCGCTGGCCGCGATGAACCTGCTGGACGAGAAGATCAACCCCGCCGACGTGCTGATCACCGGAAACACCGTGGTCGACGCGACCCTGGCGGTGGCCGGCCGGAAGCTGCCGTTCGAGAACCCGGACGTCGCCGCCGCCCGGGCCGGCAGCACGAACCGGCTGATCCTGGTGACCGCCCACCGGCGGGAATCCTGGGGTGAGCCGTTGGACCGGATCCTCACCGCGGTCAAGGACCTGATCGCGCGATATCCGGACATCGAGGTGGTGCTCCCGAGCCACCCCAACCCGGCGGTCCGGGCGCAGGTCGACGCGGCGCTGTCCGGTACGGAACGGGTGACGGTCACCGACCCGCTGCCCTACCCGGACCTGTCCCGGCTGCTCTCCGAGGCCTACCTGGTGCTCACCGACTCGGGCGGGATCCAGGAGGAGGCGCCGTCGTTCGGGGTGCCGGCGCTGGTGCTGCGGGACGTCACCGAGCGGGTCGAGTCACTGCACGCCGGCTGCGCCAAGCTGGTCGGCTCGGACACCGCGCGGATCGTCGAGGAGGCGTCCGCGCTGCTCGACAGCCGGCTCCGCCGGGACGCGATGACCGCCGGCGGCAACCCGTACGGCGACGGACTCGCCGCCCGCCGGACCGCGCAGGCGACCGCCGCGCTGCTCGGACTCGCCGCTCTTCCCGACGCCATGCCCGTCACCCAGAACACCGCCCTCACGTCTGGAGCCGTCGCCTGATGCGTACCTCGAAGATGACCCGCCGCGCCCTGCTCGCCGTCGGCGCCTCGGCCGCCGCGGTCACCGCCGTCGGGCTGACCCAGGTCGAGGCCGACGCCGCCAGCAACGCCGCGGTCGCACCCACCGCGCTGAAGACCGGCAAGGCCGCACCCGGCGGCGGCACCGCGAAGACCCTCGTGCTCTACGACACCACCAGCGAGTACGGCTGGATGGGTGAGGTCTACGCCACCCAGACCGCGAACCTGGCCTCACACTTCGGCTCCTGGACGGCGGCGCCGGTGGCCGGATACAAGGCGGGCGACCTGAACGCGTACACCGCGGTCGTCTACATCGGCTCGACCTACGACGAGCCGCTGCCCGACACGTTCCTGACCGACGTGATGGCCACCGGCAAGCCGGTCGTCTGGATCTACGACAACATCTGGCAGCTCGCCGCGAAGGACGGCTTCACCGCGAAGTACGGCTTCGCCAGCGGGACGTTCGACCTGGCCGACGTCTCCGAGGTGGGTTACAAGGGCCGGCGGCTGACCCGCAGCGCGGACAACAAGGCCGGTATCATGAACCTGCCGGTCAGCGACGCCGCCAAGGTCACCGCACTGGCCGACGCGGTGCGTGCGGACGGCACCACGTTCCCGTGGGCGGTCCGGTCCGGCAACATCACCTACATCGGTGAGATCCCGTTCTCGTACGTCGGTCACGACGACCGCTACCTGGTCTTCGCCGACCTGCTCTTCGACGCTCTCGCCCCGAAGACCCCGGAACGGCACCGCGCCCTGATCCGCCTGGAGGACGTCGGACCGGACGCCGACCCCGCGCAGCTGCGGGCGATCGCCGATTACCTGTACGCGGAGAAGGTCCCGTTCAGCGTGGCCGTCTACCCGCGGTACCGGGACCCGAAGGGCGTCGACAACAGCGGCAAGGCCCAGGACTACACCCTGGCGACGAAGCCGCAGGTGGTGGCCGCGCTCAGGTACATGCAGTCCAAGGGCGGCACGCTGCTCATGCACGGGTACACGCACCAGCTCAACGCGGTGAACAACCCGTACGACGGCAAGAGCGGCAACGACTTCGAGTTCTACTCGGCGCACGTGAACGAGAAGGACTACGTGATCTACGACGGCCCGGTGCCCGGCGACTCGGCTGCCTGGGCCACCGGCCGGATGATCGCGGCCGGCGCCATCTTCCTCGCCACCGGCCTGGGCGCACCGAAGATCTTCGAGTTCCCGCACTACGCGGCCAGCCCGGCCGACTACCAGGCGGCGCACGCCCTGTTCGGCAAGCGGTACGACCGGGGGCTGTACTTCCCCGGCGTGCTGACCGGCGGCAAGTACGACTACAGCCGCCAGTTCGGGCAGTTCTTCCCGTACACGGTCCGCGATGTGTACGGCTCCGCCGTGGTGCCGGAGAACATCGGCAACGTCGAGCCCGAGGCGTTCAACAACCACCCGGTCCGGCTCCCCGCCGACCTGGTCGCCTCGGCCAAGCGCAACCTGGTCGTCCGGGACGGCGTGGCCAGCTGCTTCTACCACCCGTACCTCGGCACCGAGCACCTGAAGGATCTCGTCACCGGGATCAAGGGCGCCGGTTACACGTTCGTCAGCGCCGACTCGATGCTCAACGGCTGACAGTCCGTGGTGAAGAGGCCGCCATCTCCGTTAAAGAGAGAACTGTGGATGTAGTGGATTACTGGGTCCGGTCCTGGACCACGGACGACCTGCCCGCGGCCCGCCGGCTGCTCACCCCGGACGTCGAGACCGAGTGGAACTTCGACGCCCCGGTCGACGACGAGGAGCTGCTCCAGGTGCTGCACCGGGTGGCCGCCTTCGCCGACCGAGTCACCGTGGTGGCGCGTACCGACGCGGTGGACGGCGCCGCACTGATCTACGACCTGGTGGGGCCGTTCGGCGCGGCCCGGCTGGTCGAGTTCCTCCTGGTCGAGCAGAACCGGATCACCGAGGTCCGGCACGTCTACGACGTGACCGCGATCGACCGCTACTTCCCCGGCCTTTACGCCAACTGACCGATCCGGTGTGTGAACTTCGGGTGCGTATCGCACCCGAAGTTCACACACCTGTCGGGTTGTCAGGCGGGGAGCGTGCGGTCCAGCAGGGCGAACAGCGCAGACCAGTGCCGTCGCTCGGCGGCCTCGTCGTACTGGGCGGTATCGGCCATCGTGAAACCGTGCGGCGCGCCCTCGTACAGCTCGGAGGTGTGCGCGACGCCGGCCGACGCCAGGGTGGACTCCAGCGTCCTGACGTGCTCAGCGGTCATCGAGCCGTCGTTGTCGGCGTGTCCGAAATAGACCTCGCCGGTCAGCTTCTCCACCCCCAGGTGCGGGCTGTCCGGTTGATCGGTGACCACGCCACCGGCGTGGAAGCTCGCCAGCGCCGCCACCCGCTCCGGTTGCGCGGCCGCCGCCACCAGCGCGTTGCGGCCACCCATGCAATAGCCGAACAGGCCCGCCGGCCCGCCGGCGACGCCCTCCTGCGCGGCGAGGAAGTCCAGATAGGCGCCGGTGTCGGCGGCCACCCGGCCGGCTGTGAGCTGCTTCACCAGCGGCACCAGCCGGTTGAACGCGGCGGACCGCCGATCCGCGTCGGTCAACTCGACGGCCTCCACCAGCGGGCTGCGGGCGCCGCGATAGAACAGGTTGGGCACGAGGACGGCGTAACCGCGCTCGGCGACCCGGTCGGCCATCTCCCGCAGCCGGGGCCGGAGACCGAAGACATCCATGAACATCACCAGGCCGGGGACCGGGCCCGGGCCGTCCGGCTTCACCAGGTACGCGTCAGCCGTACCGTCCGCGGCCGGCACGTCGATCTCGGTTTTCTGCATTACCGCACCTCCGGCGCCGTCAACTGATGATCACCGGGACCGTAGCACCGGGAGATCGGATCTCCCGCGGGAGTCGTATCCTGTGGCGCATGGCCACCCGGCTGCGCGCGGACGCCCGACGGAATCGAGCCGCACTGCTCGAGTCCGCCCGGGAAGTCTTCGCCGAGCAAGGCCTGGACGCGTCGCTGGACGAGATCGCCCGCCGCGCCGGGGTGGGCAACGCCACCCTCTACCGCCGCTTCCCCAGCCGCCGGCACCTGATCGCCGAGGTCTTCGCGAGCCACATGACCGCCGCGGTCCGCCTCGCCGAGCAGGCGCTCGATCACCCCGACCCGTGGGCCGCGTTCGTCGGCTACCTCACCCGGGTCTGCGAGTTGCAGGCGACCGACCGGGGGCTCGCCGAGCTGCTGGTGACCACCGCTTTCGACGATGACGAACGGCTGGCCGCGCTGCGTACCACCGCGCAACAGCGGGCCGTGGACGTGCTCACCCGTGCGCAGCGGGCAGGCCGGCTGCGTGCCGATTTCACCCGGTACGACCTGGGGCTGCTGATGATGGCGAACGCGGGGGTGGCGCAGCACTCCCGTGATCCGTACGCCTGGCGCCGTCAGCTGACCCTGATCCTCGGCGGCCTCGCCACCCGCTGACCCCGACCGGCGTGGTGCCTTGGGGTGCGCGGCGCGCCCTGAATCACCACACTGGCTGGGCTCAGGCGAACTTGCGGCCGGCCTCGGCGAGCGCCTGGCGGGCCATGTCCAGGTAGGACGTTTCGTTGGGGTGTTCGAGCCACACGTTCAACGCCACCCGCAGGGCGGCAAGAAAGGTCGCGGCGAGCAGCTTCGCTCGTACGCCATGGGGGTCGGCAGTTGAGCCGAGACGCACCGCGACCTCCTCGCCCAGCTCGCGCTCCATCGCGGCGAAGCTCTGGGCCTGCGCCGCGGCCAGCGACGGATGCCGGCGGAGCAGGCGGGTCTGGGTCACCCACTGCGGGTTGAGATCGCCGAGCTGGCCGTAGAACTCCGCCGCGGCCGCGCTCAGCGCCACCCACGGCGTCTCCTCCGCCGGGCGCGCGCGGACCTTGTCGATCAGCAGGCGGGTCCGGATGCGGTCGCCGTGGAAGAGCGCTTCCTCCTTGTTGGCGAAGTAGTTCGAGAAGGTGCGCCGGGAGACACCCGCGCGGTCCGCGATCGCCTCGACGGTGATCCGGTCCGGCCCGAGCTCGGTGGCCAGCCGGACTGCCGCCTCGTGCAGGGCCTGGCGGGTGGCTGCCTTCTTCCGCTCGCGGAGGCCCGGCTCGCTGCTCGGCTCGGTGGTCGGCGCGCTCATGAGGTGAGCCTACCGGCGTGTGATTCAGTTCCCAATGAGAAAACTTGCGCAGTGGGCAACGTCGGCAGATAGTTGTGTGCAGCAAGCATCACTGGGAGGAAGCCATGCCGGACGAACGCCCGCTCGTAGCGGCGATGCATGAGGTCCTCAAGGCTGTCCGCCTGCTCAAGCAGAACCGCGCCGGCCCATCGGCACCACTGCCGGTCGGCGCGGCCGGCGTCCTCTCCGCCATCCGCAACCGCGAGCGCACCGGCCCGTGCCACGTCAAGGAACTGGCCGAGGAGCACGCGCTCGACCCCTCCACGATCAGCCGAACCGTCGCCGCGCTGGTCCGTGCCGGACTCGTCGCCCGCTCCGCGGACCCGGACGACGGACGGGCCAGCATCCTGTACCTCACCGACGACGGTCGCTCGGTGCTCGACAGCGTGCAGCAGCAGTACCAGGACCTGCTGAACTCCGCGCTCCGCGACTGGAGCCCGGCGGAGCTCACCGAGTTCACCGCGGCGCTGCACCGCTTCGCCCGCGACCTGATCGACCAGACCACCCCCACGCCCAGCTTGGAGGCCGCGCGATGAGCGCCCCGACCACCACCCGCGCCGAACCCGGCGCGATGTCACACCGCGAGATCATGGAGGCGCTCTCCGGCCTCCTGCTCGTGCTCTTCGTCGCGATGGCCAGCTCCACCATCGTCTCCACCGCGCTGCCCAGGATCATCGGCGACCTCAACGGCAGCCAGACCCAGTACACCTGGGTGATCACCGCGACCCTGCTCACGGCCACCGCCACCACCCCGATCTGGGGCAAGCTCTCCGACCTCTACAGCAAGAAGCTGCTGGTCCAGCTCTCCATCATCCTGTTCGTGATCGGATCGCTGGCGGCCGGCCTCACCCAGAACACCGAGCAGCTCATCGCCGCCCGCGCCTTCCAGGGCCTGGGCATGGGCGGTGTGCAGGCGCTGGTGCAGGTCGCCATCGCCGCGATGATCCCGCCGCGGGAGCGCGGCCGCTACAACGGGTACCTCGGTGGCGTGATGGCCCTGGCCACCGTCGGCGGACCGCTGCTCGGCGGCGTCATCGTGGACACCTCCTGGCTGGGCTGGCGCTGGTGCTTCTTCATCGGCGCGCCGTTCGCCGTGATCGCTCTGGCCGTCCTGCAGAAGACCCTGCACCTGCCGGTGATGCGCCGGGAGAACGTCCAGATCGACTACTTCGGCGCCACACTGATCGCGGCCGGCGTCAGCGTGATCCTGGTCTGGATCTCCTTCGTCGACGACGCGTTCGCCTGGCTGTCCTGGCAGACCTTCGCCATGGTCGGCGCCGGCGCGGTGCTGCTCGCCCTCGCCGTGTGGGTCGAGTCCCGGGTGGCGGAGCCGGTCGTGCCGCTGCCGATCGTCCGCGAACGGACCACGGCGCTGGCCATCATCGGCAGCCTTGCGGTCGGCATGGCGATGTTCGGCGGCGCCGTCTTCCTCGGCCAGTACTTCCAGATCGGCCGGGGGTACAGCCCGACCGAGGCGGGCCTGCTGACCATCCCGATGATGGCCGGTGTCCTGGTCTCCTCAACCATCGCCGGACGGCTGATCACCAAGAGCGGCATGATCAAGCCGTACGTGGTGGCCGGCACGATCATCCTGGTCGCCGGGTTCGGCGCGCTCTCCGTGCTCGACCACGAGACGCCGCTCTGGTACGTCGGTGTCGGGATGGCCATGGTCGGTGTCGGTGTCGGCCTCTCCATGCAGAACCTGGTGCTCGCGGTGCAGAACACCGTGTCGCTGCGGGACATCGGCGCGGCGAGCTCGACGGTCGCCTTCTTCCGGTCCCTCGGTGGAACCATCGGCGTCTCGGTGCTCGGCGCCGTCCTGGCCCGGCAGGTCACCGACCAGATCACCCACGATCTGGCCGCGGCCGGGGTGCCCGCCTCCGGCAGCGCCGGCAGCACCCTCAACCTCAGCGCCCTGCCGGACGCCGTGCAGCACATCGTCCGGGCCGCGTACGGCGACGCCACCGGGCACATCTTTCTGATCTCGGCGGGCATCGCGGTGGTCGGCGTGATCGCGGCGATCGCGATGAAGCCCACGAAGCTGCGGGACACGGTCGACCTGGCCCCGCCGTCGAAGGAACACGCCTTCGCGGAGTGAGGGTTCCTTCCTCTACCGGCGCCCGGATCCGTGGATCCGGGCGCCGTTTCCCTCATCTCCGGCCCCGTCGGGTCGATCCTCACGCCGACAGGGGAGAGGAGAACCGCGTTGGACGGGCTCGCTGACGACATTGAGGCGCTCTCGGCCGCACTCCTCGCGATCGAGGACGAGCGGTCGTGGGACGCCGAGGTGGAACTGGCACGTTCCCTCGAGATCGAGCGTACCGCCCTCGCCCTCGGTGACGGCCTCCTCGTCGCCCGCGCACAGCTCTGCCAGGCCAACATGCGACTGCGATCGGGTGACGTGGCCGGTGCCGCGGCACAGATCTGGCGGGTGCACCAGTGGGCGGTGAGCCACGACGAGCGGTGCCTGCTGGCGCGTACGCACCTGGTCTGGTCCAACATTCACCAGCACATGAGCGACGCCGAGCAGGCCCTGGAGCACGCGGTGCTCGCGGTCGAGCTGCTCGACGAGACGGCGACCACGCACATGCGCATCTGGCACCGCACCAAGCTGGCCGACGCGCTGTGGGCGGCCGGCTCGATGGACGCCGCCCGCATCCGGTACAGGCAGGCCGAGCAACTGGCCGTCGAGTCCGGGTCGCCGGCGCTGTTGTGCCTGCTCAACAACTACGCGTACACCGAGTTCGACACCGGCAACCAGTCCCGCGCCGAGGAGGTGGCGGCCCGCCTGCTGCGACTCGCCGACGAGCGCGGCGAGCTGCTGGAGCCGGCGTACCTCGACACCATCGGCTGGATCCAGATCGGCAACGAACGGTACGCCGAGGCCGAGGCCACCATGCACCTCTGCCTCGAGCGGTACGCGACGGGACGGTACGACAACGCCGACGCGATGCCGATGTACCTGCTCACGCTGGCCCGGGCGCAGCGCGGACTGTGCGCGTACGAGCGGGCGCAGGCGAGCCTCGACGAGTCCCGCCGCCTCTGTCTCGAGCGCGACCTCGGCGATCTGCTGGTCCGGGTGCACGAGGAGCAGGCGGAGATGCACGCCGCACGGGGTGAGTTCGCCGAGGCGTTCGAGGTGCACAAGATCTTCTTTGCCGCCTACCAGACCCGGCACTCGGTGCAGCGGGAGGCTCGGACGCGTACCCGTCAGGCGATGTTCGAGACGGCCGAGGCCCGGCAGGAGGCCGAACGCTTCCGCGAGCAGGCCCGCCGTGACCCGCTGACCGGCCTGCACAACCGCCGGTACGTCGACGAGCGGCTGCCCGCACTGATCGACTCGGACCCGGCGCTGACCGTCGCCCTGGTCGACCTCGACCACTTCAAACAGGTCAACGACCGGCTCTCGCACAACGTCGGCGACCAGGTCCTGGTCCTCGTCGCCGACCTGCTCTCCCGCGAGATGGCGATGGTCTGCCCGGACGGCTTCGTAGCTCGGCTGGGTGGCGAGGAGTTCCTGATCGTGCTGCCGGACACCGCCAAGGCGACCGCCGCCGCGCTGCTCGACGGTATCCGCCGGGTGATTCGCGGACACGACTGGACGCCGATCACCCGTGGCCTACCGGTCACGGTGAGTATCGGTGTGGCCGCCTCAGGCGAGGTTCCCGGCGCCACCCAACCGGCCCTTCTGTCCACTGCGGACAGTCGTCTGTACGCTGCCAAGCACGCCGGACGTGATCGCGTCGTGTCGGCGGCGGACCAGCACGCCGGCCGCCGCGGTTACACCCAGCACGCCTCGGCTGCCTGACCTGCGCTTCGATTCGGTCGCCGGGGCTTAAGCCGGTCAATCGTTCCGGCTAGGCTGGACGGGCTGACGATGATCGGCACGCCGGGTCGAGGTCCAAGGAGGCGGTCGTGGCACAGAGCAGGGGTAAGCCCGCGAGTGAGGTTGCGCCCCCTGGCGTCAACATCAACGTGCCGCACTCCGCCCGCATCTACGACTACTGGCTCAGCGGCAAGGACAACTTCGCCGTCGACCGGGCCGTCGGCGACGCGATGCTCCAGGCTATCCCCACTCTGCGATACATGGCCGCGGAAAACCGGAAGTTCGTCCACCGGGTGGCCCGCGACCTGGTCGAGCAGGAGGGCATCACCCAGTTCCTCGACATCGGCACCGGCATCCCGACCCGGCCCAACCTGCACGAGGTGGCACAGAAGATCGACCCGAAGATCCGGGTGGTCTATGTGGACAACGACCCGATCGTGCTGGTCCACGCCCGCGCCCTGATGATGAGCCACCCCGAGGGCCGCAGTGAATACATCTCGGCCGACATCCGGGACCCCTCCTCGATCCTGCGCGACCGGGCCCTGCTCGACACGCTGGACCTCAGCAAGCCCGTCGGGCTGACGCTGATCGCGATCCTGATGCTGCTCGCCGACGAGGACGACCCGTGGGCGAAAGTCGCCGAGCTGCGGGATGCGCTGCCGTCCGGGAGCTGCCTGGCGATCACCCACCCGACGGCCGACTTCAACCCGGCCGAGGTGGACGCGGCGGTCGGCGCGGCCACCGGGGCGGGGATGACGCTGGTCGCCCGGTCGGAAGAGGCGGTGACCCGGTTCTTCGGCGACTGGGAGATCCTCGAGCCCGGGGTGGTGCCGGTGTCCAACTGGCGGCCGGACGACCCGACTGTCGACCCCAAGGCCGCCTATTACTGGGCCGGCGTCGCGCGGAAGCCCTGACCAGCTCCGATAAAGATCGCCCCGCCGGTTTGCCGCCGGCGGGGCGATCTTTCTGCGGAAGAAAGGCTTAAGGACCGGGTGGTCGGCTCGGCACGGGGAACCGAACCGCCCACCCGGCGTCAGACGGGCGTGCTGCGCAACACCCGCAGGCGCGGGCGCTTGCTTGCCGGCGGCACGGGAAGACGTCCCGCCCGGATCAGCATCTCGCGCACCGCGACCTCACGTCCGGCCCGATCGACGACGACGGCACGGACACCGAACCAGGTGTCGTCCTCGTGCGGGATCGGGTTGGCCCAGTCCACTCGCACCAGCCGGAGCCGGATGGGCCCCACGCCGTAGCAGTAGTCCGACTCGGCGAACTCGTACACCGGCCAGCGCGGTCCACTCGGCCGTAACACACGGTCACGAACTCGTGGCGCGGAGGCGCTCCATCGCGCACGTGCCGAAGAGGGTCCGGCGGACCGCGGACCACGACAGCGGACGAGCTCACTCACGCGCGTCGGACTCACCCTCCTCGGCAGGCGGCTCGGGGGCTTGCGCCCCGCCGGGCCGGCTCAATGCATAGCGAACACCACCGAATCGCTGCGAGACCGCACTGGCCCGGGCAGATGCCGCGATCACCTCATCAGTGACCGGTTCATCCCGATAAACCAGCGGCGGGTTTCCCCGGCGCGGGCTCTCGCCCGCACCGGGGTCACTCGGATCCGGTAATTCGGGGCCGATGTTGGGAATCGACATGCTCGCCACCTCTCGCTCGGACGCCCCCGCCAAGGAGCCTCGCGCCGAGGCCGCAGACGTCGCTCCGCGACCGACCCGTCACCCAAAGCTGTCACCCTCCGTGACCCCTTTGGGAGTCTCACGTGCGTTATCATGCTCAGAATCCCGTGACTACGCAAGGCCAGATGCACGTGCATTTGCATCGCCGCCCCAAATAGGCACGAGGGGACAACCATCCCGGGTCGATCGGCGATCCGGGGCATACCAAGGGAGCTTGGAATGACCTACGTGGTCAACGGCATGCCCGCCGGCCAGCTGCTGGGAGTGACCTGGCAGAAGAGCGGTCGCAGCAACCCGAGTGGCAACTGCGTGGAGTGCGCCGTCCTGCCCAGCGGCGACGTCGCCGTGCGCAACTCCCGGGACCCCGAGGGCGCTGCGCTGATCTACACCCGCGCCGAGATCGAGGCGTTCCTGGGTGGCGTCCGCGACGGGGACTTCGACAACCTGATCGCCTGATCGCAGCCCGGTTCGCCGGCTCGACACAGCTTTATATACGCACCACGACGATCCGGCCGGGCGTGCGCCTGGGCGACAGCGCCGTCAGGCCGGACGTCCCACCTCGTGCAGCAGCTTGCCGAGGATCTCCGGCGTGTGATTCGGCGGCTCAGCGTCGATACACACCCGCTCCATCGCCATCGCGTAATGATCGACGTCCTCGCGCTTGTCCAGGTAGATGGCGCTGGTGAGCTGCTCGACATAGACGACGTCGGGCAGCTCGGGCTCGGGGAACCGCAGAATCGCGAACGGACCGCCGGCGGCTGCGTGGCCGCCGGCGTGGAACGGGATGATCTGCAGGCGGACGCTCGGCATTTTCGAGGCCTCGATCAGCGCCTCGATCTGCTGGCGCATCACGTCCACCCCGCCGATCGGCCGGCGCAGCACCGCCTCGTCGATGACGGCCCAGAGCTGCGGGGCCCCCGGACGGGTGAGAATCTGCTGCCGGTGCTTGCGGACCTCGACGCGCCGGTTGATCTCCTCGGCGCTGGCGCCCGCGTGACCCAGCATGATCACGGCCCGCGCGTACTCCGGGGTCTGCAGCAGGCCCGGGACGAACTGGATCTCGTAGGTCCGGATCAGCGTCGCGGCCGCTTCCAACCCCAGGTACGACTGGAACCAGCCGGGAAGGACATCGCTGAAGTGATGCCACCAGCCCGGGTTGTTGGCCTGACGGGCGAGCCCGATGAGCGCCTCACGCTCGTCGTCGTCCGCCACGCCGTACATGGTCAACAGGTCCGCGACGTCGCGTTCCTTGAAGCTGACCCGGCCGAGCTCCATCCGGCTGATCTTCGAACCCGAGGCGCGGATCTCGTACCCCGCGGCTTCCCGGGTGATCCCCCTCGACTCCCGCAGCTTCCGAAGCTGGGAGCCGAGCAGGATACGCAGCACGGTTGGGCCGCCGCCCGGCGCCTCCTCCTGCGAACCCGCGCTCACCTGACTCCTCGTCGCTGCTCTGTGACTGCCCGATGTGGTCCTACGCATCCTAGAGCGGAGATCGCACACTACGAAACCAGCCGCTTCGGTCGACCCGCGCGGATGCGCGCGCCGGATGCACGTGCATCCGGCCTTGCGAACGCACTTGATGACGAGCATGATAGCTGACAGACACGTACCGCTTGCTAACACAGCGTGCCGAAAAGATGGTCTGCTCGGCCGATGCCTCAGTGAGCGGCACCAGTTCATTCCCCCGACGCCCGCCTCATGCGCAAGGAGGCACCACATGTCGAACCTGATGGCGTCCACGCCGACCGTCACCCCGCCGCAGCGCGACCCCGCCGATGTGGCGCCGTCCGAGAGCTACCGGCCGTCGGATCCGGTGTGGGTGTATAGGAACGGCTGGCGTGCCGGAGTCATCGAGGCGTCCTCACCCCGCGCCGTCACGGTGACCTACCGGCCGGGCACCAACCGGGGCACCGGCGTCGACACGTTCACCGCGCCCTATGTGACGTCCCGCACCGACATGGACCCCGCACTCGACCACCGCGGGCTGTACCTCGTTCGCCGGGGCCCGCTGGCATGACCGGGGCTGTCACCGTCTCCGCCATCGTCGGCCTGCTCAGCCTGTTCGCCGGCGTCGCCCTCGGGTGGTACCTGCGGCGCACCAACGACTGGTGCCCCGCCTGCGGCGAACAACTCACCTGCGGCGCGTGCCCGACCAACGCGGCCTGGCGTGAACAGCCGGCCACCGCCGGCCACCGCTGAACGACTGTTTTCCCAACCCCGATCCTGGGTACGCGCCACGCGCCCGCTAGACGAGTGTGAGGTGACGCCGTGCTCGAACCGCGCGAAGATCAGGCCTTCCGCGGCGTGATAGCCGACCTGCTCATCGACGATGCTCAGTTCGCCCGGCGCATCAACCGCCTCGGCCGCCCACCGCTGCGGTGGGACGCCCTGGCGGCCCTCCTGTGGGTGGCGGCGCCGCTCTGCGTCATCTTCGGCGGCTGGACCGGAGTGATCTATGCGGTGATGGCGGCCGGGTACGGCACCCACCTGATCCGCAAGCGGCAGCGCTGGGCCGCCGCCGCAACGAAGCTCGGCGCCGGCTCTTAACGCCACCGGTCCCCGGTGAGACGTTCATAGACCTCGACGTACCGGTTCCGGGTCGCCTCGACCACCTCGTCCGGCACCTCCGGCCCCGGAGGCGTCCGATCCCAGTCGACGCGGCCCGACCAGTCCCGCAGGAACTGCTTGTCCAAATACCGCGGCACACTGCCCGGCCGCCACTCGTCGGCCGCCCAGAACCGCGACGAATCCGGCGTCAGCACCTCATCGCCGAGGGTCAGCCGCCCACCCGCGAACCCCAGCTCGATCTTCGTGTCCGCGATGATGATCCCCTTGGCGGCCGCGATCTCCGACCCCCGCCGATAGACCTCCAGCGTGACCCGGCGCAGCTCCTCAGCCAGCTCCTTACCCACCCGCTCCTGAGTCTCCTCGAACGTCAACGGCTGGTCGTGCCCACCACCCACCGGCTCCTTGGTCGACGGCGTGAAGATCGGCTCAGGGAGCTGGGAGGCCTCGACGAGCCCGGGGGGCAGCGCGTTGCCCGACACCGCACCGTCCCGCTGGTAATCCGCGAGACCGGAGCCGGCCAGATAACCCCGCGCGATGCACTCCACCATGACCATCTCCAGCCGCCGGCAGCGGATGGCCCGACCGGCCCACTCCTGCGGCACATCGGTGGCCGAGATGACGTGGTTCGGCACGACGTCGGCAAGCTGGTCGAACCACCAGAGGGAGAGCTGGGTGAGGATCTTGCCCTTGTCCGGGATCGGCGTGGGCAGGATGACGTCATAGATCGAGATCCGGTCGGAGGTGACCAGGATCAGGTCATCGCCGTCGGCGTAGACGTCCCGGACCTTGCCGGAGTGCAGGAGCTCCACTTGTGTCCTTCCACGCAGACGCGATCGCAGCGTTGTCACCCTAGAACACCGAGTTTCTCACCGGCTTTCCGCTCGTCGACCGTCCGATCACCCGGTAGAGCGCTCAAGCCTCCGGCCGGCTAACGTTACGGGGTGGTCGACAAGCTTGTGCCCAGCTCAACCGGCGTATCGGCACGGATGAGCAGGCAGAAGCGCCGCGACACCGAGCCGGAGATGGCCATCCGGAGATTGCTGCATGCAGCCGGCTTCCGATACCGAGTGGCGTGGCGGATACCGGGCATGGCGCGTCGTACTGTCGATATCGCCTTCACCCGGGCCAAACTTGCCGTCTTCGTCGACGGCTGCTTCTGGCATTCCTGCCCTCGGCACGGGACGAGCCCGGCGTCCAACGGCGCCTGGTGGGCCGAAAAACTCGAGACCAATCGGCGACGTGACATCACGACGGACGAGCACCTCACCGCGTTGGGTTGGTCAGTGCTTCGCATTTGGGAGCACGAAGTTCCGGCCGATGCGGTGGACCGGATCACCGGAGAGTTACGGACGGCCATGGGCTCGTACACCCACGGCGTGCCGGCCACCCGGGCCACCCATGAGGATCTATCATGAGCCACCGGCCGAATGCCGACCCGCTCTTGAACGGCAGCCCCGCCAGGAGGAAGAAATTGACGGTCGAGCCGATGAATGACAGCGCTTCTCCGGACGAGGCGAAGAAGCTGCGACTGATCGATCTCTTTGCCGGCTGCGGGGGCTTGACCTCAGGATTCCTCGATACCGGTAGTTACCGTGCGGTCGGCGCCGTCGAGCAGGATCATGCCGCGGCATCGACGTACGCTGCGAATTTCGGCGCCGATCACATGTTCCAGGGCGATATCGAGAAATGGGTCGACAGCGGTTCGGTGCCGGCTGCCGACGTCGTTGTCGGCGGGCCTCCGTGTCAAGGCTTCTCGACTTTGGGACGACGCGACCCCAACGATCCACGAAATCTGCTGTGGAACATGTACGTCGACGTACTCGTCAAAAGCGGCCCGAGGGCCTTCTTGCTCGAGAACGTTCCGCAGTTCGGCAAGTCACCGGAATTCGAGTTGCTCAAGGCCGAGACCACCGAGGGTCGGCTGCAGAATTATCACCTTCGGCAGGCGGTCGTGCGCGCCACGGACTACGGTGCCGCTCAGTTGCGCAAACGGTTCATCGTGATCGGGACGCGGAAGGACTTCCCGGCCATCGAGATCCCTGTTCCGAAATGTGCTCCGGCGCAATGGCGCACCGTGCGCGACGCCATCGAGGACCTCGAGCACAGCGTGGATCCCGGCAACACCGAGTTGCCGGACAGCACGACCATGTTCTTCGGCAAGTCGCTTCCCGGCCGCTTCAAAGCTTCCGACCTCGATCTTGCGCGGACCTATCGTCAAGTAACCATCGACCGGATGAACAACATCCCGGAGGGCGGCGATCGGCGCAGCCTGCCCGCTCATCTGATGGCAAAGTGCTGGGTAGGCCGTACCGCCGGCATGGACGTGATGGCCCGACTGCGGTGGGACCGACCTTCCGTGACCATCCGCACGGAGTTCTTCAAGCCGGAGAAGGGGCGCTATCTGCACCCCGTTCAGAACCGGACGATCAGCCACCACGAGGCAGCACGCCTACAGGGATTCAGCGACACTTTCGAGTGGTGCGGCACCAAGAACGACATCGCTCGGCAGATCGGCAATGCGGTGCCGGTGCCGCTCGCCAGAGAGATGGCCGCTCACATCGCCGCGAGGATCAACCGGTAGGGCTGAGCGGTACGGCGGCTCCGTCATCGGGACGGAGCAGGCGAACGCTGTCCGTGCAGAGCTTGCGGCACAACATGTCGACCTGGCCGTCGTCGAGAGCGCGGACGTCGATGAAGGCCAGGTAGCGCCGCAGGCGCCTACTGACGTCGCGGATCACCGATCGGCGCGGCACTCCGGCCGGCAGGTCGATGATCGCGCCGGCCACCGCGGCGACGAGGCGGCGATCACCGCCGATGCTGCGGCGTTCCAGCAGCTGATTCAGGTCGCTCTCGGACAACGCGCCCAGCAACGACTCCCGACCCTCGAACACCACAGCCTGCCACCAGAGGCGGGCCCAGGTGTGTCGGGTGAGGTCGGTGGCGAGCCATCGTTCCTTGTTGTCGACACCGAAGCGCCACTCGGTGAGATGCGGGAGCGCAACCAATGACATGAATGACCACAGGCCCCGATTTCCTGCCTCGGACCAGGACAGGTCCATGGCCGCGCGAACGAGTGATGCTGCGGCACGGTCGAAGGCGATGCGGTGTTCCGCCGTGGCGATGGACGGAAAACCGAAGCCCTGGGCGAGCTTTTCCATCGTCGTGGTCAGTTCCGCTATCCGGCGGGCGGAGACGCGAGAGCCGACCGGGGCCCACAGTTGGAACTCATGAGCAGGCGCCGGAACGGGCTGTTTTCCCTCGGCCACCTCGGCATACAGGGCCGATGCGACTGCCTCGGGCAGGTACGGCCAGAGTTCGGTCACTGGAACACCCGTCCCTTACCGCCGGCCCGGACGGCACCGGCGAGTGCAGTACGGAAATCCGCCAACTCCTGCGGTGTCGACGGTGCCCGAAGCGGGAGCCGGGACGATCGGAGGATCCGGGAGAGGACGTCTCCGACCGAGTCGGGCGGCCATTCCACCCGCTCGTCAAGGTCTTCCCGGAGGTGCACCGCGATCTCCAGCAACAGTTCCGCGACACCCGACTCGAGCTCGTCCAAGAGAGCCTGCTGACGTCGGTCCTTGGCACCGCGGGCCACGGCTTTGCTGAGCTCCCCGTCCCGCTTGTTGATCAATATCCGAAAAGTGCCGTAGAACGCCGCCGACAGATCGGTACTCGTCTCGAGGTGCCAGGCGGCGTCAGGCGACAACCGGGTTCCCGCGAAGTCGATCTCGTGCACCGGGAACATCGAGGCCGAGCTGTCCAATGTCACCTGGTACGCGTGCTCCGACAGCACCGATCCCGGGATCCACGCCACTCCGGGGACGTACGACGTCGGCGGACGAACCATGCTGATCGTGCTCCGAAGACGGAGAACGCCGGAGATTCGTTCGCCGGACAACACGGCATGGGCAACCGCCGATCCGTCCTGGCCGAAGCCGGCGAGCGGCGCGGCATCGGTCATGCTCGTCGTCGAGCTGGTCCAGGAGACGGCCAGAGCAACGTGGGTGAGGTCGAGGCCGGTCTCGTTCCGAAGACGCTCGACATTCAGCCGCACCCTGCGGGCCACCTCGAGGTCGGTCCCCGGGTCCCAGCCGTCGATCTCGTCGGGCAACGTGATCCAGTCCTGGCCGTCGCGCAGTTGCCAAGGCTCCCAGACAACCGTCCCCGGAGCCGGGACCAGGTAGGGAAGGATGTCAGCCATTGTTGATCACCTGCCCGATCCGGAATCGGACGACCGCGTCAGGAACATGATCGGCCAGTACGTACCACTCCGACTCGCCACCCGCGGAGAGCACGATCTCGGGTCCGCGAACGACCGTCGCTCCGTCTCCTGACTGCCACTGGATGACCCCGGGGGCGGCCATGCCCGCAGGCGGCTCGGTCTCCCTGCCGCCGCCTTCGACGATCACGTCGACATCGGCGGTCAGGGTCCGTTCGGTCGTCGCCGCCGGCGCCCGCACGACCGCAACGAGGTACGGGCGGCCCTCGTGAAGGTGCAGTCGCGGGGAGCCCACCAACCGCGCCCGACCACCGCGTGAAGTCTTGGAACCTCGGCCTGCACCACCGGATTCACCCGACCTGTCGACGTCCCCACCGTCGGATCTGTGTCCGTCGCCGCCGTCGTCCGGATCCGCACCGCCGTCGCCGTTCATCAGCCGTGGCGGAATCACGGATCCGAGCCGCGCCGCCAACTGCCCCAGACCTTTCCCTCCGGAACCACCCGAGTGTGCCGCGAATCCGAAGCGTTCGTCGATGTGCTTCATCAGGAACGTCCGTAGTCCCTGCACCACGCCACGAGCCGCACCGCTGAGTCCCTTGGAGACCCAGTCGTCGTGGGTGGGCGGTTCGGCGGACGCGAACAACTCGTCAGCGTCCTCGGACGCCCGGAACACGCCCGCGTAGGAAAGCAACGTGTCCGGGTGCGGCGGTCCTTCGAAGTAATCCACCACCAGCTCGGCCACACGCATGCGCGCGATGTGCCGACTCGGTCCCGTGAACGGACGAGCTGCCGTCACGAACTCACGACGGCTGATCCGGTCGGCTGGTCCGAGAGCGAATGCCACCGATCCGGCATTCTTCGGTGGCACAGTTCGCGAGTAGCTGTCCCCACCTCCTCGCCTGATCTCCGTCAGCGCCTCGACGAACGGCGCGAGATCCTCGACCTTCTCCGGTGATTCGACCGGAATGCGACGACCTTCCACACCCACCGAGAAGCGCATCCGCATACCGTCGCGGTCGGGGACCATCTTCGGCCAGAGGTGCCAGAGGATCGACGACGTCAGGAACGTCGCGGCTTCGTGCGGAGATCTCTCGCGCATCTCACCGTCAAAACCGATGGAACCGAGATCGGCACCGAGCATGACGATGTCCGTGCCGGTACGGCCGTCCGCGAATTCAGGCAGGCCCAACCTGCGGGCAAGATCAGCAGCCCCGTCACCGACCACCGGGTCCGGCACGCCGTCCGATCCGACATCTCCCCACCAGTGGCGACCGGTGTAGCGACGGTCGCCCTGGTACCAACTGTGGCCGAGCGCCGCGCCCATCAGGCGACGAGAGTCCGGTCCTGCCGAGACCGTTCGGGTGTTCACCAGGATGGCACCGACCCGGCTCAGCCGATAGAAAATCCCCTTGCCGAATCCGTACGTCCCACCCCCGAACTCATGGTCGCTCGGCTCACCGACATTGCGCAGGAACTGCACGAAGTCGGCCTTCTCGCCGGCATCCGCCTTCACCCCCGCACGCAGAGGGCCGCCGAGACCCACGGTGTTGCGATCCGAGACGACCAGCACGACAGCGCCGGGCCGGAGGACGTCATCGATCTCCACCTTGGATTCCACCGGCGGCCCGGGCAACAGCAGATCGCGCCACAGCACGGCATCCTTCCCGAGAACCCGGATGTCGATGTCGAAGTCGACCGCCTGCCCGGGTATCCGGGCGTCCCAACTGTTCTGTGCCGCCTCTCGAACGAGAACGGTCAGCGGGTCGAGTGCCGGTCGACCGAGTTGCTTGACGATCCCCTCGGCGGCGGCGGAGCCCTCCGGCGCGAAGGGTTGTGACCACCATTGGACGCTCATCGAGTCGATTCCACCGCTGCTTCGTTCAACGACGCTCCTGTCACGTACGGCAGAAGCGCTCCCAGTTCCAGCTGATATTGGAGGTGACCGGCGCCTGACGGCAACCGTCCATCGGTCAGTGATGAGGCGACGAGTCGGGGAACCGCGCCTACCACCGGAACGATGAGCACCTCGTCGACCGCGAAGGTGTCGCTGTCGGGCCTGTCCGGATCGGATCGCCATCCGGCCGCCGCGAGGAGAGGCTCCAACCTCGGACGTCCCGCCGCGGGAATGGGCAGCTCCTCGACAAGATCGCCGATGGTCCGACCGTCCGGGTCGTCGACGACTCGGACCAGCACCAGATCCAAGGCCCGTTCGTCGTGGACATCGAGTTGAGCGAGTCCGTGAATCACCACCGAATCGGTGGAGGAGCCGAGCCCTTTCACCTCCAGACACCGCGACGGGGCCTCGAAGTCGTGCGGCTCGTCGAGAGGGCCACGCCATGCCTCGATCGGCAGGTCCGATGCCGCGGTCAGTAGCGCCGCCAGAACGGTGAGTTCAGCGAACAAGCCTAGCTTCGCCTGCCTCGACAGGCCACGGGTCAGCGCGCTCCGGAACAAGCGTCGCCACCGCGCCACGGCCTCGATCGCCGCGGAGCCCGGCCGGGACGAGCCCGCCACCGCGTCCAGGACATCGCCCAACACCTCGTCGAACTGGTCGAAGAGTTCGACGTCGGTACATGTCACGTCGAGATACGTCGCCACCGCACCGCCGAATACGAGGCGCCGGACCGCGGTGCCGAGGACAGCCGGGCGCGGATCCACCACCAACGACTCGCCGCCCACCGGGACCAGCAGATGACGCGCCCCGGTACGGTCGACCGCTGCTCGGCACGGGCCGGCGTCGGCACGGACCGTGAGCGGGAAGGACGCGAGTTCCTCGGCCTTGGGTCGGCCGAGGACCGCCCACGCACGATCCAGCTCACCGAGATCCCGTGCGGTCACGCCAACCCTTCGGTGTCGACGTCCAGCGCCTCGTCGAGGTTCTCACTCTCGACGTCGGAGAGGTCGACTGCGACGTGGCTGGCCTGGATCCGGCGCTTGGTGGAGGGATCGCCCGGGAACGTGATGCCCATGCCCACCACGGGAGCCACCGCACCGAGCGCGACCCGACGTGTGGCCGACCGACTGTCCGGCTCGCTGACCGGGTCGACGAGGTACAGGACCAACAGCCCTCGGTCGCTGTTCACCTTGTCGGCATTGCGCAGCTTGACGAGGTCGTCCTCGCTCTTCTGCCGGGCCTGCGCCACCGTCAGCCCAAGGTCGAGTGCGCGGTCCTGCTTGCTCATGAGGGTCTTGATGTCAGCACGGTCGGCATGGTGGTCATCGAGACGGGAGCGGATCGCGTACGTGATGTCTAGACCCCCGAACCGGGTTTGAGATCCTTCACCGATCACCACGGCCACGGACCAGGTCGCCAGGCTCGGCGGGTCGTCAGCGAGCCGACTGTCGATGTATTTGATCATCATGGCTCGGTCCAGGTCGGGTGAGTCCTCATGCACCTGGTATCGCCCGAGGAACGTTTTGATCACCGAAACCGGAACATTGCGGATGAGGCGCGCGGTGCTCAACGGCTCCTCGTCGCCGTGACGCGCTGCCTCCTGCACGAGGTTCTCGGCAGCCTGAAGATTCGCTTCGAGCCACTCCTTGTCACGATGCAGGAAGTATCGCGTCTGCAGCCTTCGGCCGGCGTACGAGATGTAGGCGGGCTGCGCCGCCCCCATCTTCGCGGTGATCCGTAGCGAGGGATGCGTCCGGATCCGCACCGCCACCTGCGAGGGCGTCAAGTTCTCCCGCTGATACCTGTCGATGTCGTCGCGCATCTCGTGCTCGACGGTGGCCAGATGCCGGAACGCGTCCTCCAGGCTCGGTGTCATCCAGATCCGCGGAAGATCCTCGTAGCCCGTGCGGTATCCGAACCAGCGACCCATCTGGAGCAGCGTGTCGTAGGCTGTAGCACCTCGGACGAAGAAACTCACCACCAGACCTTCCAGGGTGAGGCCACGGGACAGGGTGTTGCCTCCGACCGCGATCGCAACCACCGAGGGCTCCGAATAGTCGAGACGGTCCTGACTTCGGTAGTTGTCGAGAACCACCCTGGTGTCCGTCACCACTCCGGCCAGATGCTTGAGCAACTCGTCGAAGGAGTCCTGCGTTCTGCCGAAGTCCTCCGCCGGCACCCGGGCGGACTCCTCCTCCCACAGCGCACGCCACTTGTCCAGGACGGCCTCCTCGTTCGCGGCCAGTTCCTCGAGCGCCTTCCTCCGCAGGTACTCGAGCGGATCCCGATAGCTCTCGTGGACCGCGATCTTCACGGAGGTGTGGATCAACATGGTGCTGTGGCCCGTGTCATGTCGCGCCCGACGTGCCGCCGTTGCCAACCAGAACCAGTGGACTGCCTTGACCAACTCGTCGATCAGCGTTGGGGTGAAACCTTCGGCGGGTTCCTTGCCGCCCGGCCGCAGCAGTGGGACGTCGTCCTCCTGAACGGTTCGAACCATGTCGTACCCGTCCAGCGGCTCCTTCGCCGCCGCGTCCTCCTCCCACTCGACCGCGTATCGGCCGAAGATCTTCTCCGGTCCGAAGTACCCGTCCGGGCGGGGCAGGTTCAGGATGAAGGACTTCGGATAAAGATCATCCTGCGCGGGGTCGATGAAGACGTTGGCGAACGGCGTTGCCGTGTACCCGACGTACGTGCATTTCGGCATGAGCCCGAGAAGCTTCAGGATCAACGGGTTGATCCGGCCGGTCGCGACGGACGCTTGATCCGCCTCATCGTCGATCACCAGCGCCGGCGCCGACTCCAATGCTTTGCGAGCATTGGGCGCACCCAGCCATTTGATCAGCTTGGTCAGTACGGCGACATTCTTCTTCACCACCACCAGAACGGGCTTGTCGAGATTGAGGATCGACGCGGCACCGTGCGTCGGACTCACGAAGTCCTGGTCCACCGACGTCATCGGGATCCAGTCGTCCGGATTCAGATCCTTCAAGTACTCGTCGAGGCGGACCTGGGTCTGGCGCCGAAGGCCGTTATGGATACCGGAGAGCACGATGACCAGTCGGTATTGAACGTCCGCCGACTTCGCGACGACAGCGGTGAAGTTTGTGGTCTTGCCGCTCTGCACGTACCCCACAACCAGGCCCTTGGCGTTCCAGGAGTTCTGGTCCGGCCTGGGCGTGTGTGCCACCACCGTGCTGGAGGAGCGATCAACCGATCCGATCCGGTCCTCGTCCCAGCCCTCGTTTCTGAACTGTTCCGCGAGCGCAGGCCAGAATCGATCGGCATCCACCGGTCCGCTGTACCAGTCGTCCGATCCCGCCGTGATGACCGCGGGACCGCCGGCCTGCACCTTCGCCTTGTCGGCAAGAAACTGCTGCCGGTACCCGTCCACGGTGTCGGACGACAATGCGTCGCTGAACCTTGACACGGCCGCATCGACGCCGTACCTACGCGCCCAGTCCGCGAACACGGTGTAGAACCCGCCCAATGTTCTGCCCCCTCGACCTGTTCGTGCCCTGAACCTATCGGAGCGAAGTCCGCTTCCCGCGCTGAACTCACCGCCCTTGTGGCCCGACCACCGAGATGTTGGAGAGCGGCAAATCGATCAGTGAGACGAAAGAGCCGTCCGGCCACATTTCGTGGCCGGACGGCTCTTTCGTATTGCCTGAGTCAAGCGGGCTGCGGCACCGACCGGCCCAGAACGAAGCTCCAGCTCAACGACCGGCCCCTGACGCGCACCAGCGCAACCGCCCCCGCAACCGCGGCCACCGTGGTGATCCCACCAGCCACCAGCAGCGCTTCCCGGGCACCCAGGGTGTCGCACATCCATCCCACCGCCGGCGCGCCCACGATCCCCGACAGCGAGGACACGATGCCCACCGTCGCGAGCACCCGGCCACGCATCTCTTCGCGCGTGTCCAGCTGGATGCGTGTCGAGGCCACGGTGTCGAACACGACCGCACCGGCGGCGATCGGCAGAATCAGCGCGGCGAAGCCCAGCACGTCGGGTGCCAGCCCTGAGCAGAACTGGAGCACGCTGATCAGGAGGCCGGTGCCCAGCAGCACCCGCAGCGTCGACCGGCCGGTGCCGGCGAGCAGCAGGCCGCCCGCCACCGCCCCGACGGCGAAGACCGTCGACAGCAGACCGTAGGAGCCGGACGATCCTTCCAGCGGGCCGGCCACCATCGCGGCCATCGACACCTGGTAGTTGCGGCCCAGCGACCCCAGCACGAACGACAGCCCGAGAACGATCAGCACGACCGGCTGCCGCACCAGGTAGCGCAGGCCTGCGAGCACGCCGCCTTCGGACGACGAGGGTGATGCCAGGTCGCGCATCTCGCCGGTGCGCATCGCCATCAGCGAGAAGATCACCGCCAGGTACGACAGCGCGTTGATCAGGAACAGCACGGTCGGGCCGGTGATGCCGATCAGCACGCCACCCAGCGCCATCCCGCCGATGCGGCCCGCCGAGCTGAGCACGGACCCGAGGGCCAGCGCCGAACTCAGGGCCTCGCGTGGCACCAGCGACGACCCGAACCGCCCGAGCACCGGGCCCTCGAACGAGCCGATCACGCCGGAGGCCAGCGCCACGCCGTAGATCAGCCAGTTGCCGGAGAGCGGCAGGATCAGCGCCAGCGCCAGCAGGGCGCGCAGCACCTGGCAGCCGATCAGCAGCGGGCGGGCCGGGAGCCGGTCGGCGAGGGCGCCGCCCCAGCTGCCGAGCAGCAGCACGGGCAGTGACTGGAGCATGACGACCGCGCCCATGGCGGTGGCCGAGCCGGTGGCGGACAGGATCAGCCAGTTCAGCGCCAGCACCTGCATCCAGGTTCCGCTGACGGAGACCAGGTCGGCGGCCGCCCACAGGCGGTAGTTGCGCTCTTTCAGCGGCGCGAACATCGGGGCCAAGGCGGCGGCACCTCCAGCAGAGAAGTGACGCCGGCTCTCGGCGTCGCCACTCTGTTCGGGCAGGTCACCGCGGCTGCTTCGGCCGGTCGGCCGGGAACACCGCAACCGCAACCGGGCCAGTTGCGGCAGGGCCGGGGCAGCGGACCACCACGGGCGTACGCCGAAACGGTCCCGTCGCTACGACAGCGGAAGCGCGCTGTAAAGAGTGAACAGCGAATGTCACACCCGTTACTCAAGACTCGCGTCGATGTGACGTGCATAGGTATCGTGCCCCGCGTCCAGATTGATCACGGGGGTGCAACATGCTGGGCAAATCGTCCTCAGTCAGGCAGAGGCGCTGGGGCGGGACCGTCGCCGGCGTGCTCGCGCTGCTCGGCGCGACTGTCGTGACCATGCAGGCGAGCGCCGACATCCTGGACAGCTCGGGATGCGCACGCGGCCGGGTGCTGAACGTCGTGGCGCACCAGGACGACGACCTGCTGTTCATGAACCCGGACATCCAGCGCGACATCGACGCGCAGCGGTGCACGCTGACCGTCTTCGTGACCGCCGGTGACGCCGGCGCCGGTGAGGGTTACTGGCGCGAACGGGAGAAGGGCCCGCGGGCGGCGTACGCGCTGATGGCCGACGTCGACGACGACTGGAACTCGCGCACGGTCACGTTCGGGCAGGGCAACGGCCGGGCCGGGTACGACGTCCGGTACGAGTCCCTCGTCGATCGCCCGGACGTCGCGCTGGTCCACCTGCGCGCGCCGGACGGTGGCGGTGGCGGCTTCCCGGTCAACAACGGCGAGAGTCTGAACGAGCTCTACGAGGGCAAACTCACCGAGATCCACTCCGTGGACGGGGCCAACACGTACACCCGGGCCGGTCTCACCGAGTTGCTGCTCGACATCATGCAGACGTTCCAGCCGGACACCATCCAGACCCTGGACTACTCCGACAAGAACCGCAGCGCCGACCACAGCGATCACCGCACGACGGCGTACATGACCTTCGACGCGCATCTGCGATACCGGACACCGCACCGGATCAGCGCCTATATGGCCTATGCCGTGGCGGAGCTGCCGACGAACGTGTTCTACACGGTCGAGGACCGCAAGATGGACATCTTCATGGCCTACGCGGAACACGACGCGAAGGTGTGCCAGACCACCGGGGCGTGCCTCAACGGCGCGTACGACATCCGCTCCTTCCGCCGCTACCGCAACGCCACCGAGCAGGGCGGCGCGCTGAACATCGCGCCGCTCGCCGCGCTCTCCGCCTCGTCGCAGAACGTCACGGCGACGCAGACCGTGGGCAAGGCGGTCAACGGGTCGGCCGAGGGGGCGCCGATCTCGGCGAAGGACGAGTGGGTGACGGCCAAGGGCAAGGCGGGCAGCTGGATCCACGCCCGCTGGCTGAACGCGCAGACCGTCGACAAGGTCGTGCTCTACGACCGGCCGAACAGCAACGACCAGATCACCGCCGGCACGTTGTCGTTCAGCGACGGCACCTCGATCAAGGTCGGCGCGCTGCCGAACAACGGTGAGGCGAAGGTCGTGTCGTTCCCGCCGAAGCGGCTGTGGAGCATGCGGTTCACCGCCACCGCGGTCAGCGCGACCACACGCAACGCCGGCCTCACCGAGATCCAGGCGTACGCGACGACGGTGGCGCCGCAGGCCGTCGTCACCGCCTCCACGCAGAACACGGCCGCCAGCCAGCACGCCGTCCGGGCCGTCGACGGCTACACCACCGGGGCGGGCATCGGCAGCAACCGGGAATGGGCGACGGTCCGCGGCAAGGCGGGCAGCTGGCTGAAGCTGGCCTGGGACAAGCCGCAGTCGATCACCAAGGTCGTCCTGCACGACCGGCCGAACGGCAACGACCAGATCACCGGCGGCACGCTGACGTTCAGCGACGGCAGCAAGGTGAACGTGCCGGCGCTGCCGAACAACGGCGCCGCGTACACGCTGACCTTCCCCAAGCGGACCGTCACCGCGCTCACCTTCACGGTCACCAAGGTCAGCGCGACGACCGGCAACGTCGGTCTCGCCGAGATCCAGGTCGAGGTTGCCCGATGAGGCGCAACCGGCGGCACCTGAGGATCGCGGCGTTCACCGCGGTGGCGCTGGCCTTCGCGGGCGTGACGATCCCGGCGGTCGCGGAGACCGAACCGGACGTCCGCCTGATCGTCGGCCTCGAGCCGGCGCAACGGGACGACACAGCCGAACAGCTGACCGACGAGGGGTACGACCTCGAAGGCTCGCAACAGCTGGAGAAGATCGGCGCGCACACGCTCGAGGTGCCGGAGGACGAGGCTGCCCGGATCGCGGCGAAGCTGCGCGCCGAGGAGGGCGTCAACTTCGTGCAGCTGGACCGGCGGGTGACAGTCCTGGCCGACACGACCGAGCAGCCGACGGACCCGCCCACGGAGGAACCGGCCGAGCAGCCTACTGAGGAACCGGCCGAGCAGCCCACGGAGGAACCGGCCGAAGAAGAGCCGGCCCAGCAGCACGACCCCCTCGCCCAACTGGGCATCCCCGCCGCTCTCAAGACCGCGACCACCTGGTCCCCGGCGATGATCGCCGTCGTCGACACCGGCGTGACCCCGGCCGGCAACCTGGTCAACGCCGTCCTTCCCGGCGCCAACGTCATCGAGAACGCCCCCGATCCGGCCGACGCCCGCGACGACCATCCCGCCGGCCACGGCACTGCTGTCGCCTCACTGGTCCGGTCCGCCTGCCCGGCCTGCCGGATCCTTCCGGTCAAGGCCGTCGACAAGCGCGGCACCGCCTTCGACAGCGAGGTCGCCGCCGGCATCACCTACGCCGCCGACCGGGGTGCCCGCATCATCAACCTCTCGTTCGGCGCGCCGGATCAGACCGGCGACCCGAACGCCGCCGCCGTCCTCCGGTCCGCTATCGGCTACGCCCGCGCCAAGGGCGCGATCGTGCTGGCCAGCGTCGGGAACGACGACCGCGGCAACGTGAAGTACTACCCGGCCGCGAACGCCGGCGTCCTGGCCGTCGGCGGCACCGACGCGGACGGGAAGCGGCACGCCGCCTCGAACTACGGCGCGAGCTGGGTGGATCTGGCCGCGCCGCACTGCGCCACCGCCTCCACCGTGACCGGTGGCACGGCGGCGGTCTGCGGCACCTCGTTCGCCACCGCCCTCGCCTCGGGCGTCGCCGGTCTGGTCAAGTCGCGGACGGCGGCGGCCAACCAGTGGAGTCTGGAGAACGCGCTGACCACCACGGCGCTCGCGCCGGCGGCCGCGGATCGGTGGCTGGCGTTCGGCGAGATCCGGGCCGACCGCGCAGTGACCAAGGTGGACACCGCCAGGCCGGTGATCGGCGCCGTGACGCCCGCCTATCTGGCGCGGTTCCGCGGCACGGTGACGGTCACCGCGGACCGGGTCACCGACGCCGGCGGTTCCGGGCTGACCCACGCCCAGCTCTTCGCCGATGGACGGCTCATCGGCACGGACTACTCCGCCCCGTACGCGATCCGGTATCCGAGCGGCGCGCTGAATCGTACGGTCACGTTGCAGTGGAAGGTTTTCGACCGGGCCGGCAACGTGGGCCTGTTCAACCGCAACGTGATCGCCGACAACCTGGCGCCGGCCCTGACCTGGACGTCGGGTCCGAAGAACCGGGCCAAGGTGAAGGGCACCGTGAAGGTGACGGCGCGGGCGAGCGACCCGTCCGGTATCGACCGGGTCGAACTCTGGATCAACGGGAAGCTGGTCCAGTGGGACCGGACCGCCGGTTACGCCTTCTCGATCCGGACCGCGAAGTACGGGAAGACCATCAAGGTGCAGGTGCGCGCCCGCGACAAGGTGGGCAACCTCCGCTACCTGGCGACCCGCACGTGGCGGCGATGATCACGGGGCGTAGGCCACCAGCAGGCTCCCGATCACCTGGTGGATCCGGCCGCCGGTGACCACGACGCGGCCGCCGAAGACGGGACCCGCCACGGTGCCGTCGGCTGCGGACAGGACCGCGCCGCCCGCGTACAGCAGGCCCCCGGCCCGGACCGGCTGGGTCGCCTCCGCGCCCAGCTGAGTGATCCACAATCGCTTGCCGGTGGCGGCGTCCAGCGCCTCGACACCGCGCCCCTCGGCACGGTAGACGCGCCGCCCGTCGGCCGCGATCAGCTCGCCGGCCTTGCCGGTCGCCGTCCAGACCACCGCGCCGGTCGCCGCGTCCAGCGCGACCAGGCCGGTGTCGGGGCCTGCCGGAGAGGTGACGTAGAACCGATCCGCGCGTGGGCTCGCCGCCTGAGCAGTCCAGGCCCCCTTGCGGGTCCACCGGACAGCGCCGGTGCCGATGTCGACCGCCGAACTGTCGCCCGCCGGCACGCCGAACCCGTCGGTCCGGTGGATCAGCAGGATCCCGTTGGCCGAGACAGCGCCGGCGGCGAAGTTCGGCTTCCGCCACAGCTGCCGGCCGTCCCGCACCCGATAGGCGACGACCGCGTCCTCGTCCGACGGCGACGTCCCGGAGATCACCACGACGCCCTTGTCGACCACGACGGAGTGCACCGGCATGTCCGAAGCCACCGTCCAGCGTGTCCGGCCGGTGGTCACGTCGAGGGCGGTGAGCAGGCCGTTCGGGTCGCTCTGGGAGTTGCAGTCGCCGTTCGCCGCGATCAGCAGACCGTCGCTCACGGCCAGCACCGGCGTCTCGTTGTCCAAGATGTCCGGCCAGCTGAAACGCCAGCCGAGCCGGCCGTCGGCGACCGCGTGGGCGGAGATCCCGAGCTGGTCGGTCGCGAAGACCCGCCCGCCGGCGATCACCGGCGCGGACGTCCCGGAGCAGCTCGCGTCGCTCCGGCGCAGGTTCACCGACCATTTCTTGCCGAGCCGGCGGATGCTGCCCGCGTTGATCACGGACTCCGCCGGGTTGTAGTAGCTGTCCTCCGCGTCGTAGCCCGGGTGGTCCCAGAGGGCCGCCGGCGCCGCGGTGGCCGGCGTCGCTGCCGCGCCGGCAGCGATCGTCAGGGACAGGAACACCGCGGTGGTACGGGTGGATGCAGTCACGTTCGTAAGGTATTCCGGTCAAAGCACCCGATACCTGGATATCCGGTTATTGCACGAGAACAGGGCGACCCGCGGTTTCCCTCGCGGATCGCCCTGTCTGCCCGGAGGTCAGCTGTTGAGCAGTTTCAACATCTGCTGCACCTGATCGGCGCGGGACTGCTTGACCCGCTCGGCGTACGACTTGGCCAGGTCGTTGCTGCCCTTGTCCAGCTCCAGGCCGGCCATCTCGATCGCGTTGTGCTGGTGCGCCAGGAAGAGGTTGAGGAAGGCGGTCTCGAACTTCTTCGGCCCGATCGTGCGCAGCGCCTCGATCTCCTCGTCACCGGTGCTGGGCATCCCGCCGTGGTCGGCGTGCAGACTGACCCGCTTGTCGACGGTGGTCTGCTTGCCCCACTCGGTGAGCCAGTTCTTCATCATGCCGACCTCGTCGGACTGGGTGGCCTGCACGGCCTTCGCCAGGTCGACGACCTCGGGGCGCTGCGCCCGCTCGGCGGCGATCTCCACCATCGTCAGGCCCTGCTCCTGGTTGTCCACCAGCATCTGCAGGAACATCACGTCGGTGTCGTTGTAGGTGGACCCCGCGCTGATCTCCGAGACGTTCTTGACGTTCTGGGTCTGCGCGGTCTCGGCCTTCGGTGCCGCGGTGTCCTTGCTGGTGTCGGTACCGCACGCCGCGAGCAGGAACGGCGCGGCCAGCGCGACCGCTACGAACCGGCGCTTCACAGCGGCAGCCAGAGGGCGAGCGTCCAGATGGACGGCTCCCAGCTGCGGATCGACGAGTGCGCCTGGCGGCACTCGTACGTCACACCCTGGAAGGTCACCTTGTCCCCGACCTTGTACGCCACTCCCGGCGCCCACTGCTGGCCGGCTCCCGTGCCCGGGTTCGACGTGGCGGTCGGCGCGGTCGTCGCGGTCGGCGCTGCCGTGGTGGGGGCGGTCGTCGGGGCCTTGGTCGGGGCGGTCGTCGGCGCCTTGGTCGGGGCGGTGGTGGGTGCCTTGGTCGGCGGCGTCGTGGCGTTGCCGCCACCACCACCGATGTTGAGGTCCACGCAGCTGTAGAAGGCCATCGGGGTGTCGCCGATGTTCCAGACCGCGAGCACGGTCTTCTTGCCGGAGAAGCCGCTCACGTCGACCCGGTGCGAGACGGTCGCGTTCGGGATCTGGTTCTTGTCGTCGAACGAGGCGATCTGCTTGCCGTCGATCGAGTACGTCCAGGTGGCGGTGCGGTGCCGGGCGGTCAGCACCCAGTTGAAAGTGGCCGTGTTGCCGACGGTCGCGGCCGGCCAGTTCCGGGATTCGTCGTTGAGCACCGAGAAGGCGCTGTTCCCACCGTTGCACTGGGTGGAGCCCTTCGGGGCCTCGACGCTCTGCGGCTCGAACTGGATGGCCCCGCAGTTCGCCACCGTGCCGGCCGCGCAGAGCGCCTGGCGGCTGGGCGGCGAGGAGACATATCCGTGCGCCAGGGCCGGGGACGACGCGACGACCAAGCTCGATGCGACCATCCCGAGGGTAGCCAGCGGGTAGGTGATCTTCCTGCGCATGTCAGCTCTCCAGACATCTCGTCCTGGCGGTTGTTACGAGCCGGAACGCTATGGGGAGCTGCCATAAGGGAGCCTTAAAGCGACCGAAAACCCTTATGAAACCGCACGGCGGCCGCGGCGCTGCGGCGTTTCCGAGGGCTCGGGCGCGGCGTGCATCAGGAGGCCGACGCGCGCGCCGCCGAGCGGGCTGCGGTCGATGACCAGTTGCCCGCGAACAGTCTCGGCAGCACGGCGGACGATGTCCAGACCCAGCCCGGTCGAGCCGGCACCGCTGAACCCCCGCCGCACCGCGCTCGCCGGGTCCGCGATGCCCGGGCCGGCGTCGTCGACGAGCAGGCCGCTGGCCGAGACCAGCACCCGGAACGCCACCCCGTCCGGGGTGTGCGAGAAGACGTTGCCCAGCATGGCGTCCACCACGAGGATCACCTCGCTGCGCGGCATCGGCACCATCACCGGTTCGTTGCCGCCGACCACCTCCCAGGGTCGCTCCTGGTCCTCGGCCAGCACCGACCAGAACGCCAGCCGGTCGGCGAGCACCTCGACCAGGTCGCACTGCTCCGTGCCGCGCTTCTCGATGCTGCCCAGCCGGGCACCCGTGATGATCGCCTCGAGCTCCTCGTCGAGCAGGTCACAGGCCTGCTGCATCCGTTCCGCGATCGGGCCGGGCGGCATCGCCTCCACGTCGAGCCGCAGACCCGTCAAGGGCGTACGCAAGCGGTGTGAAAGATCGGCGGCAAGCTCGCGCTCGCGGTCGAGGAGCCGGCGCAGATCGTCGGCCATCGTGTTGAAGTCGCGGGCCGCGTCGCGCAGCTCACGCGGGCCGGTCGGGGTGATCCGCTCGTTGAGCTCGCCACCGCCGAGGCGGCGCGTCGCCGCCGCGAGCTGGCGGGTGGACCGCACCAGCTGGCTGCCGAGCCGGTCGGCCAGCAATGTCGAACCGCCGACCAGGATGATCGCGAGCCCACCGAGGGCGAGCCAGGCGGTCCGCACCCCGCGCCGCGTCTCCTCCTGCGGGACGAAGACCTCGACCACGACGGTACGACCATCGGTCATGACCGTGGGCTGGAGGTATGCGATGCCACCGGGCGCCTCAGCGGTCGCCGAACGCCGTTCCTGCAACGCCCGCCGCACCGTGGCATCGGTGAGGTGCGAAACCCCGATCGGGTCCAGCTCGGGCAGGTGCACGGCCATCTGGCCGGCACTGCCGGCCGTGGTGCTGGCCACCGCGTTGGTCAGGTTCACCAGGTCGCTGTCCACGCCCAGCACGGTCACCATCGAGGTGGCCTGCTGCCGCGCCTCCGAGATGGCCCGGTCATAGGCGATCTGCCGGGTGGCCACGGCGAGCGGCACGAGAAACGCCAGCGCCACCATCGACGTGATGGCCAGCGCCAGCCGGTTCAGCGCCCACCTCACTGCGGATCGACCATCATGACGCCCACCCCTCGGACGGTGTGCAGGAAACGGGGCTTGGCGGCCGTCTCGCCGAGCTTGCGGCGCAGCCAGGAGATGTGCACGTCGATCGTCTGTTCCTCGCCGATCCGGGCCTGTTGCCAGACCTGGTTCATCAGCTCCCGCCGGCTGATCACCTGACCGACGCGCTCGGCCAGGTAGGCCAGAACGTCGAACTCCCGCCGGGTCAGCTGCAGCGGCTCACCGCGCAACTCCACCCGGCGCTGCCTCGGCATGATCACCAGCTCACCCACCGTGATGGTGTTGGGCTGCTGCTCCTGGGTGCTCCGGGCCCGGCGCAGCACCGCCGAGATGCGGGCCAGGATGTGCCCGCCGGAGAACGGTTTGGTCACGTAGTCGTCGGCGCCGGCCTGGAGCAGCGCGATGATGTCCGCCTCGGACCGGCGGGCGGTCGCCACGATCACCGGGACGTCGGAGACCGTACGCATCATCCGCAGCGCGTCGGTGCCGTCGATGTCGGGCAGCCCGAGGTCGAGGATGACCAGGTCGGGACGCTCCTGAGTGACGATCCGCAACGCGGCGGCAGCCTGCCCCACCGGGCGCACGACGTGCCCGGCGTCGGTCAGCGCACGGGTCAGCGCCGCCGTGATGATGCGGTCGTCCTCGACCAACAGGATCAACGCCATGGCGCAAACAATAGGGGCAGGTGAGAAGATGCCATCGTGCGATCTTCCAGGTGGCTGCCGATAGCCGGGTGGTGTGTGGCCACGGCGACCAGCATCGTGCTCGCCTCGTTCGCGCTGTCCCCGGTTCTCAACGCGGCCCGTGCCGAGAGCGGCGCCCTGCCCGACCTCGACCAACTGCCGCCCGCCCAGGTCGCGGTCACCACGACCAGCTCACCGACCCCGCCGCCGGCCGCGCCGGAGCGTCCCGAGCCGACCGGGGACTCGCCCGGGACACCGGGCCCGAAGCCGACGAGGACGCCCCGGAAGCCGACGTCGAAACCGGCCACCACCGCCCCCGCGACGACCGCGCCGGCCGCGACCACGACGCCGCCGACGACGACCGAGAACGGGTGGACGGTCACCAGGGGTGACGACGGTGTTAAGACGTATGTGCGGACGTTCCGCTGCGACGGCGGGCAGGCGGTCATCAGGATGACCGACCGCGGCACGGTCGCCCTCGTCACCGCGACGCCGGCGGACGGCTACAGCGTGCAGAAGCAGGGCTCGGACACGAACCTCGCCATCTATTTCACGTCCACCGCGCGCAGCTTCGTCATCCACGCGCAGTGGCACAACGGCGAGCCACTCGTCGACGTCACCGAGATCGGCGCCTGACCGGTCCCGCGGGCCGGTCAGCGTCGCCGGCGGGTCGCACGGGGACCAACGCCGCCGACGTGTCCATGCCGGACCTCGGGCCCGGGCGGACGAGGCGGGCCCCGGGACGTTTACCGGACCGGCACCGGGTACATCAACATCTGGACGCTCACGTTCTGAGCACGCGCCCGGACCAAGAGTGCCGTCACGGCGGCATTCCAGGTCCGGGCTCTTGTGAACGATCACCACATCATCACAGTTGATCGCCGGCCCCGCCGTTGCGGCCGATCCGGCCCTAAAGTGCCTGCCAAGCCAGCGGGGCAGAAGGGATGTGCGGTGACCTACAGCGCTTTCGGCACGATGGTTCCCGGCCGTCCCACCGGTGTCCTGGCCGACGTCTGGGGACGCTCGGCGGTGCGGGACGTGCTCCTGGTCGCCGGTGCCGCGGCCGCGGTTGGCGCCGCCGCCCAGATCGCCCTCCCGGTGCCCGGCTCGCCCGTGCCGATCACCGGGCAGACCTTCGCGGTGCTGCTCGCCGGCGCCGCACTCGGCGCGAGCCGGGGCGCGGCCGGCATGCTGCTGTACGCGGTGGCCGGCGCGCTCGGCGTGCCCTGGTTCGCCGGCGGGGAGTCCGGCTGGCCCGCCGCCACCGGCGGTTATCTGCTCGGGTTCATCCTGGCCGCGGCGCTCACCGGTCAGCTCGCCGCGCTCGGCGCGGACCGCAGGCCGGGGCTGAGCGTCGTGCTGATGGTCGCCGGAAACGCCTTGATCTATCTGATCGGCGTGCCCTGGCTCGCCTTCGCCACCGGCATGGACCTGCCGTCCGCGCTGGCCAACGGGTTCGTCCCGTACGTGCTCGGCGACGTTCTGAAGACGGCGCTGGCGGCGGCTCTGCTGCCCTGCGCCTGGCTGCTGGTCAACCGTCGCATGAACGACGACAGTCACCGCATCTAGGCCGCACCACGCGTCCACAGGCGGAACACACAGGCTGTGGATAACTCGAACGCCTGTGCGAAGATCTCGGGATGCCCGAGTTGCGTCCCGAGTACCCGATCCTGACCGAGCGGCTGTCGCTGCGCCCGCTGACCACGGCCGACGTGGAGGCCATGCTCGCCTACCGGAGCCGGCCCGACGTCTGCCGGTACGTGCCGTTCGAGCCGATGACCCGCGAGGTCGTCGAGGAACGCCTTCGCGGCATCTGGGCCACCACGGCCGTCACCGACGAGGGACAGGCTCTGGGGCTCGGCGTGGAGCTGCGGGCCACCGGGGAGCTGGTCGGTGACGTGCTGCTCTTCTGGCACAGCAGGGAGCACCTCGGTGGCGAGATCGGTTACGTGTTCAACCCGGATTTCGCCGGTCACGGGTACGCGACCGAGGCCGCCCGGGAGATGCTTCGGCTGGGTTTCCGCGAGTTGGGCCTGCACCGGATCGTGGCCCGCGTCGACGAGCGCAACCAGGCCTCGGCGAACGTGGCCCGGCGACTCGGGATGCGCCAGGAGGCCCGGCTCGTCGAGAACGAGATGTTCAAGGGCGAGTGGAGCAACGAGCTGCAGTTCGGGATGCTGGCGGCCGAGTTCACAATGCCCTGATGATGCGGGGCAGCCCGATCCGGGTGCGGACGCCGGGCGAGTAATGCACCAGCGGGGCGCCGTGCGGCTCGGGCAGTCCGGCCGCACGGGTCAGGTCCTCGCGCAGTTCCAGCAGCTCGGCCCGGTGCAGCGGCCACGCCGGATGCCAGACGTCGGCCGTGACCAGGCGTCCCGCATGCCTGGTGTAGAGCCGGTGGCGCGCGGTGAGGAAGTGGTCGAGCTCGCCGAGACCGGCCTCGGGAATCTCGGCCCCGGACCGCACGCTGATCCGGTACCCGGCGCCACGTGGCTCCAGATGGCGGCTGCCCTGATAGGTGGTGACGTCGCCGTCGCGGCGCAGGGACATCCGGGCCCAGCGATAGGGCAGGCCCAATCCGGCGCGAGCCGCGGCCACCGCCGCCAGGCGGGCGGCGTCGAGCGAGAAGAACCAGATCCCCGGCACGCCGTCCGGGCCGGTCACGTACGTGCGCACGTTGGTCTCCGGGAAACGTGACAGCCAGGGCAGCTCGGGCAGTTTCGGCGGCCTGACCTCGCACATCAGGAACGGGATCAGCCCGACCCAGGCATCGCCGTCGATGGTGTGCGGGGCCAGCCCGGCGGGAAGCAGGGGCCGCAACGCCTCGGCCGGATAGCGCCAGTGCAGGAAGGTCAGCTGCCGCCACTGCTGAATCATCATGGCGGTCCGGATCTCGGCCATCGGCGGAGCGAGCATGCGCCAAGTGTGCATCGAAGACCGAACGGCCGATGGTGCCTCGTCCGAATGGATGATCATGGTGATATTGATCACCTGCGAACATTGCGCCCGGTGGAGACTTGATCACGCTCCGGAGGCTGGCATGGCGGACTGGCGTTACGGATCACCCGACTGGCACACCCCGGTGCAGGGGCCACCGCCGGAGTGGCCGCCGCGCGCCGAGGTCCCCCGCACCATGCCGACGTCCCGTCCGCGGCACGCCGCGCCGGAGGACGCGCGGGTGGACCGGCGCACGCTTCGCGGCTTCTTCCGGCGTCCCGACGCTGACCGGCGCAACTGGCTGCTGCTGATCCCGATCGTGGTGCCCCTGACGCCGTGGATCTACAACAGCTTCGAGCCGACCTTCCTCGGGCTGCCGTTCTTCTACTGGAGCCAGCTGGGATTCGCGTTCCTGGCCAGCTCGGTCATCGCGTACGTGCATCTGAAGGCGCGCTGACATGCCCGACATGGACGCCCAGGCGGTACAGCTCACCGTCTTCGCGCTGATCTTCGGTGTGGTCGCGGTGATGGGCTTCGCGGCTTCCCGGTGGCGGCGCCCGAACGACCTGCACAGCCTCGAGGAGTGGGGGCTCGGCGGGCGGGCGTTCGGCAACTGGGTGACGTTCTTCCTGCTCAGCGGCGACGTCTACACGGCATACACGTTCGTCGCGGTGCCCACCCTGGTGTACGGCCTGGGCGCCGCCGGCTTCTTCCCGGTGCCGTTCCTGGTGATCGTCTACCCGATGCTCTTCGTGGTGCTGGCCCGGTTCTGGTCGGTCTGCCATGTGCACGGTTTCGTGACACCGGCCGAGTTCGTCCGGGCGCGGTTCGGCTCCCGTGAACTGGGCACGCTGATCGCGGTGCTGGGGATCGTCGCCACCATGCCGTACATCGCCCTCCAGCTGATCGGCATCGAAGCGGTCTTCGAGGTGATGGGTCTGCCCAAGGGCTGGCCGTTGACGGTGGCGTTCGTGGTGCTCGCGCTCTACACGTTCAGCTCCGGGCTGCGCGGGCCGGCTCTCGTCTCGATCGTCAAGGACGCCCTGATCCTCTGGGCGGTGCTCTCCGTCGTGATGATCGTGTCGATGATGCCGGGCGGGTGGGACACCGTGTTCCGGGTGGCGCAGGACAAGTTCACGGCCACCCCGCGGACCGACGACGGGCTGCTGCTCGCACCGCAGAGCCAGCTCAACTACGTCACGCTCGCGCTGGGCTCGGCGGTCGCGCTGTTCCTCTACCCCCACACGCTGACCGGGGTGCTGGCCTCACGGAACCGGGGCACGCTGCGACGGAACCTGGCCGTGCTGCCGATCTACACGCTCACGCTGGGCATCCTGATGCTGGTCGGGTTCGCCGCGATCTACAGCGACACCCAGGCCGTCGGCGGGAACAGCAACACGGTCGTACCGCAGTGGTTCGCCGAGAATGCGCCGGCCTGGGGCGCCGGCATGGTCTTCGCGGCGATCGGCGTCGGCGCCATGGTGCCGGCGGCGATCATGTCGATCGCCGCGGCGAACCTGTTCACCCGGGACATCTACCGCGAGTACTTCCGGCCCGGCGCCTCCGCCAAGGAGGAGACGTACGTCAGCAAGACCGTCTCGCTCACGGTGAAGTTCGGCGCCCTTCTGGTGATCCTGCTGCTCAACACGCAGTTCGCGATCGACCTCCAGCTCATCGGCGGAGTCGTGATCATGCAGACGCTGCCCGCCGTGGCGCTCGGCCTCTACACCAACTGGTTCCACCGGTGGGCGCTGGCCGGCGGGATCGGCGCCGGGCTGCTCGTCGGCATGGTCATGCTCTATCAGGTGCCGAAATACGGCGGCGCGGACGGCCGGACCGTGGTGCGGGAGCACTTCGGCGGGTCGGCCTGGCCGTTGGACACCATCGGCATCGACAGCGACGCCAGCATCTACGTCGGCATCGTGGCGCTGGCGGTGAACCTGATCGTCACGTTCGTGACCACGCCGATCTTCCGGGGACTCGGCGTCCCGGACGGTCCCGACGCCACTCTGGACAACGACTACGTGGCCGACGAGGGCGACCCGACGGTACGCCGGATGACCGAGATCCTGGACGGCGACCCGGTGCGCGAACCCGCGCCCGAACCGGTGTCGTTCTTCGAGCCGGTCCGCCGGCGCTAGATGTCGAGGCCTTCCTCGATGCGCTTCAGCTGGTGCCGGGCGAGCGCGAGGTTCGCCCGGTCCTTGTTCAGCGCCAGATAAAGGAAGAGACCCTGCCCCGACCGCCCGGTCAGCGGACGGATCAGGTGGTACTGCGTCTCGAGGCTCACCAGCATGTCCTCGATGCTCTCGTGCAGGCTGAGCATTTCCATGGTGCGCAGCTTCGCCCGGATCACCTCGGTGTTCACCGCGGCCGCCACGGTCAGGTCGAAGTCCCTGGTCCCGCCCGCGATACCCAGCGCCATCCCGCTCGATCGGTCGACGAGCGCGACGCCGATGGCGCCGTCGATCTGCATCGCGTCCTTGAGGGCTACATCCATGTCCGGCATTGCGTTTCCTCCCCGGCTGATCCGTCTGATTCCAGCCTCGCCGACCCCTCGGGATTCGGGTCGCACCGGCTGTCCGATCAGGACGGGGCGGGCCGTGGGAATTTTTACTGTGTGCGGAGCGATTGCGGATTTCTGCAACTCCGAAATTGCTCATCTGCCGTAACCGCGTCACGTCCACCGCGTTGAGTCGCGGAGAGCCCTATCGGAGGGACGCGCGCCGTGTCAGTGCCGCTGTACCAGGCGAAGGCCGAGATGTTCCGGACCCTCGGTCATCCGGTACGGATCCGCGTGCTGGAACTGCTGCAGGACGGCGCGAGACCGGTCCGCGACCTGCTCGCCGAGATCGACGTGGAGGCCTCGAACCTCTCGCAGCAGCTCGCGGTGCTGCGCCGGGCCGGCATCGTGACCTCGTTCCGGGACGGCGCACTGGTGATGTACGCGCTGAGCACCCCGGATGTCGCCGACCTGCTCGCGGCAGGCCGGCGCATCCTCGGGGCGGTTCTCACCGACCGTGACGGGCTCCTGGTGGAGCTGCGCGGGACAGACGCTAGGGCCCGGCCACGTTCTCGCAGTTGAGGGCGGTGTCGCCGGTCCACAGTTCACAGCCGTCGGTGTCCGGCCCGCCGTCGAGCTGTTCCGCTGCACCGTCCTCGTCGCCGCCGTCGAGGAAGTCGTCGCCGGCCTCGCCGAACAGCAGGTCCGTGCCCGGGCCGCCGAACAGATAATCGGCTCCCGCACCGCCGCGGAGCGTGTCGTTGCCCGGTCCGCCGTCGAGGCTGTGGTCACCCGGTCCGCCGGAGAGCTTGTCGTTGCCGCCCCCGCCCCAGATGCGTTCGACGTCGGTGGCGATGGTGTCGCCCTCACCCTTGGCGCCGTCGTCGCCCTTGACCCCGTCCGCGTCGGCGACCAGGTCCTCGGAGTACTGGGTGTACGACACGAGGTCCTGTTCGCGACCGGCGCCACCGGAGTAGTAGTCGGCGCCCTTGGCGTTGCCGTTGATGGCGTCGGCGTCGATGAAGTCGGGACCCGCGCCGCCGTACACCCGGTCGTTGCCGTCCTCAGGATGCAGCTCGTCGCGGCCGTCGCCGCCGGAAAGGAAGTCGTCGCCCGCGCTGCCGTCGATGTAGTCGTCGCCGGCGCCGCCCCAGACGGAGTCGTTGCCGTCCTCGCCGATCAGCCAGTCCCGCTCGGCCCCACCGTCGATGACGTCGTTGCCGCCGGCGCCGAAGATCTCGTCCTTGCCCCCGGCGCCGTAGATCCGGTCCACGCCGTCGCCACCCCAGATGGTGTCCTTGGCAGCGTCGCCGTAGATCGTGTTGGTGCCGGTCCAGCCCCAGATGTGGTCCTCGCCGCCGCCGCCGTGGATCCGGTCGGAGCCGGTCCAGCCGTGCAGTTTGTCGTTGCCCGAGCCGCCGATGACCACATCGTTGCCGGTGCCGCCGTCCGCGTACGTCGCCAGGCCGGTGTTGTTGCGGATCGAGTCGTTGCGGTCGTAGGTGTAGACCCGCACCAGTTTCGGCGCCTTGCCGGTGCGGCACCGGACCTTGGTCTTGTCGCCCTTGACCTTCTTGCAGCCCTTGCCGGCCTTGACGGCCACCCGGTCGTCGATGGTGACGGTGTTCCCGGACCGGGTCACCACGACCTGGTTCTGCGCCTTCTTGGCGGCCTTGTACTGCACCGTGCTCACACCAGCGGTGGCCACTGCGGTGGTGGCGGCCTGTGCGGGTGCGCCGGCGAGCAGGCCGGCCGAGACGGTGGTGAGCAGGATGACAGCGAGATGCGTGGAGCGTCGCATGATTCTCCCCCGTGGATCCGCCGGCGGACGCCGCGCGGATCATGAGCATAGGGCTCGATGCGGTCCGAACTGGATCGTCCGAAAGGGCCGACCGGCCCCGCACTGCCTTGACGGCGTGGAGACAGTGCGGGAGCCGGCCGGCTGACCGGGGCCGATCCGCGTGATCGCCGTTGACCGTGGCGGCCGGACCCGGAGCAGGGGGTCAGATCGTGCGGTACCCGGCGATCGTCGCGGCCAGGATCTCCTGGCCGGGGCGACCCCAGAGCTCCTCGTTCATCACCTCGACCTCGATCGGACCGGTATAACCGGCCTTCTCGACAGCGGAGTGGAAGGCGCGCATGTCGATGCATCCGTCACCGGGCAGACCGCGCCCGGTGAGGACACCGGCCGGCAGCGGGGTGATCCAGTCGGCGAGCTGGTAGATCGCGATCCGCTCGCCGGCTCGGGCGATCTTGTCGAGCGCGGTGTCGTCCCACCACAGGTGGTACGTGTCGACGGTGACGCCGACCTGACCGGCGGGATGCTGCTCGGCGATCGCCATCGCCTGGTCCCAGGTGTTGATCACGCAGCGGTCGGCGGCGTACATCGGGTGCAGCGGCTCGATCGCGAGGGTCACCCCGGCGGCGGCCGCGTGCGGCACCAGCTGCGCGATCGCGTCGGCCACGTGGGCACGGGCGCCGGCTATGTCCTTCGAGCCCGCCGGCAGGCCACCGGAGACCAGCACCAGCACCGGCGCGCCGAGGGCGGCGGCCTCGTCGACGGCCCGGCGGTTGTCGTCGAACCAATCCGGCGCCTGGAAGAAGCCGCTGCGGCAGAGCGAGGTCACGGTGAGGCCGGCGTCGTGCACCAGTGCGGCGGAGCGCTCCAGGCCGTACTCCGCGACCGGCTCCCGCCAGAGCGCCAGCTGCTCGACGCCGGCCCTGGTCAGACCGTCGACCAGCTCGGGCAGGGCCCAGTGCTTGGCGGTGATCTGGTTGAACGAGAACCGCTTCATCCGGCCATCACCTCGAAGAATCGGTTGGCCCGGTGCGCCGCGAGGTCCGGGTCGGGAAGAAGGCCGGCGGCGTCGGCCAACTCGATCAGCGTTGCGAAGTGCGGCACCGAACGGCCGGACTGGAGGCCACCGACCATGGTGAAGTGGTCCTGGTGCCCGGCGAGCCAGGCCAGGAAGACGATGCCGGTCTTGTAATAGAAGGTCGGCGTCGTGAAGATGTGCCGGGACAGCGGCACGGTCGGCGCGAAGACCCGGTCGTACTCGGCCAGGTCGTCCCGGTCCAGCGCGGCGAGGGCGGCCGCGGCGGCCGGCGCGATCGCGGCGAAGATGCCGAGCAGCGCGTCGGAATAGCCCTGCTCGTCGCCGCGGATCAGCTCGGGATAGTTGAAGTCGTCGCCGGTGTAGAGCCGTACCCCCGCCGGGAGGCGGCGGCGCAGCCGGATCTCGTGGGCCGCGTCCAGCAGCGAGATCTTGATCCCGTCCACCCGGGCCGGATTGCTGTTGACCAGCTCCAGCACGGTCTCGGTGGCCTTGTCTACGTCGGTGGAGCCCCAGTAACCCTCCAGCGCGGGGTCGAAGGCGGTGCCGAGCCAGTGCAGCACGACCGGCTTGTCCGACCGGGTTAGCAGGTCGCGGTAGATGGCGAGGTAGTCGTCGGCGTCGCGGGCGGCGGCCGCCAGATGGCGACTGCACATCAGGACCGGCACGGCGCCGGCTTCGGCGACATCGGACAGCTGTTGGTCGTACGCCCGAAGCACCTGATCGAGAGTGGCTTGACCAGGGGGAAGCTGGTCCGTCGCGACTCCCGCGACGATGCGGCCGCCGACCGCCCGGGCCTCCGCCGCGCTGCGCCGGATCAGCTCTCTGGTCGCCGTGTAATCGAGCCCCATCCCGCGCTGCGCGGTGTCCATCGCCTCGGCCACCCCGAAGCCGTGCGACCAGAGGTGATGCCGGAACCGCAGGGTGGCGTCCCAGTCCAGGACGGCCGGGGCGCCCGGCGCGTTCTCCGCCCGGGGGTCGGCGACGACGTGGGCCGCGGCGTACGCGATCCGGCTGGCCGGCGGATTGTCCGGTTTCGCCCAGCCGCCATCCGCGGAGAGGGTGAGCTGCCGCCCGCCGGGCAGGTCGACCGTCGCCATGTCAGGCGTTCCCCAGCTCGATGCGGCCGCCGTCGCGGGCCGACTTCAGGCCCGCCTCGGCCAGGCGCACGCCCCGGGCGCCGGACGCGAAGTCCCAGTGGAACGCCTCGCCGGCCACCACGTGCCGCAGGAACGCTTCCCACTGCACCTTGAAGCCGTTGTCGAACTCCTCATTGTCGGGCACCTCGGTCCACTGGTCACGGAACGACGTGCCGGACAGCGGCAGGTCCGGGTTCCACACCGGCTTCGGCGTGGTCGCCCGGTGCTGGATCTTGCAGCCGCGCAGGCCGGCGACGGCGCTGCCCTCGGTGCCGTCGACCTGGAACTCGACCAGTTCGTCCCGGTTGACCCGGACGGTCCACGAGGAGTTCAGCTGGGCCACGATGCCGCCCTCGAGCTCGAAGATCGCGTACGCGGCGTCGTCGGCGTCGGCCACGTACTCCTCGCCGCGCTCGTCCACCCGCTTGGTGATGTGCGTGGCGGTGGTGCACTGCACCGAGCGCACCGCGCCGAACAGCTCCTCCAGCACGTAGTTCCAGTGCGGGAACATGTCCATCACGATGCCGCCGCCGTCGGCCAGCCGATAGTTCCACGACGGGCGCTGGGCGACCTGCCAGTCCCCCTCGAAGACCCAGTAACCGAACTCGCCGCGCACCGACAGGATCTGCCCGAAGAAGCCGCCGTCGATCAGCCGTTTCAGCTTGCGCAGCCCCGGCAGGAACAGCTTGTCCTGCACCACGCCGCTGCGGATCCCGGCCGAGTCGGCCAGCTCGGCCAGCTCCTCGGCGGCCGCCGAGCTCTCGGCCAGCGGCTTCTCGGTGTAGACGTGCTTGCCGGCCGCGATGGCCTGGCGGATCGCCTTCTCCCGCTGCGCGGTCACCTGGGCGTCGAAGTAGATCTCGACGTCGGGCCGGGACAGCGCCGCGTCCAGGTCGGTCGTCCACTCGGTCAGCCCGTGCCGGGCCGCGATCGCGGCCAGCTTGTCCGGGTCGCGGCCGACCAGGATCAGCTCGGGCCAGATGTGCCCGCCACCGGCGAGCGGGACGCCACCCTGCTCGCGGATGGCGAGCAGCGAGCGGACCAGGTGCTGCCGATAGCCCATCCGGCCGGTCACCCCGTTGATGACGATGCCGATGGATCTGCGCGCTGCCATGTGGAACTCCTCCGGGCGGTTACGAGGAAAGCGCTTTCCTCCTGCTGGCAGCGTAGGGTGCGGAATGCGGTCCGGACAAGGGCGGCCTAGGTTCCGAAACGCCACCACGGGCGCCTGGCGGTGGCGGCGGCGGGCCCGGAAACGCCAGGAGCAGGGACGACGCCGGGATCCGGGGCGGTGAGCCAGGCCAGAAAGCACGGCCGGCAGAGATCGGGAGCGGTCCACTCCGCGAACAGGTCGGGCGCGGGTGGCGGGTCGCCCCGATATCCGGGCAGCGGTGTCGTGCTCATCCCCCACGCCGGATGCAGCAGCCCCAGCGGCTCGCCGGTGACGCGGCGGCCGCACTCCGTGTCCTGCCCGGCCCAGCGGCACAGATGACGCACGCCGTCCACGTCCGGGATCAAGTCGTACTGCTCCTGCAGGCGCAGGGCGTAGTGGCCGGAGAGCGGGCCGAGCAGCTGAGCGCGGGCGGGACAGTACAGCGCGTGCCAGACGCCGGGGCCCGGCTCCCGTTCGATCCGGACCAGCACCAGATCGCCGGCCGGTGACAGAGGCGCCTCGGGGAAGGACGGGAGACGGTCGCCGACAGGTTCCGCGCGATAGCAGGTTTCGCCGCTGGGCAGCGTCTCACCGGGACGGCACACCTCGGGGTACAGGCCACTCAGGACGGCCTCGACGACGGTGCTGTACTGCGCGTACCGGACGGTGCCGTCGGGGAACGTGACGGTCGCCAGCCAGGTGCCCACCCGGCCCTACCGCACTCTGCTCAGGAAGCGGTGACCCACGTCGGTCACGTCGGCGGCGGTCCACTCCAGAGCCGCGGCCGCCACGGTGACCTCGGTGAACGCGACGCCCGGCACCTCGGTGTCCCGCCAGCCACCGGCGAACCACGTCCGCTCCTGCTCGGCGAGCGCGAGCGCGGCCTCGTCCAGCTGCCCTGCCGGGAACGGCAGATAGAGCCGGAACTGATGGGTGTGCGGCGGGTGCGGCAGCAACCGCGCGCCGGGCAGCCCGGACAGCGCGGCGGCGACGGTGTGGGCATGGCGCACATAATCCGGGATCCGCGGCAGCTCGCGATCCAGACCGGCCGTCGCGAGCAGCACGGCCGGCCATTGCTGGAAGACGTTGCCGCCGTAACGGTGCCGCCAGGACCGGGCGAACGCGGCCAGAGCGGTGGTCCCGGCGAGAGCCGCGCCGCTGATGCCGTCGACGGTCTTGTAGAACGAGACGTACGAGCTGTCGGCCAGCGCCGCGATCTCGGGCAACGGCCGGCCGAGGTGCGGCGCCGACTCCCAGATCCGGGCGCCGTCGAAGTGCACCCGCGCGCCGGCCGCCCGTGCCGCCGCGCAGGCCTCGGTCAGCTCGTCCCAGGTGGGCAGCACGAAGCCGGCATCCCGCAGCGGCAGCTCGAACACCACGGTGCCGACCGGCTCGTCGAGCGCGGCGAGGTCGGCCGCGGTCGGGTTGCGCGCCGCGGCCGTGGACGGGACCGCCCGCAGCCGGCTCAGGTCGGCGTACGCGTGCCGTTCGTGCACCTCCTGGTGCCCGAGCGGATGCAGGGCGACGGCCCGGCTGCCGGTGATCTCGGCGCCGTGGCGGAGCGCCACCTGCTGAGCCATGGTGCCGGTGGGGAAGAAGACAGCCGCCTCGGTGCCGAGCAACTCGGCGATCCGGCTCTCCAGGGCGGCGACCGGTCCGTCCCCGTAGAAGTCCGGCAGAGCGTCCAGGCCGTCCGCTTCGCTGAGCTCGGCGAGCCGCTCCCGCATCGTCATCGGGCGTACGCCGGAGAGAAGCCGGTCGCAGGCGCGCATCGCGGCCAAGCGGCGCAGTCGTGGGTTGTCCGGCATCACCGGATGATCGCAGACCCGGCGCGCCGGCGCAGACCGCCGCCGATCCAACGTGGGGACTTGCGGTCAGCTACGCACCCCGACTCCCCACGCTGAAGTTGCCGACGCGGGGGTCAGGCGGCGGTGACCAGGTCGTCGGGGTAGGCGGCGGCCAGGTCCTGGAAGACGGCGCCGTTGAGGCGGAAGGCCAGCTGCGCCTCGGCGACGGCCACCGCGAGCTGGTCCTCGGGCAGGGTGAGGGCGTCCAGCTTCACGCGGTACGCCGTCTTGTACGCGCGCAGGTCGTCGATCTGGTCGAAGCGGTAGAACGCCGTGCCGGCCGCGCCCAGCCCGTACTTCTCGGTGAGGGTCCGGGCGATCAGCTGCCCACCGGACAGGTCGCCGAGGTATCGGACGTAGTGATGGGCGATGAAGTGGGCCGGCGAGGTCCGGCAGTGCTCGCGGAGCCGCTGGGCGTACCGCTCGGTGGCGTCGTGCACGGGCACGGCCGACTGCCGGCCGGGTCCGTAGAGAGTGGCCAGGTCGGACTCGAGGGCCGGCACCCGGAACAGCGCCGGGTCGGCGAACGGGCCGGCCACCTCGTGGTCGCGCAGCTCGCCGGCGGCGATCTCCAACTCGCGGTAGATGACCAGGTACTGAGCGGTCAGCTCGGCGAAGCCGGCCGGCGGCACCTTGCCGGCCATCAGGCGCGAGATGAACGTCCTGTTCTCGGCCTCCCGATGCTCGGCCATGGTGGCGCGGCGGATGCGAGCAGCGAATCCGGTCATGTCGGCCCGTCCTTCCTGATCAGCGGGATAAGAATCCGGCACGACCTCGGTGTCTCGTTCATGGTCGTCATCAAGTGCGGCCCGTGTCCAGAGGTTGACGCGGACCGCATACCCCGATGACGCTCGCGCCGAGCACGGAAGCCGAGGTCAGGATCAGCGGGCGTACGACGTCCGGCGTGCCCGGACGATCATGTTGCTCTCTACGATGGGGTCGGGCCGGCCGGGGATCGTTGCGGAATTCCCGGCCGGTTCCCCCGCTCATGCGACCGGTAGCTCGTGCCCGTGTTCGGCGTGATCGAGGGCCGCCACCGTCGTGCCGCTGAGCGCCGGGCAGACCGGGCACTTGTATTTGCCCACGCTCGTGTCCCAGGTGGCGGCGACCCGTGGGCCGTCAGCGGTCTGGATGGTCAGCGGCGGGTACTCCTTGGCCAGGTGCCGGCGGCACTCCTCGGCGCGGGCGCGGGCCCGGTCCGCGGACGCCCGGTTGTTCGCCGGGTCGACGCCGGCGTTGGCGAGCCGGTCGTGCAGCACCGCCTCCCGGTCGTAGAGCGGGGCCAGCTGGGCGGCCGGGAAGATGTGCTCCTCCAGGTGGCGCCGGCGCCGGCTGCTGATGTCGAGCTGCTCCTCGAACGGGCCCATCCGGCGCAGCCCGGCCGAGAGCGGGGCGTTCGGGTGCCGCGGCGAGACGTACTGGTGCGACTCGCGGTGGCGTACCGCCCAGCCGTCCAGCTCGGCGGCGACCGCGGCGGTGAACTTGGCGCCGTGCGGGAGCCGCTCCGGGCGGGCGAGCGCGTCCTCCCACTGCTCGACCGCGCCGGTGAAGCGGCCCTGCGCGGTCTGCTTCGTGACGCCGAGTGACTCGCCGATCTCCTTCCAGGAGAGGCCGGCGGCGCGGCAGGTGACGACGGCGGCGGCGAGCAGGCGCTCGGCGTTGGCTACCGCGCGTGACGCCTCCTCGACCAGCTTCACCTCCGGCCGCCCGTCGGCGGCGACGAACGAGCGGGTGTGGTCGGACAGCTCACGGGCGATCGACGCGAGGACCACGAGCGCGCGGGCGTCGTCGGTCCAGGGTGAGTCGGCGTCGGTCTGGGTCCACACATCGTCACGGCTGGTCATGGCTGGTCAGGCTACGCCTGACGATCTTGAAAAGTCAGGGCCGACCTGACGATTGCTCATCAGCCGTGTCGGTGATGCTTCTTCACGTAGGTGTAGCCCGGCTCCAGCGTCTCCTCGGCGATCCGGCTGTGCAGCTCGAGCTGCTTCTCGGACGGCTGCGCGCCGGGCGGCAGCTTGCGGACGAAGCCGTTGACCCAGTGCTCGGCGCGCTCACCGGAGGGCCCGATCGGCTCGAGCAGCGGGGCGTAGAAGAGCATCTCGGCGCTCTGTTCACCGTCGACCGGCGGGTAGGACGGCCGGCCGTCCGCGTCCAGGCTGCCGGTCACCCGGGTCACATAGCCCTCCCGGATCAGCTGGTCGACGGCGTTGGTGAGCAGGAACGTGCCTTTCGCTCCCCGGCCCAGACCGGCGTGCGCGGCGACCTCCGCCTCGGGGAAGACCGCGCTGCCGTCGGAGAAGACCCGGCCCAGCCGGCGCACCACGCCGAGCACCCGCCCGTGGTTCGACCGGCCCGGATCGAACTCCCGGGTGACGACCTTCGCGTCGTACTCATGGAAGTAGTCGGCGCCGTCGATCCGCATCGGCTGGTCCAGCTCGGCGGTGCGGATCAGCATCTCCTCCTTCGCCGGCCGCCAGGAGAGGGTGACCAGCACGCCCGGTCGCACCTCGGCCGGCCAGTTGATGCCGGTGAACCGCCGGCCGACGTCCTGCTCCAGAGTGGTCTCGACCGCCGCCCGGACGCCGTGCTCCAGCGTGACAGTGATCGATTCCCGGCCGTGCAGCGCCTCGGCGATCTCCTCCGGCACCGGGCAGACGGCGCCCTCGATGTCCGCCCGCAGAAGGGCGAATCGCCTGGTCACCGTCTTCACATACCGAAGATACCGCGGGTCAGATATTCCCGGACGTGTGCGCGGGCCTGGTGGATCCGGCTCTTCACGGTGCCCTCCGGGATGCCCAGATGCCCGGCGATCTCCCGGTAGTCGAGCTGGCAGACGTCCCGCAGCACGATCGGCGCCACCAGTTCGGGCCGGTGCGCCTCCAGCTGCTCCAGCGCGTCCAGCAGGTCGAGCCGCGATCCGGCGATCACGCTTGTGGTCCGCGGATCGGCCACCTCCACCGGCACGTCCTGGGCCTGCTCGGCGGCGCGCCGCTTGAGTGTCCGGTACGTCTGCCGGGCGCTGTTGGCGATCACCACGTGCAGCCAGGTGGAGAACAACGACCGGCCCTCGAACCGGTGGATCATCCGGGCCACCTGGAGGAGCACGTCCTGGCAGGCCTCTTCGGCGTCCTGATAGCAGGGCAGGAAGCGGGCACAGCGGCGCAGCACGCTGGGCCGGATCTCGGCGAGCAGTTGGTTCAGCGCGAGCGCATCGCCGTCGGCGGCCCGGCGGGCGAGTTCTTCCATGGTCGTGACTCCCATAATGTGCAGTGTGTCAATGCCTGCCAAGATCGGCCGCTACCGCCTGGAACGCCGGCTGGGCTTCGGGGCCTTCGCCACGGTCTGGCTGGCCGAGGACGACGCCCTCGGCTCACCCGTCGCGATCAAGGTGCTGGCCGACAACTGGGCCCACCACCCGGACGTGCGGTCCCGCTTCGAGCAGGAGGCGCAGGTGCTGCGCCGGGCCGACTCGGAGCGCCTCGTCCGGGTGCACGACTTCGGTGAGCTGCCGGACGGCCGGCCGTACCAGGTGATGACCTACGCCTCCGGCGGCACCCTGGCGGATCGGCTGGCCACCGGGCCGATGGCGATCGGCACCGCCCTGCGGACGGCGGCGGAGATCGCCGAGGCGGTCACCGTGCTGCACGCCTCGGGTGTGCTGCACCGCGACCTGAAACCGACGAACGTCCTGTTCGACACGGTGCGGGGCGTCGAGCGGGTGCTGGTCGCCGACCTCGGCCTGGCCAAGGAGATCGCGCACGCCTCCGGGTTCACCGTGGTCGCCGGCAGCCCCGGTTACATGGCCCCGGAGCAGCTGGTTCCCGGCGGCGGGCTGGACGTGCGGGCCGACGTCTACGGGGTGGGTGCGCTGGCGTACGAGATGCTCACCGGCCGGGTTCCGGAGCCCGGCGCTCCGGCGCCGTCCCGGCTGCGGCCCGGGGTCCCCCGTGAGGTCGACCGGATCGTGCAGCGGGCCCTGGACACCGACCGGGACCGGCGTTTCCCGACCACTGCAGCGCTGGCAGCCGCGCTGGCCCGGCTGGCCGAGCCCCGGCCGGCGCGGTGGGCGGGGCGGGCCGCCGGCGCCCTGACAGCGGTCGCTGCGCTCGGCGCGCTCGGCGGCGCCGCCGATCCACTGTCGACCCCGGCCGGCTGGGTCCGGGTGACCGACGACAGCCGGACCCTGTCGGTCGCGGTGCCGCAGGGCTGGGCCGGACAGGCCCGCACCGCGGGCTGGGCGCCGGGCAGCGGGCGCGCGCCTGCCCTGACCATCGGCGCGGACCTCGTCACCGGGGTGGGCCCGGCGGTCTTCGTCGGCGTCGGTGGCGCCGCGCAACCGCACGATCGGTGCACCCGGTTGCCCGGCCGGGACGTCCGGGCCGGCGCGGTGACCGGCCGCGCGGAGCGGTTCGTGGCGTGCGACGGGACCACCGTCTCGTACACCGAGGTCACCCTCGGCGGCGGCCTCTACGTCCAGCTGAGGCAGACGGACGCGACCGACCGCACCGATGCCGTGCTGAGCACCCTGCACGTCACTCGACGCACTTCTGTCCCTCGGCCGCCCACACCAGGTAACTGACCTTGCCGTCCCGCACGTCGATCCGGTAAGCGGGCTGATTGTCGTCGCTCTCCCCGGTCCAGCCCCAGCCGGTGTCACCGTCGCCGACAGCCAGCTCCCAGCCGGGGTACGCCTCCTGCACCGCCGTCATCGTGCTGCCCAGCCGGATACCGGCCGTGGTGCGGACGCCGGGCGGGGCGTCGATGCTCGAGACGCCCATCCCGGGGGTGAAGAAGACGGTGGCGTCGGTTCCCTTGATCTTCGAGATGCCGCACCCGGCACCGAAGTCCTCGGTCTCATACCCGGAGATCAGGCCGGTCGCCTCGGCCTGTGACCGGCTCATGCCCAGCTTGAGCGCGCCGAATCCGTCCCGGCCCAGCACTGTCGGCGGCCGGGCCGGCGACTTCGACGTCTTCGCCCGCGAGGGGGGCGTGCTGGTCGCGGGCGCCGAGGAAGCCGGCACGGAGGGAGAGCCCGATGTGGGCGCCGAGGTAGGGGCCGCCGGTGCGGAGCTCATCGCCGCGGCCGGCAGCGCATCACCGTCCAGCCGCTGCGGCCCGCCCCCGCACCCGGCCGTCACTGCCATCGTGACCAGCAGTACCCCGGTGAAAGTCACCTTGCGCATCTCTGTTCCCCCGTGCTCGACCGTGTGCCGGTTGATCCGACATCAGGTGCGATGCCGGAGGGAACGAAGTAGTTCTCGATTCGCGGTCACGAAAGGGTAACGACGGCGTGCAGAGCCGCGGCGTCGACTCCGGGAAAGCGGCGGGCGGCCAGCCAGGCGGCGGCCGCAGCCGGGTCTCCGCTGGTCAAGACCTCGCCGCGAGGTCGCAGCACCGCGAGGAGGCCGTCACGAAGCGGGGTGTCGGCGACGAGCAGACCGCCGGCGAGCACCACCGGGCCGTCCGCACCGACCTGGTCGAGCGTCGCGGTGAGGTGACGGACCGCCGCGGCGACGATCGTGACGGCCTCCGGTGAGCCGGAGCGGGCCTGGTCGCACACCACCGGCGCCAGGGCGGCGATGCGGGCGTGCGGCAGCTCCTGTGCCCAGTGGATCAGCTCGTCCCGGCCGCGCACCCCGGCGTGCGCGGCGACCGCCGACGCGAACGGCGAGGGCCAGGACCGGACGGCCGCACGCAGGGCGCTGACCCCGAGCCAGTGGCCGGACCCCTCGTCGCCGAGCAGCCAGCCGAGACCGTCCGCGACCCGGACGATCCGATGCTCCTCGATCCGGGCCGCCACCGCGCCGGTCCCGGCGATCAGCACCGCGCCGGACGACGCGGCAGTGCCGGCGGCGAAGGCGGTCACCGCGTCCCCGACGATGGTCCGCTCGCAGCTCAGCCCGGCGCCCCGCCAGGCGGCGTCGAGGGCTGCGAGGATCGCCGGATCGGTGCAGGCGCCGGTGCCGGCCAGGCCGAGCACGCCGCCGGCGACCGCTGCCGGGTCCGCGCCGGACAGTGCCTGCCGCAAGGCGTCGCCGATGGCCGACGCTGCTGCCGGACCGGCCGCGAACAGGTTGCCGGGACCGGCGCGACCACGGCCCACCACCGCCCCGGCGAGGGTGGCCACGACGGCCCGTGATGCCGTCCCACCAGCGTCGACACCTACCACGAGGTCCATGCCGAGATCGAAACACAGAAATTCATTGTTGACTAGTTGTGTCGACGGTCGTAATTTTCATCGACAACAGCACTTGATGAAAAGGATGACCACGGATGACGGGTGAGAGCGGCGGGCTGCTCGGGCGGCTGCGCATCGAGGGTCCACAGATGCCGGAGGCGCTGAGCCGGATCGCGGAGACGATCCTGGCCGACCCGGAGACCGCGGCCCACGCCAGCATCGTGGACCTGGCCGAACGCTCCGGGACGTCGACCGCGACCGTCACCCGGTTCAGCCGCACCCTGGGCTTCAAGGGATACGCCAGCCTCCGCGTCGCCGTCGCCACCGAGACCGGGCGCGCCGAGCAGGCCCGCTGGGAGACCGACATCAGCGGCGACATCACCCCGTCCGACTCGCTGGACCAGGTCCTCAGCGTCGTCGCCGCGGCCGACACCCGGGCCATCCAGAGCACCGCCGCGGGCATCCAGATCAGGGACGTCGAGCGGGTCGCCGACACCATCGCCGGCGCCCAGCGCGTCGAGCTGTTCGGCCTGGGCAGCAGTGGCACCGCGGCCCGCGAGATGGCGTTCCGGCTGGAGCGGATCCGGGTCCCGGTCTGGCACCGGCAGGACAGCCACACCGCACTGACCAACGCGGCGCTGCTGCTTCCCGGCGACGTCGCGATCGGGCTGTCGCACTCCGGCCGGACCCGCGAGGTGATCGAGACCCTCGCCGAGGCGGCCGACCACGGCGCCCTGACCGTCGCGGTGACCAGCTTCAACCGGTCACCGCTCGCCGAGGTGGCCGACGTCGTCTTCACCACGTCGGTGCTGGAGACCACGTTCCGGCTGGCGGCGCTCTCCGCGCTGCACTCGCAGCTGCTCGTCCTCGACCTGATCTACGTCGCGGTCGCCCAGCGCACCTACGAGCGCACCGCCGAGGCGCTGGAGCTGACCGTGCGCGCCGTGGACGCGCACCGACTGCCGGAAAAGGTGCCGACCCGTAAACGCAGGTCGGAGAAGGGAACACCGTGACCATCACCAGCGGGGACTACCTGCGACACATCGAGGACGTGGTCGGCCGGATCGGCCGGGGCCAGCGGGACCGCAAGGATCGCGCGGCCGACCTCCTGACCGAGGCGGTGCGCAACGGGGGCGTGATCCAGGCGTTCGGCTGCGGGCACTCCGAGGCGCTGGCCATGGAGATCGCCGGACGGGCCGGCGGGCTGGTTCCCACCAACCGGATCGCGCTGCGCGACATCGTCCTCTACGGCGGCGAGCCGATCGAGGCGCTCGCTGACCCGACCGTGGAGCGCAACACCGACATCGCCCACAAGCTCTACCAGCTGGCCCCGGTCAAACCGGACGACGCGTTCGTGATCGCCTCCAACTCCGGCATCAACGGCGCCGTCGTGGAGATGGCGCTGCTGGTCAAGGAGCACGGCCACGCGCTGATCGCGATCACGTCCGCGGAGCACTCGGCCGGGGTGGCGTCGCGTCATCCGAGCGGCCGCAAGCTCGGCGAGATCGCCGACGTGGTGCTGGACAACGGAGCGCCGTACGGGGACGCGACGCTGCCGCTGCCCGGTGGCGGGGCGGTCGGCGCGGTCTCCTCGATCACCGCGGCGCTGCTGGCCCAGCAGCTCGTCACCGAGGTGGTGGCTCGCCTGCTCGCGGCGGGGATCACCCCGCCGGTCTACCTGTCGGACAACGTGCCCGGCGGCAAGGAACACAACGCAGAACTCGAGGCGCGGTACGCCGGGCGCATCCGGCGTACCGCATAGGGAAGAAAGAGCCCGCTGATGAACCCTGAATCCCTGCCCAGACCGTACCCCACCCGAAGAAGCCTGCTCAGGACAGCGGGAGCTGCCGCGCTGAGCGCACCCCTGCTGGCCGCGTGCGTCACCGCCGCGGACGACGACGAGCCCGCCGACACCGGCGGCGGCGCCAAGAGCGCCGACAACCCGCTGGGGGTCAAGCCCGACGCGCCCCTCGAGGTGGTGGTCTTCAAAGGGGGGTACGGCGACCAGTACGCGATCGACGCCGAACGTGTCTACAACGAGAAATACCCGGCCGCCAAGATCGACCATAAGGGACTGCAGAAGGTCGGCGAGGCCATCCAGCCCCGCTTCGTGTCGAACGACCCGCCGGACGTGGTGGACAACACCGGCGCCGGCCGGCTCGACATCGCCACGCTGGTCGCCGCGAAGCAGGTCACCGACCTGGCCGAACTCCTCGACGCGCCGGCCTTCGACCAGCCCGGCAAGAAGGTGCGCGACACCCTGCTGCCCGGTGTGGTCGAGGACGGCACGTTCGACGGCAGCACGGTCACGCTGAACTTCACCTACACCGTCTGGGGCCTCTGGTACTCCAAGTCGCTGTTCGCCGAGCGCGGCTGGGCGTACCCGAAGAGCTGGACCGAGATGCTCGCGCTCTGCGAGACGATCAAGAAGGCGGGCATCGCGCCCTGGACGTACCAGGGCAAGTACCCGGAGTACATCAACGACCCGCTGCTCACCATGGCCGCCAAGATCGGCGGACTGGACCTGGTGAAGGCGGTCGACAACCTGGCGCCGGACGCCTGGCGTCAGCCGGGCCTGACCCAGGCCGCCGAGGCGTTCGCCGAACTGGCCGGCAAGGGCTATCTGCTGTCCGGCTCGGAGGCGCTGTCGCACACCGAGGCGCAGGCCGCGTGGTGCCAGAAAAAGGCCGCGTTCATCCCGTGCGGCTCCTGGCTGGAGGCCGAGCAGAAGGACGTCACACCGGCCGGCTTCGACATGGTCATGGGCACCGTGCCGAGCGGCTCCGCGGCGGACAAGCTTCCGGTCACCGCGGTGCAGGCGGCCAGCAGCGAGTCGTACCTGGTGCCGGCAAAGGCGAAGAACGTGCCGGGTGGTCAGGAATACCTGCGGATCCTCTTCTCCAAGGCGTCGGCGACGGCGTTCGCGCAGGCCAACAGCACGCTGCCGGCAGTCGCCGGAGCGACCGACGGACTGACGCTCTCCAGCGGCCTCGGCTCGGTGCGCGACGCGGTCACGGCCGCCGGTGGCGACGCTTTCAACTACCGGTTCCGTACGTGGTACGCGCCGCTGGCCAAAGCGATCGACGACGCCACCGGCGAACTCGTGAACCGCCGGATCAGCCCGGCCGACTGGTCCACCCGGATCCAGAAGGCCGCCGACGCGCTGGCCAAGGACTCCACCGTCAAGAAGTACACACGCTGATGCGACACGGCCGGTGGCGGTTCCTTCTCGCCGCGCTCGTGCCGGCGCTGGTGCTGCACGTCGTCTTCGTGCTCTCGCCGTACGCCCAGGCGTTCTATCTGTCGCTGACCGATTGGACCGGGGTGGCCGGCGAGGCACGGTACGTCGGGGCGGACAACTTCGCCCGCCTCGGCGGCGACTCGCTCTTCCTGGACGCGGTCCGCAACAACGCGGTGATGCTGGTGGTGGTGCCGGTGGTCACGATCGCGCTGGCCCTGTTCCTGGCGAGCATGCTGCACGGGCGGCGGCGGATACGCGGCTCGTCCGCGTACCAGATCGTCTATTTCTTCCCGCAGATGCTCTCGCTCGTGATCATTGCGGTGCTCTGGGGTTTCGTCTACAACCCCAACACCGGGCTGCTCAACTCGGGCCTGCGGGCGGTCGGGCTGGACGGCCTGGCACGCAGCTGGCTGGCCGAGCCGTCGACGGCACTGATCTCGGTGATGGCGGTGGTGGTCTGGTCGTCGGTCGGCTTCTACGTGGTGCTGTTCAGCGCGGCGATCGACGGCATACCGAAGGAGCTGTTCGAGGCCGCGGTGCTCGACGGCGCGGGCCCGTGGGCCACTTTCCGCGGGGTCACCCTGCCATTGGTCCGGGAGAGCGTGCAGGTGGCGTTCGTCTATCTCGGCATCGCGGCGCTGGACGGGTTCGTGCTGGTCCAGGTGATGACGGTCGGTCCGGGCGGACCGGACGGCGCCACCGAGGTGGTCGGGCTGTCGCTCTATCGGACCGCCTTCACGTACGGCAAGTTCGGTTACGCCACAGCGATGGGGGTGGCGCTGTTCTTCGCCGCGCTCACGCTCGCGGTATTCGCGCTGCGCTGGGGCCGTCGCAACCAGGTGGAGATGGCATGACCGCATTGCTGGAACGCCCCGCCTCGGTCGACCGGGTCTCGCCGCCCCGGGCCCGGCCCAATCCGCTGCCGCACCTGGCGATGTTCGCGTGGGCGGTGGTGACCGCGTTGCCGCTGCTCTGGGCGGTGGTCAGCTCGCTCAAGACGGACGACGAGATTCTCAACGACCCGTGGGGCGTGCCCGGCGAGTTGCACTTCGAGAACTGGTCGCGGGCCTGGACCGCAGCGAGCATCGGCCGGTACTTTTTGAACAGCGTGATCGTGGTCGGCGGCGCGCTGGTGCTGACCATGCTGCTCGGCTCACTGGTCGCGTACGCCCTGGCACGGTACGACTTCCGGGGCAACCGCCTGATCTACTACACGTTCGTCGCGGCGATGTTCTTCCCGGTGTTCCTGGCCCTCGTGCCGCTGTTCTTCGTGGTGCAGCAACTCGGCCTGCTCGGCACCTATCCCGGACTCATCCTGGTCTACACCGCGTACGCCGTACCCTTCACGATCTTCTTCCTGCACGCCTTCTTCCGCACCCTGCCCACCGAAGTCGCGGAGGCCGCCGTCCTCGACGGCTGCTCGCACGCCGCGGTCTTCTTCCGTGTCATGCTCCCGCTCGCCCGCCCCGGCCTGGTGGCGGTCGGCATCTTCAATTTCCTCGGGCTCTGGAACCAGTACCTGCTCCCCCTGGTTCTCAATCCCGACCCGGACCGGTACGTCCTGGCACAGGGTCTGGCCGCCCTGTCGGTCAGCCAGGGCTACCGCAGTGACTGGAGCGGCCTGTTCGCCGGCTTGACCATCGCCATGCTGCCGGTGCTCGTCGCCTACGTCGCGTTCCAACGGCACATCCGCGCCGGTATGACCGCCGGCGCGGTCCGCTAACACTCCGAGCCCATCCCCCGGGAGGAGTCTGTCCATGTCCATCGGCAAACGTCTATTCGTCGGCGTCGCCGCGACGGTGCTGACCGCAACCAGCGCCGTCGTGATGAACGCCGGCAGCGCCGCGGCCGCCGACTGCGGCTACCTGTTCGACGACTTCCACTACAGCTCGTCGTCGGACCCGTCCCTGACCGCCAACGGCTGGACGCCGCGCAGCTACCAGGGCGGCCCGGGCGTGCCCGGCGCCAACTGGTCACCGTCGGCGATCACCTTCCCGACCAACGGCGGTCAGAAGGTCATGCAGCTCACCGCGTCGACCGACGGCACGGCCGCCGGGACCTCGCACGCCGAGCTCTACTCCACGCAGAAGCGCTACCTGGAGGGCACCTACGCCAGCCGGGTCCGGTTCACCGACGCACCGGTCAGCGGCAACGACGGCGACCACATCAACCAGACCTTCTTCACGATCAGCCCGCTCAACGGGGACATGGACCCCACCTACAGCGAGCTGGACATCTCCGAGTACCTGCCGAACGGCGGCTGGGGCGAAACCGGTCCGATCAACTACCAGACCTCCTGGTACACGTACCGCGCCGACCCCTGGTTCGCCGACAACATGCACTCTGAGCAGCGGTCCAGCCTGGACGGCTGGCACGACCTGGTGGCGCAGGTGGCGAACGGGCACGTCGTTTACTACATCGACGGCGTGCAGGTGGGCGACCACGGTGGCAAGTACTTCCCGCGCCAGACGATGACCATCAACTGGAACCTGTGGTTCATCGACACGGCCACCCACACCGGCGGCACCTCCACCTATGTCGAGCAGGTGGACTGGGTGCTGTTCGCCAAGAACCAGGTGCTCAGCCCCGGTCAGGTGACCTCGCAGACGGCGTCGTACCGGTCCGCGGGCACCGCGTTCTCGGACACGGTGGCGGCGTCCGGCCCGTGCGTCGACCCGACGCCGACACCGCCGTCATCGACACCGCCGTCACCGACGCCGACCACGCCGCCGCCGGCCGGTGACTGCTCCAGCGCGGTGAGCTGGCAGCACGGGACCGCCTATCCGGGCGGCAGCGTGGTGAAGCACGAGAAGAGCCGGTACGGCGACCCGTCCGGCCCGAAGTCGGGGCAGGGCGTCCACCTCTGGAGGTCGAGGTGGTGGAGCCAGGGCTCGGAACCCGGCTGGACCGAGCAGTGGCAGGACCTGGGCCGCTGCTGACGTAACAGCGTGTGAAGTTCGGGTGCGCTCCGCGCCCGAACTTCACACGCACGGTGGCCGCTTCGTGTGCCGGCCTTCACCTGCTGGTCGCGGCGCTCGGGGGCGCGGTGGCGCGGAGCCGCTCAGCTCCGGATCTCGCAGCCGATCAGGACGTCGGAGACGGTGACCATGCAGTGGTCGCCGGTGGCGCTGTTGCTGCCGCCGTCCAGCCGGTCGGCGGCCTCGCCGTAGATCGGGTCCAGACCGCCGACGGTGTCGTCGCCCGCCTCGCCGTAGATCTCGTCCCGGCCGTCCATGCCGTCGACCGTGTCGTTGCCGGCGCCGCCGCGGATGATGTCGTTGCCGTTGCGGCCCTCGATGTAGTTGGCAGCGCTGTTGCCGGTCAACCGGTCGGGGCCGCTGCCGGCGATGATGCCCTCGACGTCGGCGGCGACCGTGTCGCCCTCGCCGGGGATCCCGTCGTCGCCCGCGGAGCCGTCGAGGTCCACGACGACGCCCTTGCCGTAGAGGTTGTAGTGCACCCGGTCGGTGCCGGCACCGCCCACCAGCACGTCGGCGGCCGGCGTGCCGAGCATGGGGTTGTCACCGAAGAGCCAGTCGTCGCCGGCGCCACCGTCGACGCGGTCGCGGTCCTGCTGCCCATCCAGGTCGTCGTTGCCGGCGTCGCCGTACATCTTGTCGTTCCCGGTGCCACCGCTCAGCGTGTCGTCGCCCGCGCCGCCACGCAGGGTGTCCGCGCCCGCGTCACCGGTGGCCCAGTCGGTGCCGGCGTCGCCGTGGAAGGTGTCGTTGCCGTCGTGGCCGAAGCCCCGATCGTTGCCGGCGCCGCCGTAGAACGTGTCGTTGCCCCAGTCACCGAAGAAGGTGTCGTTGCCCGCCCCGCCGGAGTGCGCGTCGTTGCCGATGCCGCCTTCCAGCCGATCGTTGCCACCGAGTCCCCAGAGCCGGTCGGCGCCGTTGTCGCCGCGCAGCAGGTCCGCCTTCGATCCGCCGTAGATCCGGTCGTTGCCGTCGCCGCCGTTGGCGGTGATCGGCAGGTCGGTGCGGTTGGTCGCGCTGTCGTTGCCGCCGTGCAGCTGGAGCCGGACCCGGGAGGGGATCTTCGCGGTGGTGCAGCGGACCCGCGTCTTGTCACCCTTGACCTGCTTACAGCCCTTACCCGGCTTGATCCGCAACCGGTCGTCGATGGTCACGGTCCGCCCGGAACGGGTGACGATGACCTTGTTGACGCCCTCGTAGGCCGCGGTGAACCGCACGGTCGTCCCGGAGACGGAGGCCACGGCGACCGTGCCTTCGGCGGAAGCCGGAGCAGCGAAGAGGACAGTAGACGCGAAGACGGTCAAACCGGCGGTGAGCAGCCGGGACAGGTGCGGCACGAGGGCTCCAAGATCCAGCGAAGGGGCCGCCATCATAGAACGCTACCGTTACGACGCGCTGCACCGGCCCGGCCGGATGATCGGAGATCCGCAATGGAGCAGTCCCGTAGCTCATACGACCTAGCTCACCTCGGGGCCGGTGGAGAGGATCTCGCGGGCCTGTTCCGCGGCCCGGATGATGGCTTCCCCGGTGAAGTCCATGAACCGGGCGATGTTCTCCAGGCGGGCGGCGGCCTTGGTGCCCGGACCGAGGATGCCGACGCCCTGCCGCGCGGTCCCGGCCAGATCGAAGTTGGCTTTCGCGGCGGCGATCATCGACTGGTACCACACGTCGTTGTCGACGATGTACCGCTCGCGGCGGCGCTCGTCGCGTTCCCGCCGGATGAGGCCCTGACCCTCGAGGAAGGCGGTCGCCTTGGAGACGGACGCCGGGCTCACCTGCAGGCGCCGGACCAGCTCGGACGCGGTCAGACTGGCCGTCTCCGTGATGTAGAGGCAGGTCAGCACCCGGGCGGTCATCTTGGGCAGGCCGGACTGCATCAGGATCGTGGTGAACGTCTCCTCGTACTCCCGGACGGCATCGGCGTCCTGCCCGGGGGTCAGGGCCGGTGCCTCCGACCCCGGCGCCGCGGGCGGCCGGCGCCGGTGGGCGCGGCGCTCGGAGGCGCGGTGGGCCAGGTCGGCGCGGTAACCGGTGGGGCCGCCGTTGCGCATGACCTCGCGCGTGATCGTCGAGGTCGGACGATCGAGGCGCCTGGCGATCTCCGCATAGGCGAGGCCGTCGGCCACGCCCAACGCGATCTGCTGGCGTTCCTGCTGGCTGAGTCTGCCTCCCGGCATGGTGATCTCCTCCGCGCTCCTCGGATGTCGCCAGCATAGCGTTCAATTCTCATTCATTGCAACGCAACGACGTGCCGCATTGCATTAGATTCTGAGCTGATGCAACGATTTACCGGGCCTGAGCAGCTGCTGTTCTCTAAAAGTGCAACAATGTTGTTGCTCGATATGGAAACGCAACGTAGCGTTTCCCACATCGGAAACAACGAGCACAGGAGCAGAACAATGCAGAGCTTCACCACCCCCGCCCCCATCTCCGCCGTCCTGGACATCCCCGCCGGGCGGATCCAGTTCATCGCCGCCGACCGCTCCGACACCTCCGTCGAGGTGCTCCCGGCGGACGCCGCCAAGGAACGGGACGTCAAGGTCGCCGAGCAGACCACCATCGAGTACGCCGACGGTGTGCTGCGGATCGAAGCCTCGCCGAAGAGCCAGTACCTCGGCAGCTCCGGCTCCATCGAGGTGACCGTCCAACTGCCGGCCGGCTCGCGCATCGAAGCGAAGGCGGCGAGCGCCGACCTTCGCGGTGTCGGGCGGCTCGGCGACGTCACCTACGAGGGCGCGCACGGCTCGATCAAGCTCGACGAGGCGACGAGCGCCCGCCTCAACACCGCTGCCGGTGACGTCTCGATCGGCCGGCTCACCGGCCCGGCCGAGATCAGCACCGGCAAGGGCGACATCCGGATCGCCGAGGCCGGTCCCGGCAAGGTCGTGCTGAGTGCCCAGGCCGGTGCGATCACGATCGGCGCGGCACCCGGCGTCTCGGCCGCCCTCGACGCCGGCACCGGGCACGGCCGCATCAGCAACAGCCTCCGCAACGACGGTGCCGCCGAGCTCGACGTCCACGCGACCACCGGTTACGGCGACATCACCGCCCGCAGCCTCTGAGCCCCCTTTTCTTGAGGAGATCGACCATGACGACCCCGGCCATCACGGCGAACGGCCTGCGCAAGTCCTACGGCGACAAGGTCGTGCTCGACGGCATCGACCTGACCGTCCCGGAAGGAACAGTCTTCTCGCTCCTCGGCCCCAACGGCGCGGGCAAGACCACCGCCGTCAAGATCCTCTCCACCCTGGTCTCCCCCGGCCCCGGCTCCGGCGACATCCGCGTCGCCGGCCACGACCTCGCCACCGACCCGCAGGCGGTCCGCGCCACGATCGGTGTCACCGGGCAGTTCTCCGCCGTCGACGGCCTGATCACCGGCGAGGAGAACATGCTGCTGATGGCGGACCTGCACCACCTGTCCCGCCGCGACGGCAGCCGGGCCGCCGCCGAGCTGCTGGAACGCTTCGACCTGATGGAAGCCGCGAAGAAGCCCGCCTCGACGTACTCCGGCGGCATGAGGCGCCGCCTCGACATCGCGATGACCCTGGTCGGCAACCCGCGGATCATCTTCCTCGACGAGCCGACCACCGGTCTGGATCCGCGCAGCCGGCACAACATGTGGCAGATCATCCGGGAGCTCGTCGCCGGCGGCGTCACCGTCTTCCTCACCACGCAATACCTGGAGGAGGCCGACGAGCTCGCCGACCGGGTGGCCGTGCTCAACAACGGGAGGATCGCCGCCGAGGGCACCGCCGACGAGCTGAAGCGGCTGATCCCCGGCGGGCACGTCCGGCTCCGCTTCACCGACCCGGCCGCGTACCAGGACGCCGCCCGCGCACTGGGCGGAGCCGCCCGGCACGACGAGTCGCTGTCGCTGCAGATCCCCAGCGACGGCAGCCAGCGCGACCTGCGCTCGGTCCTCGACCGGCTCGACTCCGCCGGCATCGAGGCCGACGAGCTGACCGTGCACACCCCCGACCTCGACGACGTCTTCTTCGCCCTGACCGGCGCCGACCAGCCTCAGGAGGCTGTCCGATGAGCACCCTCGCCCTCGCCGTCCGCGACTCGTCCACCATGCTGCGCCGCAACCTGCTGCACGCGCGCCGCTACCCGTCGCTCACCCTGAACCTGCTGCTCACCCCGATCATGCTGCTGCTCCTGTTCGTCTACATCTTCGGCGACACCCTGAGCGCGGGCATAGGCGGTGCGCCGGACCGGTCGGCGTACATCGCCTATCTCGTACCCGGACTGCTGCTGATGACCATCGGCAGCACCGTGATCGGGACAGCCGTCTCGGTCTCCAACGACATGACCGAGGGCATCATCGCCCGCTTCCGCACGATGGCCATCCACCGTGGATCGGTCCTCGTCGGGCACGTGGCCGGCAGCGTCCTGCAGTCGGTCCTGAGCGTGATCCTGGTAGGCGCCGTCGCGGTGGCCATCGGCTTCCGCTCCACCGACGCCACGGTTCTGGAATGGCTGGCCGCGTTCGGCCTGCTCGCCCTCTTCGCTCTGGCGCTGACCTGGATCGCCGTCGGGATGGGCCTGGTCAGCCCGAACGCCGAGGCGGCCAGCAACAACGCCATGCCGCTGATCCTGCTGCCACTGCTCTCCAGCGCCTTCGTGCCGGTCGACGCGATGCCCGGCTGGTTCCAGCCGATCGCCGAGTACCAGCCCTTCACGCCGGCCATCGAGACCCTCCGCGGCCTGCTGCTGGGCACCGGGATCGGCCACAACGGCTGGCTCGCCGTCGGATGGTGCGTGGGCCTGGCCGTCCTCGGCTACTTCTGGTCCACCGCCAGGTTCAACGGCGACCCGCGCTGACGATCCGGCTCACGGCCGTCTCCCGCTTCCGCGAGGGGCGGCCGTCCCCGTGAAGGGCTGTTATCGATTCGTGATGCAAGTTCGAGAACTACCTCGCCTGCGGCCGCATCGCATCAGATGTCAGAACGACCAGAAACCCGGGGGATTCCATGTTCCTGTTCAACCGCAAGGCGCTCGCTCTCGCAGGTGCCGCCGCCGTGGCCACCACGACCACCCTGTTCGCCTCCTCGGCTCAGGCCGCCACCGTCGGCACCGCTCAGGTGCTGGGGAAGAGCAACAGCATCGTCACGTTCACCGCCGCGGCGGGCCGGTCCAACTCGCTGGTCGTCACGATTTCCGGACGAACCGTCACCCTCGACGACTCGGCTGTCATCAACCCCGGCAAGGGCTGCAAGGCGGTGGCCGGCGACCGGACCGTGGTCAGGTGCACCACTTCGGTGAACCCCACCGAGATCAGCGTCACGCTCGGCGACCGGAACGACAAGGTTCGCAACCGGACCGCGGTACGCATGGTGGCCGAGGGCGGCGCCGGCGACGACATCCTGGCCGGCGGCTCGAACCGGGACCGGTTGTTCGGCGACGCCGGCGACGACAGGCTGCACGGTGGCGCCGGCGCGGACGCGATCGACGGCGGATCGGGTGTCGATCACGTCCACGGCGGAGGCGGCAACGACTGGCTGCGGGGCGGCTCCGGCAACGACATCGTTCTCGCCGGCAGCGGCAACGACACCGTGTACGGCCACACCGGCCACGACGATCTGCACGGCGACGGCGGCAACGACACCATCCGGGGCGGCCAGGGCGACGACGCCATCGCCGGCGGCCCGGGAAGCGACAAGATGTACGGCGAGGCCGGCAACGACGGGATCGTCGGCGGCGAGCTGGACGGGGACGTTCCGGACAGTGCCGACGTCATCTTCGGCGGTGCGGGCGCCGACACCCTGATCGGCCAGGCCGGCAACGACCGGATCAGCGGCGGCCCCGGCAAGGACCGGATCACCCAGTAGACAAGCGTGTGAACTTGCGGCTCGATTCGCACCCCAACTTCACACGACCTCACGGAGAAGACCCGCGCCGGAAGCCGGCGCGGGTCTTTTCGCGGTCGGAGTCAGAGCTTGCCCCAGATCTGGTTGGCGGTTGCGGCGCAATCCCAGAGCTGCAAAGTGGCGCCGTTGGTGCCGTTCCAGTCCTTGATGTCCACGCACCGGCCGGACGAGACGTTGAGCAGCGTCCGGGCGGAGGTGAGGGTGAACCGCTGCACCGGGTTGGCGTTGCAGTCGGCCAGCTGGATCGGCGTGGTGTTGGCCAGGGCGCCGCCGGCCGGGTCCATGCACTTGCCCATCGCGCGCAGGGTGCCGTCGGCGTGGAACGTCCACTTCTGCGCGTCGCTGCTGTTGCAGTCCCACATCTGCAGCCGGGCGCCGGCGTTCGGCACACCGCCCGGGATGTCGATGCACCGTCCGCTGAAGTTGGACTGCAGCATGGTCGCGCCGGATGCCGGGGGCGTCGTGGTGGGCGGCGTCGTCGGCGGGTTGGTGCCCGGCGGGACGCCCGGGTCGCAGTCGTTGGTGGAGACCACGTTGTCGGCGTGCGTGGTGCCACCGGAGCGGTATCCGTTGATCGCGGCGGACGCCTGCGCCGGGCTCAGAACCTGCTTCTTGGCGTGATAGACGTAGTCGACCGACTGGAGGTACGTGCTGGTGCCACCGGCGTGCCCGGCCAGGTCGATGAACCACTGGTTGAAGTCGATCGACATGTTCTGGCGGGGGTACACCTTGCCGGAGTGGTCGCCGACGAGCGCGCCGTCGATGTAGTACTTCACGTGGCCGCCGGAGACGGTCGCCATCACGTCGTGCCAGCCGGCGATGCTGCGGGACTGGCTGGTGTGCTGGTTGTCGGCATACCAGGGGTCGGCGACGTAGGTGTACCAGGTGGTCTGGTAGTTGATCGGGCCCGGCTCGCCCCAGCCGCCGTTGGGCAGGTACTCGGAGAAGTCCATCTCGGAGTACAACGGGTCGCGCGGGGCGGTCAGCGGCGAGATCGTGTAGAAGGTCTGGTTCACGTGGTCACCGTCCGGGCCACTGACCGGGGCGTCGGCGAACTTGATCCGGGCGAGGTACGTGCCTTCGAAGAAGCGGCGGTTGCTCTGCGAGAACTCGGCGTGCGAGGTGCCCGCCGCGGTGCCGTCGGTGACCGCTTTGAGCTGGGCGACCTTCTGCCCGTCGACGGTCGGGAAGGACACGTTGTCGGCGAGCCAGCGCGCCCCGGCCACACCCGGGCCGCCGGCGTTGCTGCGCACGCTCCAGCCGCGCTGGCTCAGCGCCGCGTCGGTGCGCGAGGAATAGTTGAAGTCGTCGAAGAGCACACCGCAGCCGACCGCGGCACTGCTGCTGGGGGCAGCGGCGACGCCGATGCCGGCGAAGGCTGCGACGGTCGCGGCGATGGTCGTACCAAAGGCGATTTTGCGTGTTGGCGTAAGCCCCATGGGGGTGGGCTCCTTCGCATAGAGGACGCCGGTCGGGGGAGCAGCCGAACACTCCGCTCACGAGAAACTGACCAGTGGTTCGGAAATCGGCCGCCCGGATACCGTCGTCCACGCCAGTGGTCCACGTCAATACCCCATGTGCAACTTTCTTAACAGTGCCATTCATGACTCTGACCTGGTACGACCGACGCGGGTCGACAGAACCGCTGCCGAGCATGGACACTTGGCGACGGCAGACCAGTGGAGAACTCGCGGTGCCCGCCAGGGCGATAGGGGGCGCTGTGCGGCGTGCTGAGGTGCGGGACAGACTGCGCGAGCTGATCGACGCCCGCGCGCCCGGCGACCCGATGCCGTCCGAACGGTCCCTCTCCGAGCTCCTCAGCGCCTCCCGCCCGACGGTGCGGGCGGCCATCGACGACCTGGCCCGCAGCGGCCTGCTCGTCCGCCAGCACGGGCGCGGCACCTTCACCAGTCCACACAAGATCTCGCAGGAGGTTCCGTCCGCCCTCGGACAGCCCGTCCCACCGGCCGAGGGCGACTGGACCAGCAAGGTGCTGGAGTTCCGCACCGAGCCGGCGGGCGCCCGCCTCGGCCGGCGGATGCAGCTCTCCCCCGGCGACGAACTGCTCCACGTCCGGCGCCTGCGGATCGTCGACGGCGACCCGATGGCCCTGGAGGCGATCCGGCTGCCCGCCGCGCTGGTCCCCGGCATAGCCGCCGAGGACTTCGTCGCCGGCTCGCTCTACCGCCGGCTGCGCGAGCGGTACCAGGTCAACGCGACCGACGCGGTGCAGACCATCGAGCCGACAGTCACCGACGCCGGCGAGTCCGGCTGGCTCGGCGTGCCGCTCCATTCACCGGCGCTGCTCTTCGAACGCACCACCCAGGACGACAGCGGGCGGCTCATCGAGTTCACCCGCTCCGTCTACCGCGGCGACCGTTACCGGATCACCAGCCACCTCCGGCTCGGGCCGGACTCCGGCTGATTGCCAGGTCAGCCCAGCTTGGGGGCCGGGCCGTTGTCCACGAAGGAGTACGACGTCAGCAGAGGGGCGTCGCCCAGCTCCTCAGCGATCAGGCCGGTTCGGGGAAAGTACTGCAGGAACGCGCCGCCGTTGCTGATCGCGTACGTCGGCCGGCCGTTGTCCTTCGCCGTCAGCCTGGTGATGTCGAACAGCTGCCCGGCCCGCTTCGGGTCGCAGGTCGCGGCCACGGCGGTGAGCGGGTTACTGCCGTTGTTCCTGATCCCGATGCAGGCGGCCTTCTTGCCGTCACCCGCCTTCGCGGTCTTGATCTGATACTTCTTGCCGACCGGCGTGAGCACGAACAGCCCGAACTTCGCCGCACCGTCGGTCAGGCCGAGCCGGCCCTTCGAGTCGATCGCGACGATCGACTCGAAGGACGGGATCGGCTTGATCACGACCTGGCGCTTGCCGCCAGGATGGGGTCGGTGGCCGCGGCGGAAGCGGCCGGGGAGACTGCCTGCGGGGCGAGCACGATACCGGCGGCCAGGGCGCCGAGGAGCAGCTTCTTCATGGTCGTACCTCCCGATTTGCGGTGGCGATGGAGATCATGTTTGCCGCTACCGGGAGGCCGTAGCGGCGATCGCATCCCCTACGGCACGTTTTGCGGAGTCAGGTCTGTCGCTCACTCGGCGCCAAGTCGCGGTCGGTCCGGCTGGCCCGGTGCGGGTCGGCGCCGGCAGCGGTGGACCTGGTCTCGCCGTGACCGCCGTGCCAGTCGAGGACCAGCAGGCAGGCGTCGTCGGGCAGCACGGGGCCGGCGACCTGCAGGACCATGTCACCGAGAACCCGGACGACCTCGCGGGGATGCAGCGGGATCAGCTCCCGCAGCCGCGCGGGCAGGTCGAGTACGGCGGCGCCGTGTTCCAGCATGCCGTCGGTGAGCAGGACGAGGCGGTCGCCCGGCTCCAGCTGGAACTGGACCGCCCGGTACGGCTTGTCGGGCAGCACCCCGAGCGGCCGGTTGGCCGGCAACGCCACGGGTCCAACGGTCCCGGCGCGAACCAGCAGGGGTGCGGGGTGCCCGGCATTGACGACGTCGAGGACCCCGGTCGACAGGTCGAGGCGGCCGAGGAGGCCGGTGGCGAACGGCGACCCGGCCGGGGTGTTGTCACGGATCGCCCGGTTCGCGGCCATTGCCTGTTCGAGAAGCGTCGCGCCGCGACGGCGGGCGTTGCGCAGCGCGCTGACACACAGGGTGGCGGTGAGCGCCACCAGGAACGACACCCACAGCGCGCCGAGTTGCGCCCCGATGGTGCGGGCCACCGCGTGCACCGCGTCGACCGGGGCGGCTTTCTCCACCGCGAGCAGCACATCGTCGAGATCCATCCGGCTCCTCGCGCTCTCGGTCACGCGACGCAGCATAGGCGCGAATCCGTGCCCTTACCCCCGAGCGGTGTCCCGGACCGGAACCACGCACCTGGCCGGACCCGCGGACCAAGCCGTACGCGTTCATGACGAGGGCCCCGGCGCGTGAAGCGCCGGGGCCCAGGGTTACGGGTTGAATACACCATCTACCGGCGGTTTCGCCGGATTGCCTTTTCCGCACCTACCGCCGTCGGCGGTTCAGGGTGCGAGGATCGCATAAGCGTGACCGGAGACCACCTCACGTTCGATGGAGACTGCGGTGTCCGCCACGGACCAGAAGCACGTCCTGTCGGCGGGCGATCCAACGGTGCTCGGCCCTCCCTTTCCTCTGCTTCCATTTCCTCCTGCCGGTGTCGGAGCCCCACGCAACTTCATGGCCCCGCACACGTGCGGCAGGCTTGCCACACAAACTTCTGCTTCATCAGGCAGAGCCCCGAAACTGCTTCAGCCCTGTCCGCGTTTGCCCTGACCTGGAATTACGTCAAGGTCTTGTCCTGCCTTGCTTCTTGCGGTCCTGCATCAGGGGGAGCCCCAAACCTGCCTCAGCCCCACCCGCATCTGCCCTGACCTGGAGAAACGTCAAGGTCTTGTGGTGCACCTGCGTGCGGTGATGCCTTTCCACCGCTCGGCCGAGCGAGCCACGAACATTCCGGGCCCTGCTTTGACGCTCGGTTCTGAATCGTCTGCGTCTTCAACGATCTCTGTTGTCAACGAGAGGAACACTAACTGGCTACCGCCAGAATGTCTAGTCGCCTCAACCCAGATTTTCTCGGCGATGTCACCGAGACTCCGGTACGCATCGACGCAGCACCCGAGGATGCGGCGTCCCGGTCAGGCGTCATCCGCCCGAACCCGCAACCACGCCGCGGCGCGCCGCACGACGTCGTCCGGCACCTCGTGACCGCCACGGAACTCCTCGTAGGTGACGTCGTATCCGAGCTTGCGCAACCACGGGACCAGGCGGCGGCTGCAGCGGTCGATCGGCAGCACCCGGTCGCCGTCACCGTGCGAGACGAACACCCGTGGCGCGCCGTGCGTCACCATCGGGGCGGCGAAGCCGGGCGAGAACGCCAGGATGCTGTCGAAAAGGTCGCCGTTGGTCAGCCCGAGCGACAACGCGTACGAGGCGCCGTCCGAGAAGCCACCGATGCTCATCCGGTCGACCGGACAGGCGCCGAGCACCTCGGACAGCACCCGATCGAGGTGCCGCACGTCCGGGCCGAAGCCGGCGGAGATGACGTCCCAGGTCGTACCGGCCGACTCGGGCGCCACCAGCAACAGGCGCAGGCTCCGCGCCACCGGCAGCATCAGCTCCAGGCCCTGCCGCGCCGTACCGCCGGCGCCGTGCAGCAGAACCATCAGACGGTACGGCCCGGCGTCGTCCGGCTCCGGCACGTACGTCAGGGCCGGCGGCCTGCCGCCGGACTCCGTGACGTGCCCCGGCCCGGCCGGGCCGGCACGCTGCGTCACACCGCCGAGGCGGACACTCAGCCGCCCGTGCCCGGAACCCTCCTCGGGCTCGCTGCGCGCGCGCCCCGGTTCCTCGTTGATCGGCATGAGCCCCTCCCGGAATCCGGAACGCCGGTCAGCCCGGCGTCAGCAGTCTCTGCACGTCGGTGAAGGTGTCTGTGCTCATGGCGGCGGGATACCCCCGGCTCGGCGTCCCATTCCGGCATTGCTCGCGCCGGAGCGAGGCCGAAGCCGGCGGAGGTGACGTCAGCCGGTGATCGGCAGTGTGGGTGGCGCCGTGCCCCATCCCGCCTGGCGACATGTGCGCAGGAGGTCGGCCGCCGCGGCCCGCCACGCCTCGTCACCGTCGTCGGCGCTGCGCCCCATCGTCACGGCAGGCTGACCGATCGCTGCGCTGTCGCTGCGCCACGCCAGCCGCTCCACCGTGTCGGCCAACTGCAACCGCGCCGGCGTGTCAGCGGCTCGCCGCCAACCCGCATGGAATTCCGCGCACGCCTGACGGCCGTCCGCGTCCAGCCCCGCCGTGGATCCTCGGCGCGAATCGGCCGCCGGCGAGGGCCGTTGGTCACAGCCGGCCACCCCTGGCGCCGGCAGGGTCAGCACGAAGGCGGCGATACCGCGACGCCACCAGCAACCAGTCATCATGCCCATGGCCCCGCCATACCCATCGACCAGGCTCGCGGAAGCCGGTGAGCTGCGGAATCACCCGGTCGAGCAGGGCTTGCCGGACCGGTCCCGCCGCCACGTCCGTGCGGGCGCGTCAGGAATGAGAACTGCCGCTCCGTTGTATCGATGCTCGAGAACAGTCGGAGCAGAACGCCCGGCCCGGATCTTGCCGGTGAGCGGCTTGCGACGGTCTGGGATCGTGTGCCGGTGCCTGAATCTCTTGTGGAGTCGCTGCGTCTCCACGCCACCCGGCAACCCACCCGCACCGCTCTGACCTGCGGCGATCGCGAGCTCACCTTCGCTGGGCTGGAGAAACGGACCCGGGAGTTCGCGGCGGGACTGGCCGCGCTGGGTGTGGGGCGCGGCGAGCGGGTGCTGATCTGCCTTCCGGCCGGCATCGACGCCGTCGTCGCGGTGCTCGGCACGGTGCGGGCCGCGGCGGTCGGCGTACCCGTGAATCCGCGCTCGACCACCGCCGAGCTGGATCAGTATGCCGGGGACTGCACCCCGCGCCTGGTCGTGACCGGCGACAACGTCGCCGAGATCCACGCGGCCGGGGCGGGCGGGGCCGGCGCCCGGGACGATCTCGGCCCGGATGAGGACGCGTGGATCCACTACACGTCCGGGTCGACCGGACGGCCCAAGGGCGTGGTCTCCAGCCAGGCGAGCTGGCTCTGGACGGTGCGCCGGTCGTTGATCGATCATCTCGGCATCAGCGCTGCGGACCGGCTGCTCTGGCCGCTGCCGTTGTTCCACGCGCTCGGGCACGCCCGCTGCGTGCTAGGCGTCGCGGTGATCGGGGCGAGCGCCACGATCCTCGACCACGCGAGTGACGACGAGCTGATCGCGGCGTTGGAGAGCACCGCGCCGACGGTTCTCACCGGGGTACCGACCGTCTATCACCGGTTGCTGGCCGCGCTGGGCGACCGCCGGCTGGAGGTGCCCAGCCTGCGGATGTGTGTCACCGGTGGAGCGCCCTGCCCGCCGCGGTTGCGCGCCTCGGTGCGGGCCCTGCTGGGTGCGCCGCTGGTCAACAGCTACGGGAGCACGGAGACCTGCGGGGCGATTGCCCTGGAGACCCCAGGGGGCGAGCCGGTCGCGGAGGGCTCGGTCGGGCGGGCGATCCGGGACGTACGCGTCGTGGATCCCGCCACCGGCGCCGCTCTGCCGCCCGGCCGTGAGGGCGAGGTACAGATCGGCGGCCCGGCCCTGATGAAGGGCTACCTCGGTCTGCCGGAGGCCACCGCCGAGGTGCTGGCCGACGGCTGGTACCGCACCGGTGATCTGGGCCGCCTCGACGGCGATCAACTGGTACTGACCGGCCGGGCCCGGGACCTGATCATCCGGGGCGGCGCCAACGTGCACCCGGCCGAGATCGAGAAGGTGCTGCTCGAGCTGCCCGGTGTGGCCGACGTGGCGGTCGCCGGCCGGCCGCATCACCGGCTCGGGCAGGTGGCGGTCGGCTATGTGGTGCCGTCCGGGCCGGGTGTGGAAGCGGCGGCCCTGCTCGCGGCCGCCCGGCGGCGGATGTCGGCGGCGAAGGCGCCTGACGAGATCCAGATCGTGACGGCCATCCCGCGTACCCCGTCGGGCAAGGTGTTGCGCGACGAGCTGGGAGCGTCGCAGGAACCCGACGACCCGATCGTGATCGTGGCCATGGCCTGCCGGTACCCCGGCGGTGTCCGCTCACCGGAGGACCTCTGGGCGATGGTGGACGGCGAGGTCGACGCGATGAGCCCGTTCCCGGCGGACCGCGGCTGGCCGGCGGACCTGCACGACCCCGACCCGGACCGGGCCCGGCACACCTATGTGCGCGGCGGTGGCTTCCTCGACGGGGTGACCGACTTCGACCCGGCGCCGTTCGGCATCGGCGCCACCGAGGCGGTGGGGATGGACCCGCAGCATCGGCTCCTGCTGGAGACATCCTGGGAGCTGTGGGAACGGGCCGGCATCGATCCCGGCACGGTGCGCGGCAGCGACACCGGAACCTACGTCGGTCTGATGTACCGGGATTACGTCGGCCTGATGTACCGCGACGGCGCCGGCCAGGCCGGGGATCCGTCCGCAGAGTTGGAGGGCCATCTCGTTCTCGGTTCGGCCGGCAGCGTGGCCTCCGGGCGGATCAACTACACGTTCGGGCTCACCGGGCCCGCGGTCACCGTCGACACCGCCTGCTCATCCTCGCTGGTCGCTCTGCACTGGGCGGCGCGGGCGCTGCGGGCCGGCGAGTGTTCGATGGCGATCGCCGGCGGCGTGACCGTGATGTCCACACCGGATCCGTTCGTCGTGTTCAGCCGGTTGCGCGGGCTCGCCCCGGACGGCCGGGTCAAGGCCTTCTCGACCAGCGCCGACGGCACCGCCTGGGGTGAGGGCGCCGGGCTTCTGCTGCTGGAACGGCTGTCCGACGCCCGCCGGCACGGCCACCCGGTGCTCGCCGTGCTGCGCGGCACCGCGATCGGCTCGGACGGCGCCTCCAACGGGCTTGCCGCGCCGCACGGTCCTGCCCAGCAGCGGGTGATCCGGGCCGCCCTGGCCGACGCGGGGTTGCGGCCCAGCGACGTGGACGCGGTCGAGGCGCACGGCACCGGCACCCCGCTCGGCGACCCGATCGAGGCTCAGGCGCTGCTCGCCACGTACGGCCGGGATCGTCCGGCCGGGCAGCCGCTGTGGCTCGGAACGGTCAAGTCGAACATCGGGCACAGCCAGGCCGCTGCCGGCGTCGCCGGTGTGATCAAGATGGTGGAGGCGCTGCGCCACGGCCGGTTGCCGCGCACCCTGAACGTCGAGCGCCCCAGCGAGCACGTGGACTGGACCGCCGGTGACGTCCGGCTGCTGACCGAGGCGCGGCCGTGGCCCGAGACCGGGCGCGCGGGCCGGGCCGCGGTGTCGTCGTTCGGCATCTCCGGCACGAACGCCCACGTCATCGTGGAACAGGCTCCGCCGGCCGAGGATCTGCCCGAGCCGGAGAACCGGCCCGGGGTGCCGCTGCTGCTGTCGGCGGCGGACGGCGCCGCGCTGGCCAACCGTGCCGGGCAACTGGCCGGGCAGGACGGACTGTCGGCGGCCGCGGTCGGCGCCGGGCGGGCCGCACAGCGGCACCGGGCCGCGTTGCTGGGCGGGCCCGCCGCGTGGCCGGGCGCTCTCGCCGCCCTCGCCGCCGGGCACGGTCATCCCGGTCTGGTGATCGGCGACGGTCGCCCGCCCGGCAAGGTCGCGTTCCTGTTCCCGGGGCAGGGCGCCCAGCGCGCCGGCATGCGCGACCTGCTCCCGCACGAGGTCTTCCGCACAGCCTTCGACCAGGTCATGACCGCTCTGGGAAACCCGGTTCCGCCGGGCGCCGACCCCGACCGCACCGAGTACGCCCAACCGCTCCTGTTCGCCTACGGGGTGGCGTCGGCCCGGCTGCTGGAGTCGTGGGGGATCGTGCCGGACGTGGTCGCCGGGCACTCGATCGGCGAACTGGCCGCGGCGCACGTGGCCGGCATTCTTACGCTCGAGGACGCCGCGACCCTGGTGGCGGCGCGAGCACGGCTGATGGGCACGCTTCCGGACGGCGGCGCGATGGCCGCGGTGGAGGCAACCGAGGCGGAGGTACGACCGGAGCTTCGTCCCGGAGCCGGCATCGCGGCGGTCAACGGTCCCCGGTCGGTGGTGGTCTCCGGCGACGAGGCCGTCGTGGCGGCGCTCGCCGCGTCATTGCGGAACCGTGGTCACCGCACCACGATGCTGCGGGTCAGCCACGCCTTCCACTCCGCGCACATGGATCCGGTGCTCGGCGCTTTCGAGGAGGTCGCGGCCGGGGTCACCTATCGTCCCGCGCGGATCCCGGTGGTCAGCACCCGCACCGGGCGCCCCGCCACGGGCGACGACCTGCGCTCGGCACGCTACTGGGTGCGGCAGCTGCGCGAACCGGTGCGGTTCGGTGATGCCGTCCGTGAGCTGCCGGAGCTGGTCGTCGAGCTGGGGCCGGGCCGCACGCTGGCGCCGATGACACCTCAGGGCACGATCCCCGCCTCGCTGGACGGCGCGGCGACTCTCTGGGCGCGCGGGGTGGCGGTGGACCGGGCGGCGCTGCTCGGCCGGCCCGACCCGCTACGGGTGGCCGCCCTGCCGACCTATCCGTTCCAGCGCCGCCGCTTCTGGCTCGGCGGCGGAGCAGCGGATCAGCGGCCGGCGGCCCTGCTGGACACGATGACGGCGGTGCCCGGCACCGGGCGGCACGTGGCGACCCGGCGGTTGTCCCCGGCCGCGCAACCGTGGCTGGCCGACCACACGGTCGGCGGGGAGGTGCTGGTTCCCGGCGCGTTCCTCGCCGAGATGGCGATCGCCTTCGGCGCGTGGGCCGGGGTGCCGGTGGTGACCGAACTCGTCATCGGCCGCCCGCTCGTCCTCGCCGGCGACGACGTGGATCTCCAGCTGGTCCTGGGCGAGCCGGCGGTGGACGGCGGCCGAACCCTGTTGATCCAGGCCCGCGAGGGTACGGAGTGGACACCGCACGCTTCAGGGCGGTGCGCCCCGGACGTCGTGCCGCCGCAGCCCGAACCGGATCCGAAGCCGGAGACGTCGCAGTGGCCGCCGCCCGGGGCCGAGCCGGTCGACCTGACCGGGTTCTACGACGGCAGCGGTTACGGGCCCGCGTTCCGAGGCGTGACCGCTGCCTGGCGGGCGGGCGACGAGGTCTTCGCGGAGGTGCGGCTGCCCGCCGCGGCCGGTAAGACCCCGGACCCGCACCCGGCGCTGCTCGACGCGGCCCTGCACCCGGCGCGGCTGCTGGCCTCCCACGATCCCGCGCCGCGGGTGCCGTTCGTGTGGTCCGGGATCCGTCGCCACAGCACGGCTGGTGCGGCCCGGGTGCGGATCCGGTCGTTGGGCACGGACCGCATCCAGGTGCGGCTGACCACCCAGAACGATCAGCCGGTGCTGGACATCGGGGAGCTGACGCTGCGCGCGCTGCCGCAATCCCTGTACCGGGTCTCGGTCGTCCCGGTGCCGGTGGGCGACCCCGTCGCGGATCCGGTCGTGCTGGACGCGTCGCTGCCCGAGCCGGAACGGCCGGAGGACGTACGCGAGCAGTTCTGGACCGTGGCCGAGCGGCTCCGCGACCGGGTGGACGGGACCGCACGGGTGGTCGTCACCACGGGCTCGCCGGCGATCGCCGGACTGGTGCGGGTGGCCGCCGCCGAATATCCCGGGCAGGTCGGCCTGGTCGAGACCGACGACACGGACGAGTCCCGCCGGGTGCTGCCCGAGGCGGTTCGTGCGGCGGCCACCGAGCCCGAGATCCGGGTCACCGCCGGCGTGCTGGGCGTTCCCCGGCTGACCCGGGCACAGGTGCGGTCCGGCGCTGTCGCCGGGTTCGGGGCCGGGACCGTCCTCATCACCGGCGGCACCGGAGCGCTGGGCCGGGTGCTGGCACGGCATCTGGTCACCGCGCACGGGGTGCGTCACCTGATGCTGGTGAGCCGGCGTGGTGACGACGCCGGGATCGCCGGCGAGCTGACGGCGGCCGGGGCGGCGGTGACCGTGCGGGCGGCCGATGTGAGCGACCGCGCCCAGGTGGCGGCGCTGCTGGCGGCGGCCGACCCGCCGGTGACGGCCGTGGTGCACGCGGCCGGTGTCATCGACGACGGCCCGATCGCCACGCTCACCCGGGGCCGGGCCGACGCCGTGCTGCGCTCCAAGGTGGACGGAGCTTGGCATCTCGACGTGCTGGGCGGCGAGCTTGCCGCGTTCGTGCTGTGCTCGTCGGCGTCCGGGCTGGTCGGCAACCCCGGTCAGAGTGCCTACGCGGCGGGTAACGCGTACCTGGATGATCTTGCTCGTCGCCGTCGGCGGGCCGGTCGTCCGGCGCTCTCGCTCGCCTGGGGCCCGCTCGCGCTGGACGGCGGCATGCCCGTCGGCCGGTCCCGGTTGCGGCCGATGACACCGGCCGAGGTGACCGCGGCGTTCGACGCGGCGCTGCGTGGCGACGACCCGGTGCTTGCGCCGATCGTGCTGGACCAGGCGGAGGCCGCGGTGACGCCGCCGAGCCGGTCGCGGCCGATGCCCGCGGTGGCCGAAGGACTGCACGGGCTCGCCGGGGCCGAGCTGGTGACGGCACTGGAGGAGTTGCTGCGTGCCGAGGTGGCCGGTGAGCTGGGGCACGCGGACCCGGCGATGGTGGACGTGCGCGGCGCGTTCACGGATCAAGGGCTGGACTCGGTCAGCTCGATCCAGCTGCGGACCCGGCTGGTCGCGGCCACCGGGGTGGCGATGCCGGCCACCGTGGTCTTCGACCACCCGACCCCGGCGGCCCTGGCGCGATGGATCGCCGAACGGCTGGCGGACGGGTCCGGGGTGCCCCCGGTGCACCTGCCCGCGGCTGAACCACCAACCCCGCCCACATCAACCCCGCCCACATCAACCCCGCCCACGCCGGCCCCGCCCACGCCGGCCCCGCCCACGCCGGCTCCGTCTCGCACGCCTGCTGCCGCGGGTGGAGAGGGGGGCGACAGCCTGGTGGCGATGTTCTCCGCGATCGCGGGCGACGGTCAGCACTGCCTGGCGGTGAACCTGCTGATCAGCGCCTCCGCGCTGCCGATCGCGGGCCGGGAGCGCGCACCCGTGGAACCGGTGTCGCTGACGGATCATCCGGAGGGACCGCTGCTGATCTGCCTGCCGTCGTTCGGCCCGGCCGGCGCCGCCGAGTTCCTCGCCTTCGCGCGTGCTGCCGGGCAGGCGGTGACCGTGCTGCCGCTCCCCGGCTTCGACGGCCGCCACCGGATCCCGGAGTCCTTCGACGACCTGCTCGACCGGCTCATCGAAGCGGCCGCCGGCGCTGCTGGTGACCGGCCCTACGTGCTGATCGGCCGATCCAGCGGCGGCCAGATCGCGCAGGCGATGACCGAGCGCCTCGAGGCGCTGGGCAGCAAGGGGCCGGCCGGGGTGATCCTGCTCGACACCTATGAGACGGACCTCGGCATGCTCACCGAGGACTGGCTCGCCTCGCTCGTGGTCACCGGGCTGGACCGGGTGCTCGGCCGGGTCGGGCCGGACGCCGCCCGGACCGCGCTGCTCACCACGGGTTCCTATCTGCGGTTGGTCCGCGGCCGGCGCCCCGGCCCGCTGGCGACGCCGAGCCTGCTGGTCGCCGCGGGTGAGCCGGTGCCCGGGATGCCCGCCGACTGGCGGACGTCACGGTCGGTGCCGCACGAGCGGGCCGAGGTGCCGGGCGATCATTTCAGCATGCTGGACCGGTACGCCGCCGGGACCGCGGCCGCGGTCGGCCGATGGGTGGGTGATCGAGGGCTCTGAAGCGGGCCGGGCCGAACCTCACGACGCCGTGACCGCGACGTTGTCGAAGGCGGCCGCGGCGTTGTAGACGCGTAGCCCGGACGAGCCCGCACCGTACGTACCATCCATGACTGTGATCTTGGGGTTGGTCATGTCGTTGACGAACACCTTGAGCGACGTGCCCACCGCCTCGACGCGCAGGTGGTGTCGGATGCCCGGGGTGACGGGTATCGGCGCGGCGCCCAGCCTGGTCCAGTTGTTGTTCGCCTTGCCGAGGATGACCTGGCCCACCGGAGTGATGCCCGCGTAATAGCCGCGGTAACTGTCGGTGCCGACAGCGGGAGAGGTGGCCCGGAAGACCAGGCCGGCGTCGCCGCTGCCGGAGGTGACGGTGACGTGGGCGTCGTAGACGGCGTTCGCGTGGTTGTCGGTCAGCAGAGACTTGCCGCCGTACGAGTGCTGGGCCCGGTACTGCCCACCGGCGGCGGTCCACGAGCCGCCGTACGTCTTCCAGCCGACCGCGTTGCCGTCGTCGAAGTTGTCCTTGACGAGCATCTTGACCCGCTGGATGGTGCCGTCGGCGGCGAAGTTCATCCGGTCGTACGCCAGGTAGCGGGCATTGCCGTCGGTCTCGCCCAGCGGCCGGCGGTGATAGAAGGTGTACCAGGTGTCGGTGCCCGGGATGTTGAGGACCGAGTTGTGGCCCGCGCCCCGGGCGACCGCCGCGTCCTGCGCCAGGATCTTGTCGAGGCGCCGGAACGGGCCGGTCGGCGAGTTCGACATGGCGTACGCGACGGAGTAGTCCGGACCGGTCCAGCCACCCTCGGACCACATCAGGTAATAGATGCCGTTGCGCTTGAGCATCTGCGGGCCCTCGACGTACCCGGCGGGCGTGATCTCCTTGAAGACGGTGCCGTCGGCGAAGGTGCCCAAACTCGTCATGTCGCTGTTCAGCCGGGCGACGTTGGCATGGCCGTGGCCGCCGTAATAGATGTACGCCTGACCGTCGTCGTCGATGAACACATCCTGGTCGATCGGTTGCGCGCCGTTGACGAACCGGTCGATCAGCGGCCGTCCGATGGCGTCCACGTACGGCCCCTCGGGGCGATCCGCGACGGCGACGCCGATGCCGCCGAGCTCCGCGTTGCTCTGGATGTCGTTCGCCGCGAAGTACAGGTAGTACCTGCCGTTGCGCTGGATCGGCGCGGGCGCCCACACCGCGTACTTCGCCCAGGCGACGTTCGCGGTGGTCAGCACGTTGGGATGCTTGGTCCACGTGACCAGGTCGGCGGAGGAGAAGGCGTCCAGGTAGGTCTGCTCGGCGTAACTGCGCGACGCGGTGGGGAAGATCCAGTAGCGGTCGTTGTAGATCGCCACGTCGGGGTCCGCGTACCGCCCGTCGACGAACGGGTTGCCTGCCTCGGCGGTGGTATAGGTGGGCGGTGCCGCGAAGGCCGGCACGGCGAGCAGGGCCACCAGGGCCGCGGCGATCACGTTCACGATCTCCCCCATCGACATCATTGGATGGAACGATGAGGTTTGTTTACTGGTGCGGTGACTGACCGTCAAGCATTTGCATTGATCATCGCTAACTTTCGCCTCTGGTGACAAAAGTCCGCACAGCAAAGCGGCCACCGGTGCGGGTAGCACCGGTGGCCGCCGGACTCACATCGTCATCGCGTCGGCGTCACGCCGTGAGACTCAGGGGTAGGCCACGACCTGGCGCGGGGTGGTGTTGCCGGCCGGGTTGGGGACGGCGCCGCCGGTGTCGTTGACGACGTTGGCGATCGTGCCGACGTCGCCGAGCGAGACGGTCAGGATGCTGCGCAGCCGGACGCCGGGCCGGTTCGGCACCTCGAAGGCCCGGTCCACCCGGACGCTCGGGTTGACGTTGAAGTAGGCGTACGAACCGCCACCCCAGAGCTCGTGGTCGGTGACGTTGTCAGCGACCTTGTAGGCGGCGTAGCCGTTGCCGCGGGGACCGATCCAGGCCGCCTGGTTGGGCACGTCGTACGGCTTCTCGTTCTGGAAGAAGATCGTCCGTCCGCGGTTGCCGTTCCAGATCACCTCGTACTTCTGGTAGTGCTCGACGAACAAGCCGGTGGCGAGGACGTCGTCGCCGTTCACGATCAGGCCGGTGTCACCGGTGTTGACCGTCCAGCCGGTGGGCGCACCGCCGTGGTCGGCCCGCCAGGCCCAGATGTGGTCGATGATCGTGTCATCGCTGTGCACGGCGAGGGTGGTGGTGGCCTTGCCCTGGACGCTGCTGCCGATCCGGAAGAAGACGTCCTGCAGGCTGATCGGGTTCGCGGAGTGGTCGGTGTGGACACCGGCCCGCCCGACGCTCATCAGCGTGGGGCTGTTGGTCGTACCGGCGTCGAAGGTCAGGCCGCTGACCTTGACACCGTCGACGTCGGCGATGTTCAGCGCCTCGACGCCGTTGTTCGGGATCAGGGTCGGGAAGCCGATGCCGGTCACCACGGTGTTGGGGCGGGTGACCCGGATCGTCTCGTTGAGCGAGTAGGTGCCCGGGGTGAAGAACAGGTTCAGGCCCTGGGCGAGCGCGGAGTTGATCCGGGCGGCGCTGTCACTCGGCTTGGCGACGTAGAACTCGCGCATCGGGATCGAGGTTCCGGCGGCGTTCGGCCAGCTGGCGCCCGCGGAGTTGCGCCGCAGAGCGGGCACGAAGACACGGTAGTCGCCGGCGCTGTCGACGTAGAGGTACGGCTTCTCCCGCGTGACCGGAGTGGTCGCCAGGGTGGTGTGCGGCGGGTTCGGGAACGCGTTGGCCGGGGCGCCCTGGACGCCGGAGTAGACCATGTTCCAGACGCCGCCGTCCCAGCGGGCTATCCGGCTGTCACGGGTGTACCACTGCTGCTGGGAGCCCGAGGAGACGACACCGTCGACCACGGAGTCGGCCAGGTAACCGCCGCTGGAGTACCCCTGCCCGTTGTCCTGGTTGGACGGCGCCAGGGTCAGGTTGCCCTTGATGTGCACCCGGCGCATCGGGGCGGCCTGCGAAACGGCCCAGCGGTTGGTGCCGCCCTCGGGCACGATCGACAGGTTCTCCATGCTGCGCCAGAAGTTCTGGGTCGCGTTGGACTCGTCGCCGAAGTTCCAGCCGGAGTCGACGTTCACCGCGCCGTTGATCGTCACGTCGTCGGGGTTGAGGCCGAGACCGGCGATCGTGGTGTAGAAGCCGACGTTGGCCCACACTCGGCCATATGTGCCGGGCTTGAAGAGGAACACGTGGCGCTGGGAGCCGAACTGCGCGGTCGAACTGCGCAGCTGCGCGTTGAACGCCTGGTCCACCGCCGTCTGGATGGTCGACGCCGGCGTACCCGGCTCGAAGACCCGCACGTTCGGGCCCAGGTCGGGCCGGTCGGAGGTCGGGAGCGTCGGAGACGGAGTGGTCGGGGTCGGCGACGGACCAGTGCCGCTGCCGAAGACCTGGAACTCCCAGAGCGAGTAGCCGTACGGGGTGGCCCGGGTGGTGCCGTTCATCCGCACGTACCGGCCGCTGCCGGAGACGTTGAGGGTCTGAACGCCGGCCCGGCCCGTCGTGGTCGGGGTGATGTTCGTCCAGCTGGTGCCGTTCGCGGAGGTCTGGATGGTGAAGGCCGAGGCGTACGCCGCCTCCCAGTTCAGCACGACCTGGCTGATCGACTGGGTGCTGCCCAGGTCGACCTGCAACCACTGCGGGTCGGCGAACGTGCTGGACCAGCGGGTGCCGGCGTTGCCGTCGACCGCGGCGGACGCGGCGAAGGCGGCGCTCTCGACGGACGAGGCGGTGGCCGGCTTGCCCTGCGACAGCGGGATGTCCGCGGCGCTGGCGTTGCTGGTGACCGAGGCGACGGTGAGGCCGAGCGCTGTGGCGAGGACGCCACTGAGCACGACTCGCCCGCGGCGCCTGCGTTTCTGCGGTGATGGGGAAGTCAGGTATGGGGGTGTCATGTTCCTGCCTGTTCGGACGGGTTGCCGCGCGTCCATGGGGGACGGACGTGCGACTGATCGGGGGGAGAGAAAGCAGCACAGCCGAGAGAGCGCTCTCTTTGCATTGTTACTTCGCTGTTGCGGCGCGTCAATATTCCGGCAACAAAAGATCCAGAGAGCGCGCTGACCACGCCCTTCGGCCGCTTTCACGTCTGTCGGTATTGGATTTACCTGAACAAATTCGGGGAAGCGCTTCCCGGAAAACTGTTATCGCGTTCGTTAGGTCCGGTTGGCCCGAATTCAGCTCCGCGCCCGTCAGCTGCCGGCGGACCGGTAGGCCTTCCCCGCCTCGGTGGGCGTGGTGGCGTCGCGGTACAGGCCGTAGTCGACCGAGTCGCCGACCGCCGGCAGCGAGAACCAGGCATATCGCTCCACGTACGGCGCGGCCTCCATCTGGGCGGTGGAGCTCCTGATGAACCGGGTGATCTGCTCGGTGTTCGGGAACTTCGGGGTGCCCGTGAAGTTCATCAGGCCGTACTCGGTGACCCAGATCGGCAGCTTGTAGCGGTCGTGCACCGCCTTGACATAACCCATGAACTGGCCGGCCGCGGCGTCGCTGAAGTCGGAGCCGTACCAGTGCAGGGTGATGAAATCGACCCGCAGGCCGCGCTGCTTCGCGCCGGTCATGAAGCGGTCCAGCCAGCCGCCCGGAGTGTCCCCGCCGAACGCCACCGCCGGGCTGCCCAGACGCATGCCGGTGGCCTGCAGCTGCGGCCACAGATCGAGCGCCTGCTCCACCGTCATCTCGGCCTGGCCGGGCAGATCCGGCTCGTTGAAGCCCAGCAGCGTACGGCCCTCAGTCTTGACCTTGGCCAGGTTCGCCGCCGTGACGACGTTCTCGTCCCAGATCATCGGCACGAACTCGGCATCGGCCGGCATGCTGTCGTTGTCGGTGCCCCAGTTGTAGTACCACTTGGCGCCGACATCGTCGACCGCGCCGGACAGGCCAGGGAACTGCCAGGTGCTGACGCCCTTCTTCACGCCGGCGGCCGGCGCGGTCGTCGGTGTGGTGGGCGCGGGAACCGCCGCTCCCGGTAGCTGCCACAGCTGATTGCCGGCGCCGGTGCACGTCCAGATCTGCAGCCGCGTACCGGCGGCGTCCAGACACTTGCCGGAGCCGGTGTTGACGAGCTGGCCGTCACGCGCCGCCCACTTCTGCGCACCGGTGCCGTTGCAGTCGTAGAGCTGCACCTTGGCTCCGTCGGCATGCGATGCCGCCGCGACGTCGAGGCACTTGCCGAGAGCCTGGACACGTTCACCGTCGACGGTCCAGCGCTGCGCGGCGGTGTCGTTGCAGTCCCAGAGCTGCACGGCCGTACCGTTCGCCGGGTCGGCCCCGGCCACGTCGACACACTTGCCGCCGAAACCCTTGATGGCGCCACTCTCGGCGGCCATGGCGGAGGTGATGCCCGCGACTCCGAGGGCGGTGACCACGGTGCTGGTGAGTGCGACGGCCAGAATCCGCCGCCGTTTCGATACTGCCATGAGAGCGAAGTTATCGATGCCGGAGTCCGCGGGAGATGGGCCGCCGGTTACTTAACCAGGGCCTAAGAAGAACGGTCCGGTCGGCCGATTCTGATTCCGCAACCACAGAAGTGTTATTCATTCTCGTCCCGGCAGCGGGTCCCTGCCGCCGCGAGGGGCCCGCCCGGGACTACCTGCGGCGGCGAAGATCGATACCATGCGAACCTCATCCATGTCATCAATGGCTACGGGGGCCATCGTTGCGTGCACTATCGCTAGGTCTTGCCGCCCTTCTCCTGGGCGGCGCCGTCACAAGTTCGGCCACACCGGCCGCCGCCGCGCCGAGCGCGCTCCACTTCAACGTCGGTCTCGTTCCGGGAACGGATCCGTTGGCCCTGTTCAAGGGGCTGGGGCTCGACCTGCACGGAACTCCGGAGTGGATTCCGGGACTGCGGGCGGTCCGCGCCGGCTTCGAATACGACGACTTCAACGCGCTGATGGACAAGCTGGAGAAGCCGCACCCGGCCATCCGCTACGTGAAGCGGGAAGCCATCGTCGATCTGGACGAGTCGGAGCGGAACGGCCTGACCGGCCGTGAGCTGCAGACCGTTCAGATGCCTCAGGGAAAGTCCGGCACCGAACCGGTCACGGTGGCTGTCCTCGACACCGGCGTCACGGCGAACCGTGATCTGCCGAAGGACCGGCTCGTGCCCGGCCACGACGCCACCCGGATGCCGTTCGTCGGTCTCGAGGATCTGCCGCTCGGCGGCAGCACCGAGGACACGGCCGGGTACGGGACGATGGCGGCCGGCATCATCGCCGGCGACTCGGGTGCGTGCCCGACCTGCCGGATCATGCCGGTCACGATCGCCCATGAGTATCAGGGCGAAGTCATCGCGCTCTCCGCGAGCCTCGCGGCGGGCATCGTCTGGGCGGCCGACCACGGCGCCGACATCATCACGACCGCGGGCGCCGTCGACTCGGAGTCCGAGTTGATCCAGGAGGCGGTCGAGCACGCCGCGAAGAAAGACGTGCTGATCATCGCGTCGGCCGGCAAGAACGTCTACAACGGCCGGTCCGTCCGCCCGGCGTCCATCGAGCCGGTGCTGGCGGTCAGCGCCGTCGACACCTCCGGCCGGGTCACCGGACGTTACAGCAGCGACCACCCGGGCGACCGGTGGATCGACGTGGCCGCGGCCGAGGGCGCACCCGCGGTGAACCACCTCGGCCAGACCTCCCAGCTGGACGGGGTGGAGGGCGCCACCGCCGTGGTCGCCGGCACCGCCGCTCTGGCCCTCTCCTCGAACCCCGGGGCGACCGCCGCCCAGGTGCGCGAGGCGATCGTGGAGACCACGGTCGCCGGGGAGCTGCCGGTGCTGAACGCGGCCCGGGCCGTGTACCAGGTGGCCGGCAACGACACCGCGGCGCCGCAGATCACCGCGACCGGCCTCACCGCCGATCAGCTGATCTCCAAGCCGATCGACGTCCGCCCGACCGTCACCGACGACTACGGCATCGCGCTGGTCGAGATGACAGCCGGTGGCAAGACGGTCGCGGCCGGCAAGCCGTGGGAGACCCTGCGGCTCACGCCGCCGGCCGGGTTCACCGGCGACCTCGCCGTTTCGCTGAAGGTCACCGACGTCGCGGGCAAGACCACCGAGGCGACCACGGTCGTCAAGGTGGACACGACCGGCCCGGCCGGCAGCTTCGTCTCCCCGGCGGCCGGCACGCACGTCCGGGGCGCGGCGAAGGTCGTGTTCCGCAGCGCCGACACCGCCTCCGCCAAGGTCAACGGTGTGGTGATGAAGCAGGCCGGCGGCGACTGGACGGCCACGGTCGTCCCGAACCGCGGCACCCTCACGATCGAGGCAGTGGACGCGCTGGGCAACCTCAGCCGCTTCGACCGGACCGTGGTCGCCGACAACGACGGTCCGACCGCAACCGTGCTCAACCCGAAGCAGAACACGCGGGTGCGCGGCACGTTCACGACGTCGCTCAGCGGTGTGCGGGACGCCTCCGGTGTCGCGAAGGCCGAGCTGTGGGCGAACGGCAAATACCTCGGCACCGGCTCGGCGAAGAACGTCAGCACCGGTAAGGCGAACGGCAACGTCACGCTGACCTGGAGGTTGACCGACAAGCTCGGCAACACCCGCGCCTACACCCGCACGGTGATCGCCGACAACAAGGCGCCGTCCGTGTCGATCACGAAGGCGCCGAAGCACAAGGCGAAGGTCAAGGGCACGGTCAAGGTCTCGGTGAAGGCGGTGGACGCCGCCGGCGTCGCGCGGGTCGAGCTCCTCGTGAACGGCAAGGTGGTCGCCACCGACAAGACCGCCGGGTACGTGCTGAGCGTCAACACCGGCAAGCAGAAGAAGACGATGAAGGTGCAGGTCCGGGCGTACGACAAGCTCGGTAACGTCATCACCACGGCTACCCGCACCTGGTACCGGAAGTAGCAGCGGCCCGGCCCCGGGCGATGTGCCGGCTGTTCAGGCGCACCGCCCGGGGCTGATCCGAGGACCGCAGCATGCTCAACCCACGGCTTTCCTCAGCAACGACCTGATCATCGCCTCTGCCTCGTCGCTCAGCTCCGTCAGCGCGAACGACGTCGCCCACAGGCCGCGGGACTCGTCGAGTTTCGCCTCCGCCGAGAAGCCGAACGTCGAGTAGCGCTCCTTGTCCCCCTGACCGCTGCGGAAGAAGCAGACCACCTTCCCGCCCAGGGCGTAGGCCGGCTGGCTGTACCACAGCTTCGGCGCCAGCTCCGGAACGGTCTCCTTGATGATCGCGTGCAGGCGCTCTGCCACCCCGCGGTCCGGTGGCGCCATCTCGGCTATCTTCGCCAGCACGTCCTTCTCGTCGGCAGCCGCCTTGTCCGCGCTCTTCGCCCGGCGTGCCTGCGACCGCACCTCCGCCGCCCGGTCCTTGACCGCGGCGCGCTCGGTCGCGGAGAGGCCATCCTTGCTGAGTTTGCTCACTGGAGTCGCCCTTCGTCGTCGACAGCGTCTCCGATCAAGCTAACGGCGACGCCGCCGCCCTCCTTCTCCATTCCTGATCAGTCCAAGTCCGTCGCTCATGGATTCACACTGTCCGCGGAGGATCACCAGGGCTGGAACGTCTCGCAGGAGGCCAGGGTGACGGTCTCGTACCGGCCGTGGCACACGTCGTTGTCCGCGCCGCCGTCGAGGAAGCCGACACCGTAGTAGACGTAGAGGACGTCGTCGCCCGCCTCGCCGTAGAGCTTGTTGTCACCCTCATTGCCGTACAGGTCGTCGTTGCCGCCGCCACCGAGGATCGCGTCGTTGCCGGCGAAGCCCATGATCCAGTTGGCTGCCGCGTTGCCGACGAGGCGGTCGTTGCCCGAGCCGCCGTTGAGGCGTTCCACGTCGGCGCCGACGGTGTCGCGCTCGCCGGCCACGCCGTCGTCGCGGGACACGCCGTTCAGGGAGACGGTGAGAGGCTTCTTGTAGCCCTGGTAGTCGACCAGGTCCCGGCCGGTGCCACCGAGCAGCACGTCGGCGTAGGCCTTGCGGTCGTCGGGGTCGCCGTACAGCTGGTCGTTGCCCGCGCCGGCCTCGATCCGGTCCGCGCCGTACCAGGCCTGAATGAAGTCGTTGCCGTTGCCGCCGTACATCTTGTCGTTGCCGTTGTCGCCGAAGAGGTCGTCGTCGCCGTTGCCACCGTGGATCACGTCGTTGCCGGCACCGTCGGACGCGGTGACGCAGTCGCTGTCGCCGAGGACCCGGTCGTTGCCGTCACCCGCGGAGACGTAGTCGGACCCGTCACCGGCGTAGAGGAGGTCCGCGCCGCCCATGCCGTAGATCTTGTCGTGGCCGGCCGCCGGGTCGCAGAGATCCTCGCCGTGCAGGACATCAGCTTTCGGGCCGCCGACAAGCCTGTCGTTGCCCGGACCGCCGTACGCCACCAACCTGAGATCGCTCTTGTTGACCACCGAGTCGTCCCGGTCGTAAAGCCTGACGACCACCTTGACGGGGGTCTTCTTCGTCTTGCAGCGGACCCGGGTCTTGTCGCCCTTGACCTGCTTGCAGTTCTTGCCGGGCTTGACAGCCACCCGGTCGTCGATGGTGACGGTCCGGCCGGACCGGGTGATCACGACCTTGCTCTTGACCTTGTCGTGGGTCGAGAACGAGACCGTCATGGCGCCCGCGCTCACCCACCCATGGCCCGATGCCGCGGCGGGACCAGCGACGGCCGTGGCAGCAAGGGTGGTCACGGCCGAAAGAAGAAGGGCCGACCAGACTTTCCGTGACATCAAACTGTCCCCCGATTCAGATACGGCTGCATCATAGGGATTCCTCGCATGGCCGGATCAGCCCGGCCACAACCTTCGGCGCTCAGAACCGCACCAGGACGGATGACCTTGCGAAGCGGCGTGGATCGTTAGTTTCATAGGCCCTCGCCACGACTGCAGGCCGTCGATGACGAAGCCGAACAAAGCGCCCAGAGCTGCCTCGCCCAACTCCAAGGGACGCAACGGCAGCGGATACGGATCCTCGTCCTCCCACGCCGGGTCCGGATCGACCGGATGCAGACCGTCCCAGTACCGGCGCTCGAAGTCGAACGGCAGTGCGGAAGGACGCCTGATCACGAGTCTGCGATCGCACAGCAACTCAGCTCCGGGCAGCACCGTGACATGGGTGATGTCGTCGGGTGGACAGGTCACGTCGAGAGTGGAGTCAGCCTTCAACGTCACGTGATACCCCGGAAGCACCTTCCGGACAACCGCTTCAGCCTCTGCCGCATCGGATGGAGTCGCACCCGGCAACGCCGGCCGCAATTCGCCGTCGGTGAAAGCCAGCAGAGCAGTCTTCGGATCAATGCCTGAAGAAGGTAGCTGGTGGCTCGACCGAGAGACTCGGACGGGTGAACCGCACGGATGCCTTCGAGGCACCTGGGCTGATAGCGTCCGCGACGCCCTGACGTCCAACCCGAGGCCGGCCCATGCTCCCGCTGCCCAACGCCGCGACCCTGCCCGAAATCCAGCGCTACGTCGCCGCGATGGAGAAGGAGCGCGGATTCGCCGATCGTGGCGTCATCGACCAGTGCCTGCTCTTGGGCGAGGAGGTCGGAGAACTGTTCAAGGCCGTTCGCAAGTCCGAGCACCTGTCCGTCGACACGACCTCGATCGTCGGCACGGTCGACGAAGAACTCGCCGACATCCTGATCTTGGTGTGTGCGGTGGCCAACCGCTACGGCATCGACCTGAGCGAGGCGCTGCGCCGCAAGGAAGAACACAACGAGCAGCGGGTCTGGTCCTGACTTCCACCCATACGATCCGTACGGGATACGAGCAGGCGAGTAGCGGGAAACAAAAGGCCGTGACCCGCGTTGCCTCAGGTCACGGCCTTTGAGATGTGCGCCCGAAGGGACTCGAACTCAACAGCGGCTGCCCGAAACTACGCCGCCCCGGCGGCTCCTGGAGCACCAACCACGGCACGTGGGGCTACCAACTCGAACTACCTGTCGCAGCCGGGCGCGGACGCCGAGTGCTGCGCCGCAGCGGCTTCGACGACCGCGACACCACCCGCACCGAGCTCGACCACGCCCGATCCCTGCTCGCCCTGGCCGGCGACGACACCGGCCTCGCCGCACAGATCGGCGACCTACTCCAAGCCTGCAAGAACGGCATCCCGCTGCCCGACCGCGACACCGTCGCCGCCCGCGTCCGCGCCGGTGTCCCCGCCACCGTGCCGACCACCACCGGCGAATACCTCACCGAATGGTTGGCCGGACGGCGCGGGCTCTCGCCCAAGACCATCCGCGGGTACGGCGACCACATCCGCTCCTACCTCATCCCGCACCTCGGCGACATCCCGCTGCAAATTCTGCGGACCAGCCACATCCAGACCATGTTCACCGCACTCGACGCCCGCAACGAACAGATCCGCACCGCACGAGCCAGCCCCGACCCACTCGTACGCCTGAAGTTCCGTGGTGTCCGGCCGATGGGCGCATCCAGCATGCGAGGCTGTTCGGCACCCTGCGGGTCGCGCTCAACGACGCCGTTCGCCGCGCCCGATTGATCCCCACCAACCCGGCGCTGGGCATCGAACTCGAAGCCGGCGCCCGACCGAAGGGGTGGCCACAGGCCGACCGCCGTGGTACCGGTCTGGTGGCGCGGCCACCTGACCGGGTGCACGAACGATCACGTGACTCCGCCGAACGGTCAAGTGCTCTGACCAGGCACGGAACGGCTCGGCTCGTTCCGCACCTGACAGCCGGCGCACGGCGGGCTCGTCCGTCTCGCTCGACGCCGCCCGACACGGACCTTTAACGCCCGCATCGGTGCTTCGCCCGGCGGCCGCCAGATTGATGGCGGCGCCGAAGTTGGCATTGTGCGGCTACCAGGCACCGCTTACCGTGAGCGTCGGGACCGCGGTCCGTCCGCATCCCAATCTTCGACAACTGAGCCTCGCGCTCGCCGCTCTCTCGCGGAGCCCACTTTCACGGCCACTTCGGTCAAGGGCTGATGATCCCGCTCGCGGCCTTTTCTCTCTCCTTTCACGACGTCTCGTCTTCATGGACGGATCGCTCGTCTCGCGTACCCGTGCGCTGCCACGCCGGTGGCCGGCGCTGTACCCGTCGCGAGAGGAAAGCAGTGACCACGGATCTCATCACGGCATGGCTGGCCAAGAACTTCCCGCTTCGGCACCTTCTGTGCGCCGAGATCGGGACCGCCCTGTGCGGCCGCATCCCCATTCCGGTCGACGTCGACGACAAGTCGTTCTTCGGCGACCTCATGGAGCTTGCCATCGGTTTGTCGCTCTGTGATCAACCGCCCTACACGCACTTGTTCGACATTCTCGGCGAAGAGCGGACCGCCAGGTTGCTGCCTCTGGCGGGCTATCACAGGACCAGCGCACCCGCTGCAAGCCTAGGTTCGTGGCAGCGCGACGGAAGGACGGCCGAGCCCGCCAAGTTCTTCCTTGCTGCGTATCGCCTGGCTCAGGTCATGGAGTTCATGAATCCGCGTTCTGGTGCGCGGCCGAAGCCCGATGCCGTTGCGCGCCATCTCCGGCAACACCCAGACGCATTGCCTCACCACGGCAGCGAGACAGTTTTTGAATGGCGGGCGTTCGCCGACCTGTGGGCCAGCTACAGCAACGCCTTCCGCACGGCGCTCAGCTCGTACGGGAAAGCGAGGGCGCATGTGGCGTTGCTCGGCGGTCTTCGGTGCGCCGATTTTCTCCTCGGCACCACGGTGCTGGAGGTCAAGAGCGGACGGCTGGACATAGCCGACTACCGCATGCAACTGGTCGATCAAATGATCAGCTACAGCCTGCTCGCCCATCACGACGGATACCCGGTGACTCACGTCGCTGCCTACGGCGTCCGCTACCAGCGCCTGATGCGCTTTCCGATCAGGCCGCTACTCAACCACCTGGCCGGCGACCTCATCGACATGGACAAGCTCAGCGCAGAGCTCGCCGCGTTGATCCGAGACCTCCGAGGCAAGCGAACGGCTTGGAACTGACTGCGCACGGCAAGGCCGGCAGCGAGGGCCGCGCAGGGTTTTGTGTTTTTGGCGTTTGCGGATAGTCTCAAATCATGGTGCCAACTGGCAGCGGGCTCTTGACCACCGGCGAGGTGGCCAAGATTCTGGGCATCTCGCGCCAGCAGGTCGTGAACCTCTGCGAGCGGGGTGACCTGCCGTTCGTCATGGTCGGCAAGCACCGCAGGGTCGAGCGCAGAGCCGTCGAGGCGCTGCGCCGACCCAAACCGAAACTGACCCGCGATCAACTCAAGTCGCTGTGGCTGCATCAGGCGGTCGCCGGCAGCCTCGTCACCGACCCGGACGCGGTCCTGGGTAAAGCCGTTGAAAACCTCGATCGGCTCCTGGTTCAGCACCAGGGCACCATGACCGAGGTCTGGCTGATGCGCTGGCGCGACAAACTCAGCGAAGGACCTGGTGCCGTCCTCAAGACGCTGACCTCAGAAGATTCCGAGGCCGTAGAGCTTCGGCAGAACTCGCCCTTCGCCGGAGTTCTCTCCCCGCCTCAGCGCCAACAGGTTCTCAGAGCCTTCACCCGGAGCGGCTGGGAGCACGCGGCGTGAGACGGGAGCAGTTGGAGCACGTCCTGCGCGCGGCAAGCCAGATCGCCGACGATCCCGACGTCGTCGTGATCGGCAGCCAGTCGATTCTGGCAGCCATCCCGGAGGACTGTCTCCCGATGGAAGCCACTGCCTCCATGGAAGTCGACGTGGCCTTCTTCGACGACCCGGATAACCGCAAGTCCGATCAGGTCGACGGTGCCATCGGCGAGCTCTCGCCGTTCCACGAGATGAACGGCTACTACGCCCAAGGGGTCAGCGTCACGACAGCGACGCTGCCCTGCGGGTGGCGTGACCGCCTCGTGCTGGTCGAGTCGCAGAGCACGCAGCCCGGACGCGGCTACGCACTCGACCCGCACGACTGCGTGGTCTCCAAGCTGGTAGCCGGCCGCGAGAAGGACCACGCCTTCGCCAACGCCCTGATCGAGGCAGGACTGATCGACCCGATGATCGTCGCGACCCGCATCGACACCCTGGAAGTCGACCCTCGGGTCATGCAGCGCCTCAAGCGCTGGATCGTCATGTACACGCAAGCGGAATAGTGGTCGCGCCATCTCAACCAGCTAGCGGTGGTGCCGCCACTGGCACAGGAGTTCACCGTCCAGCCTAGTCACGCTTGGGCGCAAGACTGCTGCTCAGTACCAGGGCAGACGGGCCACTCCGGAACAACCGATCACCACAGGATCACCACGTCCCACATAACGGGATCTAGACGAGCTGGAGATGGGAAGCAAAATGGCCGCTAACCCGCGTTTCCGCTGGTCAACCGACATCCGATCACCACCGGATCACCACGCGATCAACTCACTCTGCGTAGAACCGGCCGCTACAACGCCAATTCGGCCGACGACTGGGGTTCCGGATACGTCAACTGCCGCCCGTGACTTCCCCGCGATGGTCCACGTGTAAGCCCTGCTGCCGGTCATTCGAGCCGCAACCTGGTCACCCGGTCCGACTGCTCGTGGCGTTCACCGCGGCGTCCGTCGCTTGAGATGACCTGGCGCTGGACAGCGCAACGGAGACAACGCTCCTGCCGTGGCGTGGTAGTGCGTCCCTGAGGCGTTTGCCGGTGGTTACGCGGCAGCGGTGGTGGCGGGTGTGCTGCTGCGGTGAAGGTCGGCGCCGGCGGCGGTGTGGCGGGTGGTGCCGTGGCCGCCGTGCCAGTCGAGGACCAGCAGGCAGGCGTCGTCGGGCAGGGTGGGTCCGGCGACTTCGAGGACGAGGTCGCCGAGGACGCGGACTACTTCGCGAGGGTGTAGTCCGCTCAGGTGCTGCAGGCGCACGGGCAGGTCCAGGTCGGCGGCGCCTCGTTCCAGCATGCCGTCAGTGACCATCACCAGCCGGTCGCCTGGCTGCAACGCGATCTGCGCCTCCCGATAGGGGCGGTGGCGTAGCACTCCGAAGGGCCGATTGGCCGGAAGCGGCACCGGCTGGGCGGTGGTGTCGCGGATCAGCAGCGGGGTGGGATGCCCGGCGTTGACGACGGACAGGATCCCGGTGCGCAGGTCGAGCCGGCCGAGCATCCCGGTAGCGAAGGTGAACCCGCCGGGAGCATGGTCGAGCAACGCCAGATTCGCGGCTTCTGCTTGCTGGAGCAGGGTCCCGCCGCCTCGGCGGGTGTTACGCAGACTGCCGACGCACAGGGTCGCGGTCAGTGCGCTCTGTACCCCGTGGCCTACGGCGTCGGTGATGCTCAGGTGCAGTTCGTCTCGGGCAAGGCTGTAGTCGAAGGTGTCGCCGCCGATGTTGGCCGCCGGTTCCAGCCAGCCCGCCAGGGTGAACGAGTCGGCTTCACAGGTGAACGAGGCCGGCAGCAACCGGCGCTGGATCTCCGCGGCGAGAGTGAACGCGGTGGTGCGCTGGCCCCACTCGAACAGGTCGGTGTGCCGGCGGTTGGCGATGATCACGAACGCCAGCGTGTGCGCGGCCCGCGCCACCGCCTGCACGGTCGCGTCTGGCGGTGACGCGGGCAGGGCGATCTCGAGCAGACCGATGGCTTCTCCCCGTTGGGTAACCGGCGCGCGGACCACGAACACGTCCCCGGCTGCTTGCACCAGTACGCGCTGGCCACGCAGAGCCTGCTCCTGAGGCCCCCCGTCGAAGGGCAGCACCACCGCGACGTCCTGACCCTGACGCCGGGCGTCCGGCGCGGCGCCGAGCGGTACGTGGGACAGGCGAACCAGGGCACGGCCACTCATGTCCGCCACCAGGAACGACACCCACAACGCCTCGAGACGGCCGCCGATGCTGCGAGTCACCGCCTCCAGGGCGTCGACCGGGGCGGCCCGCTCGACCGCGAGCAGCACATCGCTGAGATCCACACTGCTCGCCCCGCTGCCGGTCACGCGAGGCAGCATAGATGCGAAAGATGTAGCGCGGGCGTCTAACACCTATGGTCCGGCACGTCGCCTCCGCGGAACCGCCGCCATGAGCCGTCCGAACGACGTGTCCGCTCGCATCACCGGAAGATAACCCGGATCAACGCAGCTCGTGGGCGTCGCGCTCAACAGCGGCCGCGTCGTGGGCGAGGTCGGGCTCGGTGGCGGGTTGCGGCACGCAGAGCAAAAGAGCCTTTGGACGTACGGTGACCAGAAGATCCTTGCCCGGGTCGATGAGGTCGCCGTCGAGTTGGCGGGGCTGGGCACGCTTGCTGCGGATCTGCACGCGGGTGGCGGTGTAGGTCTCCATACTCGGCACGCTCTGTTTGCGGCGCAGCACGCCCCAGCCGAGAGCGGCCCAGTGGCGCAGGGTGCGAGGGCTGAGGATGGCGACGTCCAGCAGCCCGTCGTCGGGCTGGGCGTCATTGAGCAGTCGCATGCCGCCCTGCAGCCGGCCGACATTGCCGACGATGACGGTGCGGGGCCTGCGGGTGAAGGCGGGTTTGTCGTCCAGGGTGATGCGTAGGTGCATGGGGCGGTCGCGCAGGTGCTGGGCGGCTCCGGCGGCGTAGGCGAGCCAGCCGATATGTTTCTTGGCGGTGTCGTTGGTGGCATCCAGCATGTGGGCGTCGAAGCCCATGCCGGCCATCACCGCGAAGCTCTGCTCGCCGACCGCGCCCACGTCGATGCGTCGGCGTCCGCCTTGCAGGACGACTTCGAGGCCGGTGGCGAGGTCGCCGGCGAGTCCGAGGTTGGCGGCCAGCAGATTGCCGGTGCCAGCAGGCAGCACGGCCAGGGCGACGTCGGAGCCGGCGAGGGCAGTCACGCAGGCCATCACGGTCCCGTCACCGCCGCAGGCGAAGACGAGTTCGGCGCCGTCGCGGACGGCTCGGGTGGCCTGGCCGGCGCCGGGGTCGTCGACGGTGGTCTCGAGCCACATCGGTTCCGGCCAGCCCTCGGCGGTAAGGGCGTCGGTGATGGTGCGGCGCAGGTCGTCGAGGTCGGGCACTTTCACCGGGTTCACCACGACGGCTGTTCGTAAGGGGCCGGTACTGGTCATGACGTCCACGGAAAAGTCCTTTTCGGCAGGGGGAAAGCGACCGCCACCGACCCGTCGGGGTCGGCGGCGGTCATCAGCGCCGTCAGGCGTCGGCGTGCTCGCGGGTGCCGGACTTCGCCAGGCCACGGCTGATCAGGTAGCCGATGGTCAGCAGGACGACGTAGAACCATGCGCGGTCGGCGCGGAAGTAGTCGCCGCCGGCGCCGTTGTCGCCGTTGCCGTTGCCGTCGACCACCAGGGAGGCGATCAGGACAGCCAGCGTGATGACGACGTACGCGATGAACTCGGTGGTCTTGAACGCGGCCTTGGTCTCGGTCGAACGGCGGCGCACCGCGCCGGTCGTGGAGGCGTCGGTGCGGTTGGTGGTGCTGGACATGTATGTCTCCTGGAGCTGTTTATGCGTGGACCGGCGTACTGCTCTGGCAGTACGGGTTTGATGCGGGAAGCTCCGGACGGCAATCGGCATTCGTTGCCTTCGATGGAAGCATGCCCGGTGCCATCCCTTCCAAACAGGACGTATTTCACTCCTGCCGGTCGCCCGTGCCGCCCATCGTGGGGGATGCGGTCGGCTGGTCACCGCCGGGGCGCACCGGATCGGACGTGGCGTTGATGCTGTCGCGGGCCGCTTGGGCGACCGCCACGGCGGTGATGCCGAACTCCTGGTAGAGCCGCTGATGGTCGGCGGAGGCACCGAAGTGCTCGAGGCTGATGATGCGCCCGGCGTCGCCGACGATGTCGCGCCAGCCCTGGCCGATGCCGGCCTCGACGCTGACGCGGGCGCGCCGGTTGGGCGGGAGCACCTTGTCGCGGTACGACAGGGTCTGCTGGGCGAACCATTCCCGGCACGGCATCGACACCACGCGGGCGGTGATGCCCTCGCCGGCGAGCAGGTCACGGGCGTCGAGGGCGATCTGTACCTCCGAGCCGGTGGCGATCAGCAGCACATCGGCGTCATCGCCGGCGCCGGCCAGCACGTAGCCGCCGCGGGCCGCGCCGTCCGCTGCCGCGTATCCGCCGGGGCCGCGGTCGAGCACGGGCAGGTTCTGCCGGGTGAGGATGATGCCGGCGGGCCGGTCGGTGTGCTCCAGGACGGTCCGCCAGCAGACGGCGGTCTCGTTGGCGTCGCCGGGACGCACGACGTCCAGGCCGGGGATGGCGCGCAGCGCGGCGAGGTGTTCGACGGGCTGGTGGGTGGGGCCGTCCTCGCCGAGGCCGATGGAGTCGTGGGTCCAGACGTAGGTGGCGGGCAGTTGCATGAGCGCGGCCAGCCGGACGGCGGGGCGCATGTAGTCGCTGAACACCAGGAACGTGCCGCCGTACGGGCGGGTGAGGCTCTGCAGGGCGATGCCGTTGAGGATCGCGCCCATGGCGTGCTCGCGGATGCCGAAGTGCAGAGTGCGGCCGTACGGGCCGCCGGGCCAGTTGCGGGTCTGCCGGTCGGCCGGGATGAACGACGGCTGGCCGGTCATGGTGGTGTTGTTGCTCTCGGCCAGATCGGCTGAGCCGCCCCACAGCTCCGGCAGGACCGGGGCGAGCGCGGTCAGGATCTCTCCGGAGGCCTTGCGGGTGGCCATGCCCTTGGCGTCGGGCGCGAAGGTGGGCAGGGCGGCCTCCCAGCCGTCCGGCAGCTGCCGCTTGAGCAGCCGGTCGAGCAGCGCGGCCCGGTCCGGGTGGGCGGTGCGCCAGGCCTCGAAACCGGGCAACCACTCTTGATGTACGCGTGACCCGCGCGCGACGCTCGCACGAGCGTGGGTCAGTACCTCGTCCTCGACGGTGAACGAGGCGTCCGGGTCGAAGCCGAGCAGCCGCTTGGTCGCGGCGATCTCGTCGGTGCCGAGGGCGGATCCGTGCGCCTTGCCGCTGTTCTGCAGGGTGGGGGCGGGCCAGCCGATGATGGTGCGGAGCTTGATCAGCGATGGCCGCCCGGTCTCTGCCTTGGCGGCCTCGATAGCGGCGTGCAGGGCGTCGATGTCCTCGACGTACTCACCGGTGCTGGTCCAGTCGACGGTCTGCACGTGCCAGCCGTAGGCGGCGTACCGTCCGGGAACGTCCTCGCTGAACGAGATGTCGGTGTCGTCCTCGATGGAGATGTGGTTCGCGTCGTAGAACACCACCAGGTTGCCCAGTTGCTGGTGCCCGGCCAGGGAGCTGGCCTCGGCGGTGACGCCTTCCATGAGGTCGCCGTCGGAGGCGATGACGTACACGTGGTGGTCGAACGGGCTGGTGCCCGGTGCGGCGTCCGGGTCGAGCAGGCCCCGTTCGCGGCGGGCGGCCATGGCCATGCCGACGGCGCTGGCCAAGCCCTGACCGAGCGGCCCGGTGGTGATCTCCACACCGCGGGTGTGCCGGAACTCGGGGTGCCCCGGCGTGACCGAACCCCAGGTGCGCAGGGCGCGCAGGTCGTCCAGTTCCAGGCCGTACCCGTTGAGGTAGAGCTGGGTGTAGAGGGTGAGGCTGGTGTGCCCGGCCGACAACACGAACCGGTCCCGGCCCAGCCACTGATCGTCGTTCGGGTCATGCCGCATGACGTCGTGGAACAGCAGGTAGGCCAGCGGCGCCAGGCTCATCGCCGTGCCGGGGTGACCGTTGCCGACCTTCTGCACGGCGTCCGCGGCGAGCAGCCGGGCGGTGTCCACGGCACGGACATCGAGCGCGTCCCAGCCCACGGCGTCGGTGATCGGAGCGGTGACCTGCCGGTCGAGCTGATGGAACTGGGTCATGGTGATGTCCTCACTTCACATTGGATACACATGCCGACGCGCCCTCCCCGAGTAGCCGGCCGCGAATGTCCGGGATTCGGCAGATCCGCGTCTGGCGTGATGACCACGGGCGGACCCCAGCGATGGCCGTCGCATCCGACCCGCGGGGACCCTTGGATCGCGATGTCAGGTGGCGGTCAGGGCGATGGCGATGCCGGTGCAGTGGGCGGCGAACGCTGCGACGGTCAAGGCGTGGAAGACCTCGTGAAATCCGAACCAGCGTGGGCTCGGGTCGGGCCGTTTGAGGCCGTAGACCACCGCGCCGAGGGTGTAAAGAGCACCGCCGATAATGAGGAAGGTGACGACCGGTGCGCCGCCGGCCCGCCAGAACGCGGGTAGGTAGATCACGGCGACCCAGCCCAGGGCGACATACACCGGTACGTACAGCCAGCGCGGGGCGCCGACCCACAGGACCCGGAAGGCGACGCCGGCCAGCGCGCCGCACCACACGATCCAGAGCAGGGTCCGGGACTGCCCGGGTGGGAGCGCGAGTACGCAGAACGGGGTGTAGGTGCCGGCGATGATCAGGAAGATGTTGGCGTGGTCCAACCGGCGCAGCACGTCCTCGACGCGTGCAGTCCAGTGGCCGCGGTGATACAGCGCGCTGATACCGAACAGCAGGGCTGCCGACAGTGTGAACAGCGCCAGGGCCAGCCGGGTACGGGCGTCCGGGGACACCACGGTCAACAGTCCTCCTGTGCCCGCGGCAAGAGGGAAGGCGCCGACGTGCAGCCATCCCCTCAACCGCGGCTTGATCACGGCGCCGAGGTGGTCCAGGCCTTTCTCCACCTGGTCCTCCAGCCGCTTCAGCCCGGCATCCGGACGGTCGCCGGTCTCTGCTTGCCGCGAGCCGTCCGCGCTCATGTCGCCCAGCATCCCGGCAGCGCGTCGCTTGCCAACAGGAAGTGCGCCTCGTCCTTGGCCGGCGGCATTCAACGGCTGCCGCAGCCTTGGATGGGCCCGCCGCGGATCGTGGCGATGGCAGGCATGTCGGTGGCTCGCAACACCCACTCGGTCTCCGGTCTCGGCCGCCACAGAATGAGTTCAGCGTCGCCGGGCACAGCGTGGCGAACGTGTGCGATGAAGTTCGGTAGCGTCGAGCACGCGAACGTGAGCGCGGCAAGGTCCATCAGAACGCTGACCGGCGCCGTCGTGGTCAGCCAGTCAACGGTCCGGGACAGGATCGCGCGCGAATCCCGGTCGATCTCCCCCGCCAGACACACATATGCACAGCGGCCGTCACCGGGCAGGGCGCGGACGGTGATCGTCAGCCCGTGAGCGGATCGATAGACGCTGCTGTCGGAACTCTCAGGCATGGTCCCCGCCTCAGGTGGCGTGCAACATGCCGGGGTCCGGGGCAACGGCCCCTCCACCGGGACTCGTATCAGTGACCCTACCCGCATCGTGGGGGCCTGCAAGCCGGGTGACGTTTTCGGTGCCGCATCTCCGAAGACTGTCGGTGCGAGTAAACTCGTAGTAGGACCGGAATCATCTGGTGCTACTGCCCAGGACCCGGCGGTCTCTTCTTCCGCCGCCGAGGTGCAGCCATGCCCGTTCCGTATTACTGCTCGTCCTTGACCGTGCCGTGCCGAAAACTCCCGTCGTTACGCCGGCGAGGCACGAGTCATGGCTGACCGGGCCACCGCGATCAGGAACCTCATCGCGGCGCAGCCGGGCCGTTCCCACGGCATCGCCGACTACCTCCAACGGGTGTGCCAGACCGCCGCCCGGACACTGGCCGCGTCCGGAACCGGCATCAGTGTGCTGACCGACGACGGGATACGCGGGGTGTGTGCGGCCTCCGACGCGCGCTGCGAGCGGGTCGAGGAACTTCAGTTCGTCTTCGGTGAAGGGCCCTGCATCGACGCCTTCGAGTCCCGCCGCCCGGTCCTGGTCCCCGACCTGAGCGACGACATGGCGGCCCTCTGGCCGATGTACGGCCCCGCCGCTCGCGCCGACGGCATAGGCGCGGTATTCGCGTTCCCGCTCCAGATGGGCGCCGCCCGGCTGGGTGTCCTCGACGTTTTTCGTGATCAGCCCGGGGCACTGTCGAGCGACCAGCTCAACGATGCGATGACCTTCGCCGAGATCACCATGCAGGCCCTGCTCGACCAACACGAAGCCACCAGCGACGACGACACCGACGGCGATGTCGCCGACGCGGTCGGCTACCGGGCGCAACTGTTTCAGGCCCAAGGCATGGTGATGGTGCAGATCGGAGGGACAATCAGTGAAGCCATGGCCAGGATGCGGGCCTACGCCTACGCCGAGAATCGCCGCGTGGACGAGGTGGCCCGCGACGTCGTAGCCCGCCGGCTGCAGTTCGACCGAGATCGCCCATGACCGTGCCGCACCCATCGCCTCGATGCCGGGAGTCAGGTATGACCACCGTTTCCGCCGAACGGTTGGCGACGATCTTCGTCGAGGTCGCCGACACACTGGTCGACGACTTCGACCTGATCGAGTTTCTGCACATGCTCACCGACCGCACCGCCTCCCTGATCGGCGCCGCCGCCGTCGGGCTGGTCCTGGCCGACAAGGACGGCCGCCTGGAATTCATGGCGGGCTCCGACGAGAACGTCAGACTCCTCGAACTGTTCCAGCTGCAAACCCACGAAGGGCCGTGTCTGGAGGCGTTCCGCACCGGGCAGCCGGTCATCAACGTGAACCTCGGCGAAGCCGCCACCCGATGGCCCCGCTTCGCCCCCCACGCCACCGCCAGCGGATTCCAATCCGTGCACGCCTTTCCCATGCGGCTACGCCACCAGAGCATCGGGGCGTTGAACGTCTTCGGTGACACCAAAGGCGGCGACTTCACCGGCCCGGACATACCGATCGTCCAAGCCCTCGCCGACGTAGCCGCCATCGCGCTGCTACAGGAACGCGCCATCCATCGCGGTGAAGTCCTGACCGAACAACTCCAAGGCGCCCTGAACAGCCGCGTCGTCATCGAACAGGCCAAGGGTGCCATCGCCCAAGCCCACAAGATCGACGTCGATCAGGCGTTCACCCGCATCCGCACCTACGCCCGAAACAACAATCGAAAGCTCACCGACGTGGCCCACGCCATCGTCACCGACCACAGAACCCTCCACCGCCTCGCCTGAAACGCATCCGCTCCGCATCGAAGGCAAAAGACATCCGGCCTGCACCATATCGGCGTGGCCACAGCCGGCCGGCGCCTGGACCGCGACAAGGCCCTCGGCTTCAAACAGGCCGCTGTCCGCGCCGGCGACATCACCGCGACATGGACAGACGCCGACCGCCCATACCGGCATGTCGTCGTTGACGAGGCCCAAGACCTGCACGCCGCCCACTGGATTCTGCTTCGCGCCCTGGCCCCGGCCGCCAAGGACGACATGTTCATCGTCGGCGACACCTTCCAGCGTATCTACGACAGCCGCGTGACCCTCGGTAAGCTCGGAATCGACATCCGCGGCCGGTCCCACCGACTGACCTTGAACTACCGCACCACCAGACAGATTCTCGAAGCCGCCGTCAGCGTTATCGACCCGCATGACCCTGACGGCTACGACGACCTCGACGGTGGTTCCGATAGCCTACGCGGCTACCGCTCCATCCTGCGGGGAGGCAAACCCGATGTCATCGGATATTCCTCACCGACGGCGGAAATGAATGCCCTGGTTCGCCGTATCCGGGGCTGGCACGAAGGCGGTATCCCGCTCGACGAAATCGCCGTCATTGGCCGTACCAACACCGCTGCAACTGCTGCAGTAAACGCTCTACATACGGCGGGCCTACCCTCAAATCTCGTCAAATCCGGGCAGATTTCTAAGCCGGAGGCGGGTGTCCAAGCGATGACCATGCACCGCGCTAAGGGGCTGGAGTTCCGCGCGGTCGCGATCATCGGCGCCGGCGCCCGTTACCTTCCCCTGCCCGCTGCAGTCACTCCGCAAGAAGCAGACCATCTCGACCACCAGCGTGACATTCAGCGCGAACGCTCGCTGCTTTTCGTCTCGGCAACCCGGGCCCGAGAGGCGCTGTCCATCACCTGGTCCGGCCAGCCCAGCCGCTTCCTCACCGGGCTTGTCAGCAAGGGATCGTGATCCTTTCCCCTTGCTTGTTAGCCAAGGTGAGAGTTCGCCCAGCACCTCGAGCTGGCCGACCAGCAGTGGAGCAGGCACGCGCGATTGGGTGACCAAGCTCCTTCTTGCTGGATGGTCAGCGCACTAGTCGCAGTTCACCCTTTGGTTGAGTGTCAATTGCGCCGGGTAATCGTCCGCCCGTAGTTGGACCCGGGGCGGCTCGGCCAGCGGTGCATCATAAGCGGCATTCCGGGCGGCCGTCGACCAACAGCGAGGGGATGACGATCGGCGAAGCGGACGACGGGGAGTCAGCCGCCGGTATCGTGCGAATCTTCGAGCATCTTCAGCACGTGGGTCAGGTGGTGTGCCGTACCCCAGGCTCGCCATCCTGCCGCGTTCCCGGGACCTCCGAGCACGGCGGCGCGTTGCGCGATCTCGGCATCGCCCCAGGAGTACGCGGCGCCTTCTGCCGGCCAGTGATCCGCCGCCACCAGCGAGGCGCAAAGGTCGTACATGCTCTTGTAGCCGTTGCCGTCGCGCGCCCATCGGTATATCCACCACACGTCTTCGTCGGTGTACCGAAGGTTCGGAGGTGGAGGCCATCCCTTGACGCTCATCTTCGGGTGGGCGATGCCGTAGTCCCCGAAGACGATGTCGGGATCTTGGAGTCGTCTCCAGAGAGCAAGGTCGCGTCTAGGTATGGGGGTGGCGATGTTGTACGGAAGGTCACCGATCGACTCCGGCATCGCCCCTGAAGCCACCGTGATGGATTCCCACGGATAGCGCCGCGCCCAGACCAGGCACTTTCGCGCCAGCGCTTCGACTCTGCCGATGTCGCGTTCTGAGCGAACGTCGAAGAAGTCGAGAACGAGTGCAGACTTCTCGATCGTCGTCCCAGCCCGCCGGCAGAGGTTGGCGACCGCCGCTTCGGCTTCATCCTCGTCAGGATCGGCGATGTCGCCGTCGAGCCGGATGACAGCCTCCCCATCGTGCATCTCCGCAGCCTGTCGCGCCTCTGCCAGACGACGCTCGGAGTCGTTCAGGTGGAGAACCGGCCGGATTGGGACGCACCAGTCGGCGAAATCGTCGACGATAGCCTGCAGCGGTCCCCGCCAGCCTCCGTCCGGATCATCCAGGTAACGAGCGTCGACCGCCACGCTCATCCCCCGCGGTATTACGTTCCGGGCCTTCTCGGCGAAGCTGTGGGCATCCTTGATCGGATCCCCACTGGTTGGCGGCACCTCAAAGATCGGCATCACCCTCGCTGCCAGCACCTCCGGCAGATGGTCGATGGCTTTGAGCTCGCCTTCCCTGCCTTTGAGTATGGGCATGTAGACCACGGCGCACCCTTCGCAAGCCATCCACGCTTATCACTCAATAGTGCACTCTGAGTGACACTGCGACAACATTGCGTGCTCTCGATGCAGCGTGGGCGGTAGCCACTCCGAGGTCAGCATCCCGATGGCGGTGGCCTTCGCTGCACTGGACCGTCAGAGCAAGGGGTGATCATCTACCCGGCTGATCAATCAGGCCGCTGCCGCCGTGATCCAGGCGTGCCGCAGGCCCGACGCGGCCAACGTCGCTAGTCATAGACCTGACAGGCGACAGCGCTCGCTCGATCCCACGCTGGCCCAGACCTGGCCGGTTGGACCGACTGAGTCCTCGCGCGTGCCGGTGGCGACGCGCAATAGGTCGGTACTTCAGCGAGGCGTAGCCGGAAGTTGCGTTCCCGGGCGGCGGAGTGCAGCCAGAACAGCACCGGCCAGGACCGGTCGAGGGTGGCGAAGAGTCTCGCGTAGCCGATGATCTTGGCGGTCAGCACGCTGAGCTGTTCGGCGCCAGTGTCGTACTCGAGGAAGAACGGCACCTCGCGGCCGTCCTCGACCCAGAGCCCGTACCCGTCTGGGCGTACCGGTGGTTCGTATGCGCGCAGCAGTGCCGGGTCGTTGTCGGTAACGAACGTGCCGGCTCGCTGGCAGACGGCTTCGGGCAGCCACTGCTGGAGTTCGGCGCCGGGGTGAGTGCGGGCGTGACCGGCGAGGTCGGTGAAGAACTGGTTGACGCCGAGCCGGTGGTCGAGAGTCCGAGTGGACGTCCAGCGGCGACGTTCGAGGCGGGCATGGTCGCGGCGCGGTGGGCGCTCGTCGCGGGCCGCGGCAACGACTTCGGCGCCGAGCTGGTCGATGAGCCAGTGGTACGGATGGGAGCCGCCGTCGGCGCGCTGAGGGCGGAAGCGGGCGATCAGCCGTAGTTGGTAGAGCGTGCGGAGGCGGCGCTGGCAGAAGTCCAGTGACGGGAACAGGGCGTTGGCGGCTTGGAAGGTGGTGAGGACGCCGTGGTCGTAGAGCCAGCCCAGCAGGATCCGGTCACGGGTCGTGAGTTGGGACTGCACTCGCAGGACGGGATCATCCATGCCGCACCCCAGGGGAGACCCGGATGATTGCAGGGTCTGTCGGTGCACACGTCGCCAGCGGTGACAGCCGCTCTGACCTGCGGTGTGAGGCGGATGGAGGGGTCGGTTCGGGGGTCCGGTTGAAGACTGACGTCAACCCGGACGGCAAGACTGACGTCCACGCTGACACGCGAACCGTTGTCGATGCCGAAGTTGCGGATGGCACAGTTCTCTCCCTTTGAGTTTGGAAGCGCAGCAAAGTGGCGTGGTGCCGGCCGGGAACCGCGGTCGCGGACCGATCCGACGTGGATGGCAGGCGGTCGGACTCGGATCCCTGGGGCGAGCCGTCACGGCCTAGTCGTGGGCAACGGGCCGCGGTGCTCCCCGGCGGGCCCTGGGAAGCGGTCGCCCACGAGGCCTACGCGCCGGTTGTCCTGCCCGCACAGCTTCCGCGTCCGCGGGGATCGGCCAACGGCCGCACAGCGCGATGTCGCCGGCTCGCTGTTCAAAACGCGGTTTGTCAGCTCTGGCGAACACTTCCCGGTCTAACAGGTTTCTGACAGACCGAAGTGAATCTGACGGTGCAGGACAGCGGCTATCTCGTCCCGTTCCGGCACGACGTCTCATCACGCACACAGCGCTGACTTCGGTTGTGCGCAACCGACTGACAGCGCCGTCGACGGGATCGGTGTGCGGACGCTGTCAGATCCTCTGCCTCGCCCTGCCGCGAGCGGTGATCAAGGCCCTGAGCTGCACTGTCAGATTCGTGGAAGGCGCTGTCAGAAACCTGTTAGACCGGGAAGTGTTCGCCGGAGCTGACAAGAGCCGGTTTGAGGGTGCACCCGCGTCCCGGCCGCCCTGCAGCGGAAGGGATGCGCCCTCGATCGGCCGTCTCTTGCTACAGGAGCACCCGCACTGTGAACGCCATCCCCAGTCACAATCCGTCCACCGGCCACCGCGATGAGGTATGGCCCGAGGACCGCATCCGCGCTCTGGGTGCCGTCACCGACCTGCCCACCGCCGCCCGGATCTTCGGCCTCGGCCGGTCCCTGGCTGCAAAGACCCGACCACCGGCAAACGACTCAACAGCGGATGCCCGAAACTACGACGCCCCGGCGGCTCCTGGAGCACCACCCACGGCACCTGGGGCTACCAACTGGAACTGCCCGTCGGGCCGGGCCGCAGCCGACGAGTCATGCGCCGCAGCGGCTTCGACGACCGCGACGCCACACGCACCGAACTCGACCACGCCCGCTCGCTGCTCGCCCTCGCCGGCGACGACAGCGGCCTCGCCGTACAGATCGGCGACCTTCTCCGATCGTGCAAGAACGGCGTCCCTCTGCCCGACCGTGAGACCGTCGCCGCCCGCGTCCGCGCCGGTGTCCCCGCCAGCGTGCCGACCACCACCGGCGAGTACCTCACCGAATGGCTGGCCGGACGGCGAGGCCTCTCGCCCAAGACGATCCGCGGGTACGGCGACCACATCCGCTCCTACCTCATCCCGCACCTCGGCGAGGTCCCGCTGCAGAGCCTGCGAACCAACCACATCCAGCTCATGTTCACCGCGCTCGACGCCCGCAACGAACAGATCCGAACCGCGCGGACCAGCACCGACCCCGTCGTGCGCCAGAAGTATCGAGGCATCCGGCCGATGGAAGCCGCCAGCATGCGCCGGCTGTTCGCCACCCTGCGGGTGGCACTCAACGACGCCGTCCGCCGCGCCCGCCTCATCCCCGCCAACCCCGCCCTCGGCGTCGAACTCGAAGCCGGCACCCGGCCGAAGGCACGCGTCTGGACACCCAAGGCGATCGAACTCTGGAGGACCACCAGTGAGCGGCCCAGCCCGGTGATGGTGTGGCGACCCGAGCAAGCCGGACAGTTCCTCGACTACGCCCAACGCCACGACGCCGTGCTCTACCCGATGTTCGAACTGATCCTGCACCGCGGCCTGCGACGAGGTGAAGCCGTCGGGCTCCGCGATCACGACGTCGACCTCAACGAGGCCTACCTCAGCATCGTCCAACAGATCACCACCGTCGGCTACGAACCGGTCATCCGCAAGGTGAAGAGCGACGCCGGCGACCGGATCGTCCCTCTCGGCCCCACCACCGTCGCCGGCCTCACCGCCTACCTTGACATGCGCGACCGATGGCAGCAGGTCAGCGGTGACACCTGGCCGCAGACCGGCCTGTTCTTCGTCCGCCCCGACGGGCAGCCATGGCATCCGCAAGCCATCAGCGACCGCTTCGATCACCTCGTTACCCGAAGTGGCCTTCCACCCGTACGGCTGCACGGCCTACGCCACTGCGCCGCCACCTACCTACGCCACGGCGGCGCCGACATGAAAGAGATCCAAGAAGTCCTCGGCCACTCCACCATCGGCCTCACCTCCGACACCTACACCTCCGTCATCCTCGAACTCCGGCGACCCAACGCCGACGCCGCCGCCAACCTCATCCCCCGCGAAGCGGCATAGCGGCAGCGATAGCGAACGGGGTCGGGCCGGGATAGGGTCCGGCCCTTTCGCGCTTGTTGATAACGGTTGGGTCGAAAGAATTCCGGTATGGTTCGCACAAGCCACGCGAACCAATGAAATCTTCGAGCCGATCTTCTCGGCTGATCCTGGGGAGCGAGTCATGCCGCGCCGGACTGTCGTCGTCGATCCCGATTTCTCACGGAAGCTCAAGGAGCTGCGTGAACGGCGAGGTTTATCGCTGCGGCGACTCGGCCACATGATCCATTGTTCACACGGCTATTTGTGGGATCTGGAGACAGGAAGCAAGCGTCCTAGCCTATCGGTGGCGGTACTGCTCGATGGCGCGCTCCAGGCGGGTGGCCAGCTGTCCGCCATGGTGACGGAAGTGTCAGCCGACAGTGGCTTACAGCCCGTCGGTGTCGATTCAACGGAAAGCGGTGTCCCCGCCGGGCCAGAGTTCGCGCCGGATTGGCGGCACGGAATCGATGTCGCCGTGGATCTTTGGCGAGGCGATATGCAGCGGCGAGACCTTCTTCAGCGTGTCGGGTTCAGCGCGACCGCCTTTCTTCCTCCTGCCATGCGATGGCTGATGGCGTCGTTCGACGAGCAGCCCTCGGGCGCTGGGGAACGGCTTATCGGGATGCCGGACGTGGAGACGGTGCGCCGGATGACCTCGACGTATCGGACGTTGGATAACCAGTTCGGCGGAGGGCACATCCGGGACAGCCTGGTGCGTTTCCTGAACAACGACGTCAGCGAATTGGTCCGTGGGCGCTACGACGTCGGGACCGGGCGGCAGTTGCTGTCCGCGGTGGCGGAGATGACGCAACTGGCTGGCTGGACCTCGTACGACGCTGGCATGCATGGTCTGGCTCAGCGGTATCTTATCCAAGCGTTACGGCTCGCGGCCGGTGCCGGTGACCGAGCGCTGGGTGCGGAGATCCTTGCGGCGATGAGTCACCAGGCGGCCTATTTGCGGGCCTCGGACGAAGCGGTGGATCTCGCCCGTGCTGCGGGGTGGGCTGCGACGGAGGCCGGCATCGCAGCGATCCAGGCGGAGTCGGCAGTACTGGAAGCCCAGGGACATGCGGTCGGTGGGAACGAAGCCGCCTGCGCTACTGCCCTGAACAGGGCGGAGAGCATCTTCAACAAGGCCGACCGGAGCAGCGAGCCGCAGTGGATCGGCTACTTCGACGAGTCGTATCTGGCGGCGAAGTTCGGGCACTGCTTCACAGCTCTGGGCCGGGGTGACCTCGCACAGCGCTTCGCTACCCGCTCTCTCGACATGGACGGGCGACGGTACGCCCGGGGGCGTCAGTTCAACCTGGTACTGCTGGCGGTGGCTCACGCGCAGACCGGCGAGGTCGAGGAGTCGGCCCGGGTCGGTGTCGAGGCCGTCGACGCAGTGGAAGGACTGTACTCCTCACGGGCACGCGACTACCTGGCCGACCTGGCGGACCGGCTCTCGAAGCATGCCGGACTTCCCGCGGTCCAGGAGTTCACCGAGCGTGCGGCACCGATGCTGCAGAACGCCTAGAGCTTGCCGGTTGCATTCAGCAGGAGTACGGCGAGCAGGCCCGCCACGGAGCCGGCACCGACGATCGTGCCGTCGTCGATGTGCCGCTGGACCTCGTCGAGGGGGATCCAGCCGATGCGCTCGGCTTCATTGATATCCGGGTCCGCTCCGGTGAAGTCGGCCCCACGGGCCAGATAGACGACGTTGTCCTGGTCGATGGTGCCGACCATCGGCTGGTAGGACACCAGCTTCTCCATGCTGCGGGGCCGCCAGCCGGTCTCCTCCTCGACTTCACGGGTGGCGCAGGCCATCGGTTCCTCGGCGGGGTCGAGGTAGCCGCCAGGCAGTTCCCAAACCCAGCGGTCGAGAATGAAACGGTGCCGCCACATCATCAGAACGCGCTGCTCGTCGTCGACGACGATGACCATGGCCGCGCCTGGAATCCGAAGGACATACTGCTCGAACCGCACGCCGTCGGGTAGTTCCACGTCGGCGATACTCAGCACCGCGCGGCGGGTGTCGTCGATGACGCGTTCTCCGTGGATGGTCCATTCGCTGGCTCGCTTCGGCTCCGCGCTCATGAACGCACAGTATCCGCAGACTTCCGCGGGCGTACTCCGCTGCTGGTCGACGTTGGCTGACTGCGGCTGACGCCAACCGCCTTTCATTCCGGGTCACCGGACCGTCACGCTCGATCGCAACGCAAAGCGACCAACAGTGAAAGACGGCGGCCCGCGAGATCCGGCTGCCTCACGAGCAACACCGGCGATGGCTCCCCGCCGCTACGCGAGCAGCGTCTCCGTGGCGGTGGGTGACCGGCCGAACTCGGCGTCACGGAGGAAAGCATGGCGGGAAACACTTACTACGCGGTGTCGGCCGAGCAGATGCTCTGTCGGGCCCAGACGACGCTTGACGAGCACGTGACGTCGAGTGCGACGGGACGTTGCCTGGCATGTGATTCGCCGGGACCGTGCTGGCGGCGGGAGAGCGCGGTGACGATCTTCTCGCGAAGCCTGCGGTTGCCGGTTCGCCAGCCGGGGGCAAGTCGCCCGGAGCTGATCTCGGCCCGACGAGTTTCACTCGCCGGACGCGGTGGCCGGGGATTGTTTGCAGCGAGGCAGCAATGACCCTGCAATCGGCACGCGGGCACCGAGCTGTGGGAGGCCGCTGGTGTTAGTGCCGCGGACGGACCACCAGGGAGGGCGACCCACCTGGGACTGCAAGGTCTGTGGCGAGCCGTGGCCGTGTGCCGTCGCCAAGGCCGAGCTCGCAGAGCAGTACCAGCGTTTCCCCCACGGTCTGTCAGTCCTGCTGGGCTCCTATCTGGTCGAGGCGATCGACGACTGGTCGGCCGGCACCAACGGGCCACCGCTCGACCTGTACGAGCGGTTCCTCGGCTGGGTCACTGGCCCGAGGTTCGCCGCGTGAACGGGCACAAGCCGATGGAGAAGCGCGCCGGACTGCTAGCCCTGCTGCTGGACGTCTTCGACCTGCCGGTCGTGGTCAGGGTAGGGACCACGCTGGTGAACATCGGCTGGATCAGCAGGAACGAAGGCCGCTGTGTCCTGGAACTCGATCCCGACGACCTAGCGACAGCCGTCGAACACCTCGTGCTCGACAGCAGCAATCCCTGGACCGTACCCGCAAAAGATCAGGAGGAGGCATCGGATGTTTGAGGCCATCATCAGCCCACAGGAGGAACAGTTCGTCGCCGTCCGCCCCGGTCACCCAGCCGCGATGCAACTACCGTCCGCGTTCTACGCCACGCTCGCCGACCTCACCGACGACAACGGCATCGTGCCGGACTGGTTCGCCGACGCCGCCGGGCAAGCCTGGACCGTCGACCTGCGGAACCGGCCGGCCCGCGATGTGCTGCTGGTCCGTCCACTCTCGACCCTTCCCGTGACGTACTACCGCGCCTCATGGGAGATCAACCTGGGCTGCAACTTCTCCTGCGAGCACTGCTACCTGGAGACCCGCCCGTTCGCCGGCCTCAACCTGTCGCAGAAACTGCACCTGATCGAGACGCTGCGTGACATGGGCGTGCTCTGGTTCCAGATCACTGGCGGCGAACCTCTGATCGACCCGCACTTCGCACCGGCCTACCAGGCTGCCCACGATGCCGGAATGATGGTCGAGGTTCTGACCAACGGCTCCCGCCTGGCCCGGCCCGAGATTCTCGACGTCTTCCGGACCTTCCGGCCACACAAGATCACGGTGTCGATGTACGGGGCGAGCCCGGAGACCGCGTTCGCCCTGACCCGGACCAGGAGCGCGTTCAAGAACACCTACGCGGGCCTCGTAGCGGCCGCCGAGGCCGGGCTCCCGGTCGAGGTCACGATCATCATCACCAAGCACAACATCGACGAGCTGGACGAGATGCGCGCCCTGGTCCGTAGTCTCGGGCTGGCGTTCAAGGAGTTCGGGTCAATCTCGCCGACCTATACCGGCAACGGCGCGACCCTCGACTCGCAGACGCCCGGCTACCTGGACAAGTCCGCGATCTTCCAGGGCTGCCCGGCCGGGCACACCAGCTTCCACGTCGACCCGCACGGCAACGCGACCATGTGCAAGGTCGGCCGGGAGAACCCGATCGACATCATCACCGAAGGCCCGCAAGGCCTGCTGCGTCTGCCCTCGATCGCGGACGCCCAAATGCTTCGCACCGGTGGATGTTCCGGCTGCACGCTGTCGTCCACCTGCCGGGTATGCCGACCCATGGCCAAGGTCTACCAGGCGGCGAAGGCACCACTGAGTCACTACTGCCAGCACGGGAACAAGGAGGAATCATGAGCCCCACCCCGGTTCAGATCACACGCCGTCCCGACACGACCGCGGCCCCGACGTCGCTTCTGCCGCAACCCCGCCAGCCGGAACCGACCGGCATCGTCATCACCACCGTCGACCAGGTCTCCGCCGGCAACCAGCGCGGCTGCGGCGACGACAACCCGTACAACTGACCGTAAGACACTGATCGAGTGCTCGGGACCGCTCCTCGCGCCATGGGCAGGAGCGGTCCCGAGCCCCATCCGCCGAGGACTGAACTCTTGCCTCCGAAACGCCTCACCTACGAGCAGTTACCGGCCTCCGTTCGTCACCGCATTGGCCAGATCATCGGTTCGGTGACCGGCGCTGACTCCGCGGCCGAAGGGCTCAACAGCTCCGTCGCCGCGCGGCTGCGAACAGCCGAGGGCCGGTACTTCCTCAAGGCTCTACCGGTCGATCACCGCTGGGTATGGACCCAGCAACGCGAAGCGGAGATGGCACCCCATCTCGGGACTGTCGGCGCCGCCCTGGTCGCGCGGATTGTCAAGGACGGCTGGGACGTTCTCCTCTTCGAGGCTCTCGACGGCCACCGCGCCGACTACTCGCCGAACTCCAAGGACCTCGACCGCGTCGCTCGGCTCATCACACGGATCGGCGAGCTGCCCTGCCCGGACCTGCCCTTACGGCTGGCCGAGCAGAGGCTCGCCGCCTATACCAGCGAAGACCTGCTCCACCACTTCGCCGGTGGCAGCCTGCTGCACACCGACCTGAACCCCGCCAACGTGCTGGTCGGCGACCGCGAGGCCCGCCTCGTCGACTGGGGCTGGGCTACCCGAGGCGCGGCCTGGCTCGACGCCGCCTACTGGGTGAGCTGGCTGGTCACCGCCGGTCACAACCCCGAACAGGCCGAGGAATGGGCGGCGCAGGTCCCGTCGTGGCAGGCCGCACCGGTCGACGGCCTGACGGCTTTCGCCGAGGCCAACGCGAAGATGTGGGCGGAGATCGGCGACGGGAGCACCGACCTCTGGACCCGCGGAATCGTGTCGGCATCCGAGTCCTGGTGGCAGTACCGGCGAGGACTTCAACCCACCCGCCGAGCACTCGGTCGGGAACAATCGGCAAGATGACGGAGCTCATCGCCCGGCCCTCGGCACACCTACGCCGGCGCCTCGCCACGGAACCGGTCCTGGAGAGCTGGAACGCCGGCAGCCATCCCGACCAGGTACGTCTAAGGGCCTACCTCGACGAAGTCGCCACCCAGCTGGGCGCGGACTCCTGGGACCTGGACGAGCCGCTCGCCATCGAGCTGATCGTCGGCCTTCCCGACCCGCTACCTCTCGCAAGCGGCGGCCGGGACCTCGACAACTACCTGTTCCCCGTGGCCCGGCGCCTCGGAGCAAACCGCGTCGCCGCCGTGTTCGGCCGCAAAATCCGCCAGAACGGCTCGACCATCGCGGTCGGGACCGCCGTCCCCATCGAGGAACCAGAATCACCGGCGCTACTGACGGTGCGCACATCGGTGTCCGCGGAATCCGCTGCTTGGAAACAAACCATCCACCAGGCATGCCGCGACACCGTCGTCGAACCCCTGCCACCCGGACCGGTCGCACTTCAAATCGCATTCGGCGTCTCACGGCACCGCAACTGGACGACCCTGTGGAAACCCGCGATCGACGCCCTCGGACCGATGCTTGGCATGCCAAACCCGGCCAAGCCCTACCAGCCCAACGACGACCGCATCGTCGACCTCGCCCTTCACCGCCACATCGACGACACCCTCAATCACGACGTGACCATCACTGCCTGGTGGCAACCCGTCACCGTCTGACCGCCGGACGATCGCGAGAACGATCACCGCGTCGGACGCATAAACCCTGGTCAACACCCGCACGGATTGCTCGATCCGAAACAACCGATCACCACCGGATCACCACATCCCGCTATGCGGGAAATCCGGGGTCGGAACTGGGACAGAAAAATGGCCGCTACCCGCGTTTCCGCAGGTCACGGCCATTTCTAAAAGTGCGCCCGAAGGGACTCGAACCCCTAACCTTCTGATCCGTAGTCAGATGCTCTATCCATTGAGCTACGGGCGCCCGGTGCTCAGCCAGCATACACACCGGCTTTCGCGCGGAGACTCCGGGATTCGAACCCGGGAGGGGCTTTAAAACCCCAACCGCATTAGCAGTGCGGCGCCATAGACCAGACTAGGCGAAGTCTCCCCGGTGACCCGGAGGTCACCGAGGCTTGAGAATACCGGACCCTCCGGACACCGCACAAAGAGGCCACCACTTGGCACGCCGGGGATCTTCGCAACCGGTCGCCAACAGGCGAAACGTGCCGAGAACGACTAGGCTCCGTGCGATGGAGGAGAAGCCTCGACGGGACACCCCGCGCGCACGTGACCCGCGCGCTCCCTTCAACGCGCCTGACCAGACCCGGTCTGGTGAGCCGTCGGCCGGGCGTCCGGTGCGACGCGGTGCGCCGCCTGCGGTGACTTTTCAGCCTCCGCAGCCGGAGCCGAGTGCCGAAGGTCACCCCGCGGAGTCGGAGGGGAGCCCGTCGCGTGCCCGCAGAACGCCTCGAAAGGCACGTCCGGCCACGTCTGCGGCGGCGCCCGCCCGGGTGACCCCCGATCCAGCGACGGCAGCTCCGGTCCCGCCGCAGCCGGCCCGCCCGAGAGCCACGCCCGAGCCGGCCGCCGCCCGGGAGGAGCAGATCCCCGAGCGCACGAGCCCGGCGAAGGCAGTCCCGGCGAAAAAGGCAGCCCCCGTCAACAAGGCAGCCCCGGCGAAAAGGGCGGCCCCGGCGAAGAAGGCAGCTCCGGCGAAAAAGGCGGGCCCGGCGAAGACTGCGGCCCCCGTCAAGATGGCAGCTGAAAAACCCGAGACGACGGCCCAAAAACCCAGGACGGCTGCTCAAAAAGGCGAGACGACAGCCCTGGAAGTCGCCCGGACCCCCGCCCACCCCACCATCCAGGAACTCCTGGACAACCCCGCCCAAGCCCCGGAGAAGCTGGCCCGGACGGCCGTCACCTTCCTGGGCCCCCGAGCCCAGGCCTGGGCAGATCAGACCCGCTCCCGTTACCCCGGAGCCACCCCGGACAGCCTCGCCCGCCTGGCGACCCGCCGCTTCACCCGATCGGCGGCCTTCCGCGCCGCCCTCAGCTCCACCGCCGGCCTCTACACCCCGGTGGCCTTGCTGGCGACGGCCACTCTGACCCACGCCGAGCTCGTACTGCACCTCGCGGCCGCGTACGGCAAAAATCCTTCCGACCGTGACCGCGTCGACGATCTCCTACGTCTCGTCCCGCTGGATCTCCGCCGGCTCGCCGGCGCGGGTGCCGGCTGGGCCGCGCTGCGCCTGACCAACCGGATCCTTCCCGGCAGCAGCCTGCTCGCCGCCGTCCTCGCCTCGCAGTCAGCGATCGAGGCCGTCGCCGTCCGGGCCCGCCACCACTACCGGGCAGGCTGAGGGATCGAAGCGCTAGACCGTCAGCCAGCTGAGCCACGACTCCGGGAGCAGCTGGTAACCCACGAAGGCCGCGACGTCCAGGATCGCGTGCGCCACGATCAACGGCATGACCCTTTTGGTACGCAGGAAGAACAGCGCGAACACCACTCCCATGACCGCGTTGCCCACGAACGCCCCGAACCCCTGATACAGGTGGTACGACCCCCGCAGCACCGCCGAACACACCACGATCCACACCACCGGCATCCCGTTGGCCCGTAGCCGGGTCATCAGGTACCCGACCACGATCACCTCCTCGAGCACCGAGTTCTGGATCGCGGCCAGCACCAGCACCGGCACCGCCCACCAGTACGGCTGCAACCCGGACGGCACGATCTGCGCGTTCACGCCGAGTTGCAGTGCCCCGTACACCAGCAGCAGGCCGGGGATCCCGATGCCGGCGGCGAGTCCGGTGCCCCAGCCGATGTCGTATCCCGGCCGGCGGAAGTCGATCCCGAGGTCTCGCCCGGGCCGGATGTCGTCGCGCAGCAGCAGATAGAGCGCAAGCGCCACCGGGATGAGGGCGAAGAAGATGCCGAGAACCTGGTACGTCAGGTCCAGGTAGGGCCGGGGCGACACGGTCGGGTTGAGCGTCGCCGTCTGCTGGGCGAGCGGCCGGTCCGCCGTGAGCTTGGCGGTGAGCGACACGATGGCGTAGACGGCGGACTGCCCGAGTGACAGCAACAACACGATGATGATCTCGGCGGTGTATGCCGGACGAGTGGTCTGCCGCTGATCGTCGAGGGTCACGCGACAACTCTAGAGACCCACGGCGTTGGCACAAACGCTGCGAAAACGGCAGGCGACGCGCCGGGCCGGGTGACGAGTCGCACTTTTGGTGCGTCGTGTTCCTGACTGTGCTGACCACCCTGAATACATGGGAGACCTCGCGCGCTTGCTCAAGGAGAGCTGGAGTCTCGTCGAGGAGCATCAGGACAAGGTGGCCGGGTATTTCTACGCCCGGATGTTCCTGGCGCACCCGGATCTGCGAGACCTCTTCCCGGTGCAGATGGACCTGCAGCGTGCCCGGCTGCTGAACGCGATCGTGACCGCTGTGCAGACGCTCGAGGATCCCGAGAAGTTCGACGACTATCTCCGGGCGCTGGGCCGGGATCACCGGAAGTTCCACGTGGAACCGGAGCACTACGAGATCGTGGGCGGGGCGCTGATCGAGTCGATGCGGACCATCGCCGGCGAGGAGTGGGGCGTCGAGTACGACCAGGCGTGGGCCGACGCGTACGCGGTGATCGCCTCGAAGATGCTGGCGGGCGCCGAGGCCGACACGAATCCTCCGTACTGGTATGCCGAGGTGGTGGCACACGAGCGCCGGGCCCGGGACATCGCGGTCCTCACAGTGCTGCCGATGCAGCCGCTGGAGTACCGGTCGGGGCAGTACCTCAGCATCGAGGCGCCGCGGTACCAGCCCCGGCTGTGGCGCACCTATTCCCCGGCGAACGCCCCGCGCCGGGACAACACGATCGACTTCCACGTCCGGGCGGTCGGCGCCGGCTGGGTGTCGAGTGCGCTGGTGCGGCGGGTCCAGGTCGGCGACATGATCAAGCTGGCCGCGCCGATGGGGTCGATGACGCTGGACCGAAGATCGACGCGGGATGCCGTGTTCGTGGCCGGCGGCACCGGCCTGGCCCCGATCAAGTCCCTGCTGGAGGAGTTGACCCGGTACAACCGGACCCGCTGGGTGCACGTCTTCATCGGCGCGCGGACCCGCGAGGACCTCTACGACCTGGCCGACCTCAACCGGCTGGCCGCCCGCTATCCCTGGCTGTCGGTGGTGACCGCGTGCAGCGAAGACCCCACGTTCCCCGGCGAGCAGGGCAACATCTCGGACGTGGTGGCGCGTTACGGCCCCTGGCAGGAGCACGACTTCTTCGTCTCCGGCTCGGGCCAGATGGTGAAGGCGACGCTGAAGACCCTGGCCGAGCTGCAGGTGCCTTCGATCCGGATCAAGTACGACAGCTTCAGCGACTGAGCCCTAGTAATCCCATGGTCGGCCCGTCTGCTGGTACTGCGCGACCGGCACCAGCTTGGACTCGGCGTCCATCCGATCGACGTACAGCCGGCCTTCCAGGTGATCGATCTCGTGACTGATCAGCCGGGCCAGCGCCCGCTCGAACGTCGTCACCACCCGGGTCCCGTCGAACCGGGCGTGCTCCACGTCGATCTTCAGCGGCCGGGACACCAGGCCCCGGTAGTCGAAGAACGACAGGCAGCCCTCGTACTGCTCGTCGCACTCCGGGGACTCGCCGACGATCCGGGGATTGAGCAGGACCACCGGGTCGACGTCGAAGTCCGGCGGGCGCACCACGGCGGCCGCCACCGGCACGCCGATCTGCGGCGCGGCCAGGCCGACGCCCTTGCTGAACTCGTGCAGGTCCTGGAGACGGCCCAGCGAGGTCAGCAGCCGGGTGACGGCGTCCCGCGCGGCCGGGCCCTCCCGGGGCAGCTGGAAGTGGCGGGCCCGCTGCCGGAGCAGGTCGGATCCGCGCTGGATGATGCCGATGCCCCGCATCCGGTGCGAGGCGCGCGGCAGGACCGGCTCCGGCGGCCCGGTTTCCTCGTAGTGCGGAGCGTCGGCGCCGCGGTACCGCCATTCCAGCCGGTACCGGGCGTTGAGCAGGGGTGCGTCGGTGGACCACTCGAAAATGGCGCGACCTCCCTCGATGCGGCGTTCCAGCGGGGTGCGGACGGGCACCTCGGCGGCGAGGGACGCCTCCACACCCCACACCTGCGGTTCGAAGCTCGCCGGGAAGTTCAGCCGGACGGTCAGCGATCGCGTCGGCAGCCGGACGGCCCGCTGGAACCACTGGCCCCACTTCTCCTCGCCGACGGTGTACGCGTAGTTGATCGTGGTGCGCTCGCCCGGGTAGAGCGGGAACTGCCCGCGGTCGTTGGCGAACAGCAGCCAGATCTCCTTCGCGGCGTCCCGATCCAGCTTCACCCGCCACTGCATCGGCTCGGCGGCGTCACCCTCGCCCGCGTACGCCTCGACGTCCATCTCGTCGAAGGTGAGCGGGTGCTCGCGGTGGTGTCGGTTGGAGCCGGCCGGGTCGTGCGGGTACCGGTCGACGGCGATCTTCACGAGGTACCGGGTGACCGGTTCGACGCCGGCGTTGTAGAGCGCCCGTTTCACCACGCAGCGGTACGCCCCGTCGAGGTACCGCAACTCGGCGATCTCCTGCTCGACGACCAGCCCGGTCCCGGGCGGCAGCCACTGGACCGGCACGGGCGGGTCCCGGTGCAGCGCTGTGCCACGGGCGTGCCGCAGTTCGTCGTACTCCTGGAAGCGCTGCCAGATCGCGCCGCCGGCGCTGAGCACCGCCTCGGCCCGGCGGGCGAAGTCCTCGGTCGGCTTGTGCCGGCGTCCCTCGACGTGGCTGACGTAGGAGGGGTCGAAGCCCATGCGCGCGGCAAGCTGCTTCTTCGTCATTCCGCGCTCGGCCCGCCATTGCGCGAGCGCCGTGACGAACTGGTCTGCGGCCCGCTCAACGGGCGAGGTGGTCATCACGGATGTCCCCTTCGCGACGGCAATCTCAGTGTCGCCGGATCATGTGTCCGTAAGGGGCTAGTAGCGCGTTGCCGACAGGTATCTTGACAAATCCGGCAGGGCCGCCACGCTACGTCAAGTAATTCTTGCGCACGGTATTCGCCCGAAAGATCCGCCTCGGAATATTGGTTAGGCTACCCTTAAACGGGTACGGTGGGTCAGGTTGGACCTTTTCGTAAACCCTGGCTTCCGGTGAACCCGGCGAGGAGTAATGCGGTGACTCAGCGACGAGTGTCGCCGCGGGCAGGCGACCGCCCGTGACGACCACCCTGGAACCTTCCCGTTCCCGGCTCGCTGAGCAGCCCCTCTCGCCGATCACCACGACGCTGCGGGCCATGTTCGGCACCAGCACCGAGCTGCCCGGACTCGCCCCCGATCTCGTGGTCCGCGAACCGGCCGGCTGGACGCCCACGGCCCGCCTCGCCGACGTGCACCTGGACACGCTGCTCGACGCCGCCCGCGGCCGCTGGAACGCGCAGCCGCACGCCGCCGCCGCACTCGCCTGGAAGGCGTACACCTACTGGCTCACGCTGCCCGCCGTGCTCGGCTGGGCCTCCGCGCGCCGCGTGCCGTTGCTCACCGCCAGTGACACGCTGATGCACTTCGATGACCCGCGGCCGTTGCTCACCGTCGGTATCCGGCGGGAGACCACCATCGCCGTCCTCCCGAGCGACCCGCTGGCGCTGAGCAACCTGCCGCACATCCGCGTCGTCGCCGACGAGGAAGCGCTGCTCGCCGAGTTCCGCCGCTCGATCCTCGACGAGCACCTCGGTCCGCTGCTCGACGCCATCCACGACCGGGTCCGGCTGGGCCGGCGCACGCTGCTCGGCTCGCTCGCCTCCGGCATCGCCTACGGCGTGCTGCGGTCCACGGACGCGCTCCCCGGCTCCTCAGCCGAGAGCATCGACCGGCTGCTCGGCGCGCTCGGCGTGCGCGATCTCATCGAGCTCAACGCCGGCCCGAACGGCAAACTCGAGGTGCAGCGCAAGACCTGCTGCCTGGCGTTCACTCTGCCGCAGCCCAAGGTCTGCGCCGGCTGCTGCATCAAAACCCCTTAGGCGTACGAGACAGGACCGGTCCCCGAGAGTCGTTCTCGGCCTTCGTCGTGGTCCGGCCCTCACTCCGCTGCCGGGCGGAGATCGGTGGTCCAGCCGCCGATCTCCCCGCAACGCATGACGAGAGCCCGGGTGTGTGGAACCACCCGGGCCCGTCTCAGGCTCAGCGCTCGCAGTTGACAATCACGTCGACCTCGGGATCGGTGCAGTGATCACCCTGCGCCGTGCGGTGCGCCCCACCGTCGATACGGTCGGCCACCTGCACCCCGTTGCCCTCCGAACCGTCGATGGCGTCGTCACCGGCACCGCCGGCGATCTTGTCCACGCCCTTGAGCCCGAACAGCTGGTCATCTCCGCTGTTGCCGACGATCGCGTCGTTGCCGGCGTCACCGAACAGCATGTCGTTGCCCGTACCGCCGTAAAGGGTGTCGTTGCCGTCGTCACCGTTGTTGATGTCGTTGCCGCCGTTGCCGGACAGCACGTCGTTCCCCGGCCCACCGCTCAGGCTGTCGCCAAGTGCCCCGCTGGCAAGCCGGTCGTTGCCCGCCTGGCCGTACGCCGCCATGCGGATCGACGACCTGTTGACGATCGTGTCGTTGCGGTCACCCAGCTCCAGCGAGACCTGGGTCGGCTTCTTGACGCCGGTGCACTTCACCCTGGTCCGGTCACCCTTGACCGGCTTGCAGCCCTTGCCCGCCTTGACCGGCACCCGGTCGTCGATGACGACCGTCCGGCCCGAGCTGGTCACGACGACCGCGTTCTGCTTGGCGGCACCCGCCTTGAAATGAACGATGTAACCGGTCAGGGACACCCACCCGTTCGGCGCCGCCTGCGCGGGCGCCGCGAACATCGCGCCCGCCGAAACCATAGTGACCAGAGTCAGTCCGACCCTGGCCGGCCATCCGAATCGCACGACAACCTCCCCCGACGTACACGGCACGACGCCGCACGGGGAAGAACCTAGGACGCGACCGTCCGATGAGGCGTCCCGAATCCACGCCGTCACCTCGATGTTCATGCAGTGTTCCGGCGACGGGCGGCCGCAGAGCCCGGATGCCCCCTCGCACCCGGGCTCCCGCCGTGGCATCAGCGCTCGCAGCCGGCCTTCACGTCACGTTTGAACGTCTCGCAGAGGTCGCCGTAACCGGTGCCGTTGGGGCCGCCGTACAGCCGGTCCGCCGCGTGCGACCCACCCTCGTCGTGCCCGGAGAGGTGGTCGTTGCCCGCGCCGCCGTAGAGGAGATCGCGGCCCGCGCCGCCGAACAGGTCGTCGTAGCCGGCGCCGCCGTACACGACGTCGCTACCGGAACCCGCCACGATCCGGTCGTCGCCGCCACCGCCGTGGAGGCGGTCGTTCCCGGAGCCGCCCACCAGGACCTCCAGCGTCTGCGCGTCGTTACCCAGCCCGTGCAGCTCGTCCCGGCCGGATCCGCCGTCGAGGTGGTCGGAAGTCGGTCCGCCGAGGAGCCGATCGTCGCCGGCGCCTCCGAACGCGGCCAACGGCAGTCGCGTCTTGTTGACCACCGAGTCGTTCCGGTCGTAGAGGTGCACCGCGACGCCGGCTGCGCTCTTGACCGTCGTGCACCGCACTCTGGTCCGGTCGGCCTTGACCGGCTTGCAGCCCTTGCCCGCCTTGATCGCGACTCGGTCGTCGATCGTGACGGTGTTCCCCGACCGGGTCACCACGACCCGGTTCTGCTTGCCCTTGCCTGCCTTGTACTGCACCTCGGAGCCGGTCGCTCCGGTCACTGAGGCCATTCCCGTGACGGCGGCCTGAGCCGGTGACGCGGCGAACGCCGCCACCGAGACCGTGGCCGCGGCGGCCAGGCCCATCCGAGACAGCCAGACGAACTTCGACAACTTGTCCTCCCCCGTGAGTCGGGCGGCGAATGCCACCCGAGGAAGAACCTAAGGGCTGTCGATCAATATGACGTCCCGGATTCGCGCCATCACGTCATGTCAGGGGGTTTTCTCCGCGACCAGCACCGTCTCCGGATCGTCCACAATGGCGCCGACGTCCCACACCCAGACGCCGCCCGTCCAGGTCGGACGGAAGCCCAGGAGGTCCGACATGGTCCGCAGGATCTCGATGTCGCGGGGCTGCGGGGTGAGCACCACCGCGCCGGCGTTCCAGAACCGCAGGTCGGCGAGGGTCATCTCGCGGCGGGCGTCGGTCACCTCGGGGATCGGGTTGCCCTGCTTGATCGAGGTGACCAGGCCGCTGGTCGGCCGCCACGGCGGCGAGAAGACCGCGGTGCGGTCGTCCGGGTTCTGCGGGTTCTGGTTGGGCAGCAGCGCGTACGCGCCGGCGATGCGCATGTCGTGGCCGGTGTAGGCGCTCCAGCGCAGCGGGTCCGGGTAACCGCTGTCCGGCAGCGGCAGCGCGACGACGGTGTGGTCGTCGTCCACGTACTGACGCCAGGCGCCGGACGTGACGAACTCCGGGACCGGGTCCATCGCGACGGTCTGCAGCGGCGTGGGCGCGAGCGGCACCAGGGCCATCGCCACCGCCGTGATCATCGCGACCCGCACCGGCCCGCGGGCGTGCGGCTGGGTCCTGATCAGGTCGGCGGCGCGCTGGCAGCCCAGCGCGAGCACGATGCCGACCATCGGTGCGATCGCCATCGCCCAGCGGGTCGGCACCGCGGAGTTCAGTACCGGGATGCTGTGCATGAACGCCCACGGGCCCGGGACGCCGGTGTTGATCCCGTTCACGTAGACGTACGGCCCCAGCGACATCGCCGCGAAGAAGAGCGCGATCCCGCCGATCGTCACCACCGCCGCGGAACGCCGCATCCAGAGGATCAGCCCGAAGAAGAGGATCACCAGGCCCCAGCCGAAGAACGCGTTCTCCTCGGCCGGATTCTGCGACAGCGTCGAGGCCACCGCGCTGTTGCCGGCCACCGACCGGCTGGCGTACGCGGTGAACGAGGCGAGGTCGGCGCCGAAGTTGCGGACGAACTCGGCCAGGCCGTGGTAACTCTGCGGCCCGAAGAACTGGACGCTCAACGGGTACGCCAGGACGCCCAGCGTGGTGATCGCGGTGACCCCGAGGGCGCGGACGAAGGCGGTGAACTCACCGCGATGCGTCCGGCGCCGGACCAGCGCCATGACAGCGCAGAAGAAGCCCAGGCCGACCGCGGTCATGAAGAGGATCTCGAGGTTGATGAAGGCCTGCCAGACCAGCAGCCCGGCCAGGAGAAGCCCGTTGCGGACCGCCCGGCGTGGCCGGCGCAGCTCGAGGGTGCGCCAGATGATCAGCGGGACCAGGAACTGCGAGACGATGTTCGGGTGGCCCCCGGCGTGCGAGATCATGCTCGGCGCGAAGGTGCAGAAGAGAGCGCCCACCCACGCCGCCAGCTTCGAGGCGACGAAGTGGCGGGAGAGCACCAGATACCACGAAGCACCGGTTAATGCCAATGCGCCGGTGAGAAATACGTTGAAGGCCACATGCGGGCCGAACAGAAGAGTGATCGGCGTCAGTGGCAACGAAACGGCCAACACCGAGGTGTTGGCCATCATGTTCACCCCGTCGGGGTAATTCAAGCGGTCTGAGAAGAACGGATAGACGCCATCCGTGAGCACGCGTGCACCGTGCGCCAGCATCCACTCGAAGAAAGCCTGATCCTGCGGATCATCACGCAGTTCATGATCAAGATTGAGCCACAACGGGGCGGTGACGAACAGAGCGACAGCGACGAAAGTCGAGATTGCCAGGACGTCGCGCCACGTGAGCACACGCCAGCGCGAACGGCGTGGCGCAGGCCGTATCTCCTGCTCAACACCGCTTCCTTCAACCGGCGCGACGACTGCCGGCAAGACCGGGACGACACCGTCCCGCAGCGCGACGAGCTCCGCGTCCAGGTCGTCGGCGGCGGTCACCTGGCGGGGCGTGAGAACGTTCTCACCGGTCGACTGGCCTGTCGAGTCAAAACCCGTAATCGTCATAGCATCGGCGAGCCTAACCGAGGTTTCCAAGAACCCAGCGGCGAGCGCCCGAGGCGTGATAGAGCCGATATGAACGCGTGTTTTTCGCGTGTCCCGCACATGGTGTCCATCTGGTGGACTTCCGGCGGGCAACCAGTCGCAGTACCCGCCTCCCCTATGTCTCAATCAGGCCAAAAAATCAGCGGCGCCCGGTGCTCAACTTTCGGATAGGCGCGCCAAGTGGTTAACTTCTCCGGTCCCGCTGTCACTCAGATCGGCAAGATGAGGGAACCTCACCTATGGCAGACATCACTGGAGACCAGCGGATCCAGTCCGAAGTGCTCGAAGGCCTCGCCACGGCCGTGAACCACCGTCGGTGGTTCGTCGAGCTCGCGCTCCCATACCTCGGGGACAACCCCATCGAGATCGGCAGTGGCCTCGGTGACTACGCACTCGAGTGGTCCGAGCACCTCCCGCGCTTCACCGCGACCGAAGCCGACCCGGACCGGCTGGTGCTGCTCAAGGAGCGCATGGCCGACCATCCGAACATCGACGTGCGGCAGATGCTGCTTCCCTCGCCCGAGGCGAACGGGGAGTACAGCGCGGCCGTCTCCTACAACGTGCTCGAGCACATCGAGGACCACGTGGGCGCGCTGAGCAGCATGAAGGACCTGGTGCGCCCCGGCGGCCGGGTCATCATCATCGTGCCGGCGTTCATGTTCGCGATGAGCCAGGTCGACATCGCCACCGGCCACATCCGGCGCTACACGAAGAAGACCCTCTCCGCCGCGTTCATCGAGGCCGGCCTCGAGATCGAGAAGATCCACTACGCGAACGCGCTGGGTCTGATCGGCTACTACGGCGCCACCAGCATCTTCAAGCTGGCGCCGAAGGAGGGCCCGATGGTCAAGGTCTACGACTCGCTGGTGCTGCCGGTGACCAAGGCCGCCGAGCGCATCGTGAAGCCGCCCTTCGGCCAGTCGGTGTTCTGCGTCGCCCGGGTGCCGCACTGAGCGCGTACAGCTGAAAGAAGCAGCAAGGCCGCCGGCATCCCGGCGGCCTTCTCTGTTTCCAGCCCCATACCCCGCACCGTGCTGACTTCGGGCGCACCGCGACTCCCCACACACGGGCAAGACCCAGCGTGGGGAGTTCGGGTGCCCTACGCGCCTCAAGTCGTCACGGAGGGGGTCAGCCGCGGACCTGGAAGGTGGGGCGGACAGTAGCTCGGGCCAGCGTGTGGAAGGCCAGGTTGAATCCGACGTAGGCGGGCGACGCTTCCGGCGTCACCTCGAGCCGGTCGACGTCCAGCGCGTGCACCGCGAAGACGTAGCGGTGGGCCCGGTCACCGGGCGGCGGGGCGGCGCCGCCGTAGTTGTTCTCGCCGTAATCGTTGCGCACGCAGAACGCGCCGTCCGGCAACGGGTCGACACCGCGCGGCAACTCGGTGACGCTCGCCGGCAGGTTGACCAGCACCCAGTGCCAGAAACCGCTCCCGGTGGGCGCGTCCGGGTCGAAACAGGTGACCACGAAGCCGCGCGTCTCGTCGGGGAAACCCGACCAGGACAACTGCGGCGACAGATTCTTCCCGCCCACACTCGTGTGCGCGAAAAGCTCGTCCAGTGGCTGCCCGTCCGTCGCGTCCGTGCTGGTCACCGTGAAGGACGGGACCGGCGGCAGAAGATCGTAAGGGTCGGGAGCCAGGGCGCGGTCAAGACTCATGGTTGGCCTCCGGCGGCGTGGTGAGTAGCTGGTCCGGTTTTCCCACGATGCGCCGAGACTAACCACCGGAGATGACCGGTGCCTTTCGCCCGCATTGCGGAGCGTCGTCACACGAACGGGTAAACGCACAGGTGGTGCGCATACCGATCACGTCCGTCGGTAATGCTCCTGTCATACATCCGACCGGGTGTGAGCGGCAGAGATCCCCGCGCCCGGTTGCGATCGATCGCCGAACCGGCGATCAGCGAGTGGGCACCCGTCAGAGGGCGGGTGCCTACTGCTGTTCCGGCCCGGTGCCCGTCCCGAGCTGCTGTTCCAGGCCCACTCCGGTCCCGGGCCGCCGCTCCGGGCCGGCGCCGATCCCGAACCACGGAAGGCAGGGTGTGAGCCCGTCGATCCGCACCGGCACGGTGCGCGCGGCCGCCCAGCCGGCACGGTCCAGCCGCAGCCGGCGTCCGGTCACCGGACGATCACGCACCAGGTGCCGGGCGATCCCGTCGTCGACGTAACCGAGCTTGCGCGACACCCGGTACGAGGCGTGGTTGTCGGCGAAGGCCTCCGACGTCGCGAACTCGGCGCCCAGGCCCGCGAGAGCGAGCTCCAGCACCGCGGCCCGCATCTCGGTGCCGTAGCCGCGCCCCTGATGGGCCCGGCCCACCCACGAGCCCGTACCGACCTCACGCAGTGCGGCGAAGTCGCGGGCGCTGAGCGACTGCATGCCCACGACCTCACCCCGCCCTTCGCCGGTGATCGCCACCAGGGCCAGCTCCCAGTCGTCCGGCCTCCAGCCCGCCCACGTGCCCCAGTGCCACTGCAGGGTGCCCCGGACCCGTTCCGCGGCGGTGCCGTCGGTCCACGGCACCACGAACGGCTGCACCTGCGGATCGTGCACGCCGGCTGCGGCCAGTTCACCGAGCTCCGCGAGCCGCTCCAGGTCGGGGACCTGGAGCCGCAGGCGGGGCGTGGTCAGCCGGAGCCCGGCCGGCGGCCAGTGATCGAAGAACATGGCCGCCATGATCGCAGTGGGCGTGCTGCCGGGCGCGCCATATCCGGCGACGTGCGCGGTGACAGCTACCGGATACGCGCCACCCGCAGTCCGCGGTAGAGCTTGCGGTAGACGACCCCGGTCCGGTGGTTACCGGCGTCGATCATCATGCCGCGGCCCATGTAGATGCCCACGTGACCGGGACCGACCACGAGGTCACCCGGCTGGGCCTGGGCGCGGGAGATGGACCGGGCCCGCCGGGCCTGTCCGCCGGAGGAGTGCGGCAGCCGCAGACCGGCCCGCGCGTACGCACGCTTGGTGAAGCCGGAGCAGTCGAAGCCGTACGGCCCCTCGCCGCCCCGCACGTACCGCTTGCCCACCTGCGAGCGGGCGAAGGCGAGCACCGCGTTCATGCCCCGGCCCGGGCCGGTCCGCAGACGGCGGACCGAGGTGCCACGGGTGGTCTTGCGGACCGCCGCCGACCCGCGCTGGGCGACGCTCGTCCGCTTCTGGTGGACGACGACACGGCGCTGGGCACGGTTCTCGCGGGTCGCGGACCGCTGGACACTGCGTGCGACGGGACGCTCGGCGACCCGGGCCGACGAGCGGTTGCGCAGTCGCACCATGGATCGGCCGTCGAGCTCGGCCGCGGAACGGTTGCTGAACGCGCCCGTGGCACGTTTGCGAAGTTCGGTCGCCGCACGATTGTCGAGCTGCGCGGCGGAACGGTTGTCGAGCCCGATCGCACGGCGGGACGCGGGCGTCACTGCCGGACGTTGCCGGGTGGCCGCGCGTACCGCGGGCCGTCGTGGAATCGAGCGGGAAGCACGCTGGCTCGCCGTCGCTCGTTCCTCCAATCCCGCACGCAGCGGGATCGCGTATTTCTGGCTCCGAAGCGGAATTCCCGCCGCGAGCGTGGCGCGAAGCTGTCGTTCCTGGATCTCCTCGCTGAGCGAGAGATCAGGCAGCTCCGGTGTGGCCGGCAGGGCCTGCGGCGGCGTGATGACGGCCTCCGCTGCGTGCTCGACCGGATCCAGGGCCGGTGCGATGACGGCCAGCGCAAGAGCGCCGGCGGTCAACGCGCGGCGCGTCGACGTACCGTGCAGTGTTGCCTCCGAAATAGGCCCGGGGCACTCGCGCGAATCCCACCTGCGCGTGGACGATGCTGCCTGCCACGCTTTTCGCTGCCGGCCTGAGCCAGCAATGGGAACCCGGACAACCGTGCGTATTCCGTGGACCATGCCAACACACCATCGAAACCGCCGTGGCCTGATTCAGATAATTGATCCTCCGATCACGAGAAGATAAACGCGACGATCACCGGACCGGTGGAAGCGTGATGCGTACGCCTGGTGTGGACATGGAGCCGTGCACGGCCACCTCGGTGAGCTGCGCGTTCATGGGCACATCGAACGGAAGAACACCGGCGACAGCGGCGCCCGGAGCGATCTCGTTCAGCAGTGTCGGGTTGCGATCGTTGAGAAACACCGCAGCCTGATCGGCGACGGCGTACGCTACGCCGTTGGTGTCGAAGGCCCGCTGTGCGCCGCTGTCGAACAGTGCCGGCTCATTGCCGGTGTTCTTCACCGTGACGTCGAGAAGGCAGAATTGCCCCGAAGCGCGTTGGTCCAGACCGTCCGGGCCGACCGATTCCACGCCGCACCGCAGACCGCCCACGGTGAACTCGAAGTGGCCGGCCATCGCTCCACCGGAGACCGGTTTCGGCGCCGTCACCACCGACGGCGGTTGCGCCGTCACCACCGCCCACACGCCGAACGCGATCAGGGCCAGCGCAGCCACGATCCCGCCGGCGACCCAGGCTCGCGTCTTCCAGCGCAGGGACGGGTCGTCCAGGGTGTCGTCCGCAGGCACGAAGGCCCGAGTGGGCGCGGAACGATGCGGTGCGTACGTCACGGTGTCCCCCAGCAATCGGAAACAGCGTGCGACCGGGGCCCGGCCGCGCTGTCCGTCCATGCTGGGTTCGCAGCGGCGGTACGCGTCCGCGACTCGCCGCATAACGGAACTTATCGGTCATAAGCCTCCGCGGTCGTTCCCTCGAACGGGTGATCAGGGCTGAAGCAGGATCTTCCCCAGATGGTCGCTCGACTCCATCAGGCGGTGCGCTGCCGCCGCCTCGGCCAGCGGAAACGTCTCGTGGATGATCGGCTTGACCAGACCGGCCGCGATCAGGGGCCACACCTGCTCCCGCACACCGGTGACGATGCGCGCCTTGTCAGCCGTCGACCGCGCACGCAACGAGGTCGACGAGATGCGCCCCCGTTTCGCCATCAGCTTGCCGAGATCAAGCTCGGCGGTGCTGCCGCCCTGCATCCCGATGATCGAAATTCGGCCCTCCGGTGCCAGCGCCTCGATGTTGCGGGCCAGATATTTCGCCCCGATGATGTCGAGCACCACATCGACGCCACGACCCTCGGTGAAGTCGTGCACAGCCCGTACAAAATCGTGGTTCTGATAGTCGATCGTCAGATCGGCACCGAGCGCGCGAAGCCGCTCGTGCTTGCCCGCACGCGCCGTGACCAGCACCGAAGCACCCAGCGCCACACCCAGCTGAATGGCGAAAGTGCCGATGCCGCTGCCGCCGCCGTGCACCAGGAACGTCTCACCCGGCCGCAACCGGTCGCGAGCCACCACGTTGGACCAGACGGTGCACGCCACCTCGGGCAACGCGGCCGACTCCACCAGCGACAGCCCCGCCGGCACCGGCAGCAACTGCCCGGCCGGCACCGCCACCCGCTCCGCATAGCCACCGCCGGCCAGCAACGCGCAGACCCGCTCGCCGACGTGATGCCCGCTCACCCCCGGCCCGATCGCGCTGATCACACCGGAGCACTCGAGCCCCGGATAGACCGGGGCGCCGGGTGGCGGTGGATAGAACCCCTGCCGCTGAAGCACGTCGGCCCGGTTGACCGCGGCCGCGGTCACGTCGACCACGACCTCACCCTCGGCCGCCTCCGGCTCCGGCACCTCGGACCACACCAGCTGCTTGTCCTCGATCACGATCGCGTGCATGTGACCGACTCTGCCCCACCGGTACGACAAGAAACACGGGCGGGTGGCAGACTGGACCCGCACTACGGGAGGGCTCGCCTAGTGGCCGATGGCGCCGGTCTTGAAAACCGGTAAGGGGAAACTCTTCGTGGGTTCGAATCCCACGCCCTCCGCCCTATTCTGCCCAGGTCAACCGTGGTGTGGACCTGGGCATGGGGGGCTGGTGGGGGGACTTCAGCGAATCCGGCGCGGCCCGGCGGGCATCCGGACCACCTCGCCGGTCGCTTCCCTGTCCGTCCCGGACGGCTTGACGACCTTCTGAACTTCGAGCAGCCGGGCCAGCCGCTCAGTGCGCGCCGCGATCAGCGCGCAGTGCTCGTCCAGGTGCGCCAGCTCGGACTGCACGGTGGCGAGCTGGCCGCGCAGTGCGGCCACCTCTTCGTGGCTACGCCGCGTGTCACGGATGATCCAGCCCACCGAGATAACGGCGACGGCCTGAGCCAGCAGCAGGACCGTGACGAGAAGGGCCTCGTGGATGCTGGCCGCCGCCGCGCCGGCGAGGGACAGCTCAATGTGTTCGGGCAGGTCTTGGCCGTGGCGTCGAGGTCAGCGCGGGCGATCACCTTGGCGGTGCGGCCGGACGGCAGGGTGACCAGCGAGCCGACCGGAGCGGCCGTGCCCTTCGGGCAGAACACCGTGGTGGACGACACCGCGGTGCTGCCTTCGGTGTCCTGGGTTTGGACCGGTACGACGCGGTTGGTGTCGTCGACGACGCACGGGCCCACGGCGACGGGGCCAGCGAACTGGTCGCCGTACGCGCCGGAGCCCTGATATGCCTGCACCTCGACGGTCCGGGGCTCCGGCACACACGCCGCGATGAACTGATTCCACGTCACCAGGCCTCCCCCGGGCCGAAGCCGGTCAGCCCCGCCTGCTGGAGCACGGCGTACGCCTGGTCGACGAGGCCGCCGGTGGTCGGCACCGACGTCGCCGAGCTGCCGCGCTGCACGCTGAGCTTGCCGATCGTGAAGGACTGCGGCGCCGAGGCGACCCCGAGGCCGGTCTGGTCGCCGCCTTCCAGCTGTCCGGCGATTTGCTCGAGTACCGCGTCGCGCAGCGCCGCCTTGACCGCGGGCAAGGCCGGGTCGTAGATCGCGCACAGGAGCACCCGGTCGACCATCCGGGAAGCCCGCGTGAGCAGCTGCGCCGCGTTGGCCGGGGTGCGACCCAGGTGATCGTGCAGCTCGGTGATCGTTGCGTACGCGCCCGGGACCTCCGGTGACGGGCTGGTCGTCGAGGTGGTGACCGTCGCCAACGAGCTGGCGTTGCCAGCCGCGTCGACCGCCCGCACGCCCAGGGTGTACGAGGTCGCCGCGGTGAGCCCGGTGAACGTGTAGGCCGTCGCCGTGACGCCGCTCGCTACGACGGCGCCGTTGCGCAGCAGCTCGTACCCGTTGACGCCCACGTTGTCGGTGGCGGCCGTCCAGGTCAGCGCGATCTGCGTCTGCCCCGGTGTGGCCTGCAGGCCCGTCGGTGCAGACGGTGCGGTCGTGTCCGGCGGCGCCGGGAAGCCGTACGCGGCCAACGCGACAGGCTCCGGCCGGACCAGGCCGTTCGGGAACGGGTACGCGGGCGGGGCGAGCTGGGCCTCCGGGTCGGTCTTGCCGTCGGCGGTGAGGCCGGCGGCCTTGAGGATCGCGGCGGTCCGCTCCTCGGCGGCCTTGGCGCGGTCCTTGGCCTTGCGCTCGCTGTCGCGGGCGGCGGCCAGTGCGCGCTGGGCGCGGTCGGCGTCGAAGTCGCCCTCGATCTTCGGCGTCTTCTCACCGGTGTCGTCGTCGCCGGCCTTGCCGGTGTCGCCTCCACCGTTGTCGTGCCCGGGGCCGCGGCCTTCGCTGGTGTCTCCGGGGTCTTCCCGGTGCCAGCCGCCGCGCGGGACGCGGATGGTGGCGATGCCGGACAGGGCGTTGCGGCGCGCGGTGCGGTACATGCGGATTGCTCCTGTTGTGTCGTGCGGCCCTTGGCCACTCGATGGGGGTTCTCCGTCCTGGGCCTTGCCGGGACGCCGTACCGTGCTCGCCGGATCACTCCGAGCTGAGGGAGAGTCGTGCGGGCACGTCAGGTATGGGGAACGGCCGCCGCTGTGGCGGTGGCGGGCATGGTGATCGCGTGCGGCAGCGGTGGCGCCGATGACAGCGACGAGGCGGCTGAGGCTCCGGCCAAGGCGACAACGGCAACAGCCAAGGCGACCGGCCAGGCTCAAGCCGTCGTCGATGCGATCGACGCGAAGTGGTCAGCGCCGAACCCGCGAGACACGACTTCCGGGTGCGCTGCGAAGGAGGGCGACACAGGTACAGGCTGCGTTTCCCGCATCACCACCGACGCTGTCACCGTGATCGAGCTCGCGAACGAGGGCGACGCCAAGGAGTGGGCCACCACAATGGGTGAGGCCGGCGAGGCGACCCAGGCTGGCCGGTTCGTGCTCACCTGGAACAGCGAGCAGGAGAAGACCCGCGAGAAGGCCCGGGAGGGCATGGTGTCCATTGCCATGGCGGCCAGCGAAAAGTCTTAACGCGACACACCCGGGCGGGGTGAGCTACTGGCCCATGATCTCGCGGGCGCGGCGGTAGAACTCCTCTTGCGCTTCCTGCGGGGCGTCCAGGTCGACGTGGTGCAGGTTGTAATCGCTGTCCGGCTTCGGATGCTGCTCCGGGTGGAAACCCGCCCGGTCGGCCCACTTCGCGACCCACTCGTCATTCCACGCGGCCAGCTCGCGGAGCCGGCGCACGCGGTCCGCCGAGGGCCGCTTGGGTGGTTCCCGGTCGAGGTTGGGTTGGTAGAGGTGCTGGATCGGATCGGTCATAGCCACTTCACCCCATGCCAGTCCGAGCCGAGCATCGCGGCCTTGCCGATCCACGGCCAGGCTTTGACGCCAACGTCGTCGGATCGGCCGCACTGGCTGATCTCGAACGAGGTCGGATATTCGTCGGCGCCGAATCGGATGTTCTCGGCACGCTCCAGGATATCTTCGGCGGCCTGCATCGATGTGCGTGCGCGCACACGAGTGACAGGACGTGCAGCGATCCCTAATGTCGTGCACGTGCGCACCATTGATTGGCCCGAGCAGGAGGCCTTCCTCCGGCAGCTCGACGCCGTCAAAAAGCGCCACAACATCCGCCACGACAGCGCGCTTGCCGAGCTGGCCGGCATCAGCCACACCGCTGTCTCCAACTGGCGCAACCGCAAGGCTCGGCCGTCGCTGACCGCGATCACTCGTATCGCCGAGGCGATCGAGGAGCCGCCGCAGCCGCTGCTTGCCGCCGCCGGTCTCATCGAGGACCAGGACGAAAGCGTCGACCAGCTGGCCGGCGTGCCGGACTCGATTCGCAGGCTGGTCGCCCTCTACCGCAGCGGTGACGACGCCGTACGCGCGCGGCTGGAAATGGGCGTGACCGTGCTGACTGAATTCGCCGACGACTACCAGCGACTCAGCGACGCCCACAAGCGCACGTCGTAAGCGCTTATCGGCGGGCTGAATAGCCCGCGGCTTCCCTACCTCTTACCCCTCTTCCCCCTGATGAGGCGATAGTCCAATGTGGATTGTAAAGCATGGTCCTACCTGGCGTATTCGCGACGAGGTGGCCGGCAAGAAGAAGACCATCAAGTCCGGGCTGCCTAACAAGACGGTGGCCGGCAAGGTGCTGGAGGGCCTGCGCGTGGACCGGGCGCGCGGCAACTACATCAACCCGCAGCTCGGGAAGGTGACCCTCGCCCAGTTCATCGACACGTTCTGGCCGGGTTACGAGATCTCGCTCAAGCCGTCCGCGCGGCGCAGCGAGGGATCGCGGCTCAGGACGCACATCGTGCCCCAGCTCGGCCGATACCAGCTCGACCAGATCGACGCGATCGTCGTGCAGGACTTCGTCACAATCTCCTGGTCGAGGGGATCCCGGACCCGGTCGACGGGCCGGTCCGCAAGCCGCTGGCGGAGAAGACGGTCCGCAACGTCCACGGCGTGTTGCACAAGATCCTCGCCGCCGCGGTGACAGCCAAGATGATCGGCGCCAACCCGGCCTCGGGCACGGCGATGCCACCACGCGAGCACATCGAGATGATGTTCTTGACGCAGCCGGAGATCGGCAGGCTGCTCGCGGCGTGCACCGGGCAGTACGAGTACTGGCGCCCGCTCGTGATGCTGCTGGTCACGACCGGCCTGCGGTATTCGGAGGCTCTCGCGCTGCGCGTCGGCCGGGTCGACGTATTTGCCAGGTCGTTGCAGGTGCTCCAGACGGCATACGAGGCCGCCAGCGGCGAGTACATCTACACCACGCCGAAGACCAAGTTCTCGCGGCGCCAGGTTGCGCTGACGCCCGAGCTGGCGTTGGAGCTCACACCCGCCCTGGCCGGGAAGGGCCGCACCGACCTTCTGTTCACGATGCCCGACGGCCGGCCCGTGACGCGGAACTTCCGTCAGCGGATCTGGCTGAAGATCCGGGAAGACGCCGGCTTGGACGGGCTCGGCTGCACGACCTCCGCCACACGGTCGCCGCCTTGCTGATTTCCAAGGGCGTCCCGTTGACGGCCGTGCAGCGGATGCTCGGCCACTCGTCGATCAAGGTCACCAGCGATCTCTACGGGCACCTCATGCCGGAGGTGAACGAGAGCATCGTCGCGACCATCAGCGCCGCGCTAGCGGAGGGGGGATCCGTGGGGGGACAGTGGGGGAAGTCAGCCCTGTTGAATCCTGATCAACTTCCGGTCGATCCTGGTCACACGCTGGGCGGCGATGTTGGGACCAGGGCTGTTGTCTGGGTTCGAATCCCACGCCCCCCGCTTCTGGTCTTCCCAGGTCAGCGCCTTGCTCGGGGGCGGAGACCGCCGCGCCGGGTCGCCGTTTCGACCGGCTGGCAGCCAAGCATGATCCCTGACCGTTTTAGCTGCTTGAGCGCCAGCCCAGCGCGCTCGGCCGGGGGAGCGCCAGCCACAAACGCTCGTGTGGGGACTTGGGGTTCGTTTCGCACCCGAAGTCCCCACGCTTGCTGGGCAGCAGGTGCGTGGAGCTGCGCAGTGGTGTCGGCGGGGTGGGACGGCGGCTGCCGAGGCGCGCTGAGGCAGGAGGTCAGCCGGCGGGCGGGTTTATGATCAGTTGAGGGCCGGCGCCCCGCCTGGCGAGCTGGTCGGACGGGTTGACCAGCTTGCACCGCTGCAGCGACAGACACCCGCACCCGATGCACCCGGTCAGCTGATCCCGCAACCGTTCCAGGACCGCGATCCGCTCCTCCAGCCGGTATCGCCAGCGGGCCGACAACCGCGACCAGTCCGCCTTGGTGGGTGTCCGGTTCTCCGGCAGGGAGGCGAGCGCCGCCCGGATCTCCTCGAGCGACACCCCCACCTGCTGAGCGATCTTGATGAAGGCCACCCGCCGCAGCTCGGCCCGCTCGTAACGGCGCTGATTGCCGCTCGTCCGGCTGGCGTGGATCAGCCCTTCCTTCTCGTAGAACCGCAACGCCGACGGCGCCACCCCGCTGCGGGCGGCCAGATCGCCGATGGTGAGCGTTTCCATCGCACTCCTTGAGCTGAAGTTAACTTCAAGTTGCAGCCTAGGCCCATGACAGTACTCACCGCGTCCCCACACCGTCTGCAGAGCCTGCTGAGCCGGATCACCGGCGACGAGAAGCACGCACCCAGCGCCCACTCCACAGTGGATGTCCTCTGGGTGCTCTACGACCGGGTGCTGCGCATCACTCCGGAGACTGCCGACGAGCCCGACCGCGACCGGTTCCTGCTCTCCAAGGGGCACGGGCCGGCGGCCTACTACGCCGTACTGGCCGCCAAGGGCTTCTTCCCCGAGGAGTGGCTGGACGATCTCGCCGGCCCGCACAGCCGGCTCGGGCACCATCCCGACCGGGTGCTCGTCCCGGGCGTCGAGGTCGGGACCGGGTCGCTCGGCCACGGGCTGGGCCTGGCCGTCGGCACCGCCCTCGGGCTGCGGGCGCAGGGCTTCCTGCGGACCCGCACAGTCGTGCTCCTCGGCGACGCGGAGCTGGACGAGGGCTCGAACCACGAGGCGATCGCGTACGCGGCGGCGATCAAGCTGCCGCTCACCGCGATCGTCATCGACAACCAGTCGTCGACGCACGGTTGGCCCGGCGGCATCCCGGCCCGTTTCCCTGGGTGGAGCGTCTCCGTCGTGAACGGGCGCGATCACGACGAGATCGAGCGCGCCCTGTTCATCACCGGCCGGCCGCACCTGGTGGTCGCGGCCGTGGAAGGACGATGACCATGCGAGACACGTTCATCGACACGACGACCGCCCTCCTGGACGACGACCCGCGGACCGCGCTGGTCCTCGCGGACATCTCGGCGTCCTCGTTCCGGGTCGCGCAGCAGCGACATCCGGACCGCGTCTTCAACGTCGGCATCCGGGAGCAACTCATGGCCGGGGTCGGCGGCGGGCTGGCCCTCACCGGGCTACGGCCGATCCTGCACTCGTACGCGCCGTTCCTGATCGACCGTGCCTACGAGCAGATCAAGCTGGACTTCGCGCATCAGGACGTGGGTGCGGTCCTGGTCAGCATCGGCGCCTCGTACGACGCGGCCGAGGAGGGGTACACGCACCAGTCACCGGGCGACGTGGCGCTGCTGGACACGCTCGAGGGGTGGACCGTGCACGTGCCGGGCCACCGGGAGGAGGTGCCGGATCTGCTGCGCGCCGCCGCCGGGCACGACGACCGGGTCTATGTGCGCCTCTCCGAGCAGGAGAACTCCCGTGCCCACTCCAACGGTGTGGTGCGGCACGGCGGGGCTTCGCTGGTGGTGGCCGTCGGCCCGATGCTCGACCCGGTGCTGGAGGCGACCCGTGACCTGGACGTCACCGTCGTCTACACGAACACCCCCCGCCCGTTCGACGAGCTCGCGACGGTCACCGGCGACACGGTCGTGCTGGTGGAGCCCTATCTGGCGGGCACCTCGGCGCGGTTGGTGAGCGAAGCGATGGGCGACCGGCCGCATCGCGCGCTGCACCTCGGTGTCGGGCGTGCCGAGGTACGGCGCTACGGCTCCTGGCGCGATCACGCCGAGGTGCACGGGCTGGACCCGGCCGGCCTGCGCCGGTCGATCAGCGCCTTCCTGAGCGGGCGGAACAACTAACGGCGGGAGCCGGCTCGGGCCACAACAAGCGGAGCGAGCAACGGCGGGAGTCGGCTCGGGCCAGAACAGGCGGCGGAAGACGGCTCAGGCCAGAACGGGGGCCGGCGCGGGCGTGGCGACAAGCTTCGCCCGCGCCGGGGTGGTCACCGGCTCCCGCCGTCCCTGGAACACCTCACGCAGCAACTCCTCGACCCGCCACACGGCCGCCGGGTCGCTCAGTCGCATGCGGAACCGCTCCCGCACGCCGTCCATCGCGGTCGCGGCCAGCTCGATCCCCGGCTTGGAGAGGTCGAGGCGCCAGGTCACGTGACTGAGGTGGCGCAGGTTCACGTTGAGGTGCAGCCGCAACCGGTGCAGGGGCCGCGTCTCGCGGAGCACGACCGCCCGGCGCCTGGTCAGCAGCAGGTAGTAGTCGCCGGAGAGCGGGGCGCCCGGACGCACGCAGCGGGTCACCAGGACCGCGGGATCGTCCTGGTCCACACAGTTTCGGAAGATCGACAGGTGCCGGCCCGCCGACGGAAGGGAGATCGATCCGGCTTCGGCAGCGATGTGGAACGTACTCAAGAACACGTCCATGTGATGTTTAACGGCCGATGAACAACGAGGAGGCGGCCGGCTCCGCTGAATATCGGATTACAGCCCGTTCCGCGGCGTATGAAACGGCTGCCATAGTGGTGCCATGCAGTGGCGCGTCAAGCCGGTTCTGCCGGTGTCGAAGCTGATGGGTGCGGTCGCTCTCGTGGTGCTCGCCGCGGCGTTCGCCGAGGGCGATCCGGTGCGCTGGACGCTGGGTGTGGTGATCGCGGCCGGTCTGACCGGCTGGGCGGTGCGAGACCTGATCGTGCCGGTCCGGCTCACGGCGGACACCGGAGGCGTCACGGTGGTCACCGGGTTCGCCCGCCGGCGGCATCTGCCCTGGGAGAAGATCGAGAGGGTACGCGTGGAGCGCACCGTCCGCCGTGGCCTCCGCAACGAGCTGCTGGAGATCGACGCCGGTGACGCGGTCTACCAGTACGGGGCGCACGACCTCGGCGCCCTCCCCGAGGACGTGGCCGCCCAGCTGAGCGACCTGCGCAGCTAGGCCCTGTTTCGTGGAGGATGGCGGGGCTGCGGCGTGGCCTAACCGGCGATGGCCGCCGTCCGGGCCACCGCCGCGGCGATCAGCAGGACCGCCAGCGCCGTGCAGCCCAGCGCCTGTTTCTGCGATCGGCGCGGCTGAGACGCGTACACCAGGATCGCCGCCGCGGCAGCGCCCGCGATCAACCCGCCCACATGTCCCGCCACCGAGATTCTCGGGATGGTGAACGTGAAGATCAGGTTGGTGACCAGCAGCGGCACCATGGCACTGACGTCGCGCGACAGCCGCCGGTTCACCACGAAGACCGCCGCCATCAGGCCGAACGTCGCGGTCGAGGCGCCCGCCGACGCCGCGAACGGAAGCTGGAACACGTACGCCGCGACGTTGCCGCCGAACCCGGCGAGCAGATAGAGCGCGGCGAACCGCAGCGGGCCGAGCTGGGCCTCCAGATAGCGCCCGAGCTGTGCCACCAGCATCATGTTGAGCAGCAGGTGGACCGCGCCGTAGTGCAGGAACATCGCGGTGACCAGGCGGTACCACTCGCCCTCGACGATGCCGTGCACCTCACCGCCGTACGACGACCAGCCGAGCACCTCGCCGAAGTCGGTCAGCGGCGTGCCCGCGCCGAGCAGGCCCAGGAAACCGCCCGCGCCGCCGATGGCGCGGGGGCCGCCGACGACCGCGGAAGCGATCATGACCAGGATGTTGATCACGACGATGCCGGTCGTCACGTAGCCGAGCTGGCCGGCGCGACTACCGCCGAAGGCGGTGCGCGCCGGCCGCTGGCCACGGCGTCCCTCTTTGACACAGTCCGGGCACTGATGGCCGATCGCCGCGTCGTTCATGCAACTCGGGCAGATCGGACGATCACACCGGCTGCACCGAAGCAGGGTCTCTCGCTCCGGGTGCCGGTAACACACCGGTGACGTCGAGGGAGCCTCACTCATGACACCAAAGGTACCGTGAGCGGTCAGGAACGCTCGATCTCCACTCGCTGGATCACGACGTCCTCACGGGGCCGGTCACCCGGTCCGGTCGGCGTGCTCGCGATCGTGTCGACCACCTTGGCGGACTGCTCGTCGGCGACCTGGCCGAAGATCGTGTGCCGCCGGTTCAGGTGCGGGGTGGGCGCGACCGTGATGAAGAACTGCGAGCCGTTGGTGCCCGGGCCGGCGTTCGCCATCGCGAGCAGGTACGGGCGGTCGAAGCTGAGTTCCGGGTGGAACTCGTCGCCGAACTGGTAGCCCGGGCCGCCGCGACCGGTGCCGGTCGGGTCACCGAGCTGGATCATGAAACCGGCGATGACCCGGTGCGAGATGGTGCCGTCGTAGTAGGGCCCGCTACCCGGCTGACCAGTGCGCGGGTCCTTGTACTCCTTCGTTCCCTCGGCCAGTTCCACGAAGTTGCGGACGGTCGCTGGAGCGTGATCCGGGAAGAGCTGAAGTCGAATCACGCCGTGATTGGTGTGAAGGGTGGCGTAGATGTTCTCTGCCACGGGTACTCCCGTCTGCGGTGATGGGACTGTTCTCGTGCAATTCGGATCCTCCCCCATGTCATGGATCCGGCCGCGCGGGGGTACCCGAGAAGGCAACATGGCCTGGGAGAAGACCACAGGAGGTGGGCACTGGTGTTCGCAACGATCCGTCGTAAGAGCCGCGGCGCGCGCATGCGCAATGAGCTCAACCAGAGCATGGATCACTTCAAGCGTGCGGCTTCGCTGGCCGCGCAGGAGACCAGCGCGACCGTCGCACCCAAGTTCAACGCCGCGAAGGACCGCGTCCAGCCGGCCGCCACGAAGGCAAAGGACGCGGCCTCGGGCAGCTGGGACAGCGCGCTGGCCGCCCTGACTCCGCTGGTGGCAGCGGCGACCGACAACGTGCGGCAGACCGGCAAGGAAACCCGCAAGCTGACCAAGAAGCAGACCAAGCAGCAGGCCAAGGTCGCCAAGAAGCTGGAGCGCAAGGCGGAGAAGGCGACCGGCCGCAAGAAGGGCCGGACCGGCAAGCTCGCCGGTTACGCGCTGCTCGGCACCGCTGTCGGCATCGGCGCGGCGTACTTCGCCCGCCGTCGTCAGGACGCGCAGTGGGAGGAGTACGACCCGGCTCCCGCCGCCACGCTGACCGGTGCGGAGGACTCGGCTTTCGAGCCGATGGAGCCGACCGTCTACACCACGTCGAACGGCACCGTCGCCGACCCGACGCAGCAGAACCCCCGGTAAGGCGTAACGGTTACGGCTGCCCGGCCCGGATCGGATCCAGGGCCGGGCCGGCCGGCAGGTACCCGACGAGCTGCGCCGGCGTCCGCCGGATCGGCACGTCGGCGTACCCGAGCCGGCCGGCCAGACCACGGTCCGTCAGCGGGTGACGGCGGCCGTGGTCGGTCACCAGGTGAACCGTGCCGATCCCGGCCGGCGCGCCGGGTGACGCCGCGGCCTCGACGAGGGCGCCACGGCCCCGGGGCACGTGCACCCGGTCGACGCGGGCCGCCCCGGTGGGCACCTCGCCCTCCGGGAATGACGCGTTCACCCGTACCTCCGCCTCGGTCTTCGCCTCCGCCGGGGCCGTCACGCACGCAGCCGCCGGCGAGTCCGCGAGCTGGGGCACCCGGGCCGGAAGGCCCGCTCCGGCGTCGAGCCGCGTCGCCGAGGCCGGCAGCTCCCGGAAGGCCGCGCCGATCGCCACCGGCGTGGCCAGCAGTCGTGCCTGCGTCTCGGTGACCGGCGCGATCCCGTCGGCGAGCACCACCGCGAACTGGGTGCCGTCGGTGACCACCTCCCCGGCCCGCCGCCCGGCGATCACCGAGGGCACACCAGCGTCCGGGATCCGCGGCGCGGCCAGATCGGGGCCGAACCCGATGGCGTCCACCCAGGCCGCCGCGACCGGCCACGGGGTACGACCGAACCAGCCGAGCGCGCGCTGGATCCCGTCCACCCGCTCGGCGGGCAGCAGGAAGCGCCGATTCGCGTGCACCAGATGGGTGCGCCCGGTCTCGTCCCGGACCAGCAGCCCACGGTCTGCCAGGGACGTCCCGCCGGACGGCTCGACACCGACCAGCAGCGTGCTGCCCACCGGCGACGTGCACACCGACCACGGGCCCTTGAGCAGCTCACCGGCGGCGGGCAGCGAGTCGGGCGCGCCCGGGATGCCGAGCGGCACGCCCAGCGGCACCTTGGCGAGCTTGCCGGCTGACACCGTCTTCAGCTCAGGACGATCGCCGCCGGCCAGCAGCAGCCCCGAGGTGTAGTTGAGCACCGGGTGCAGCCGGCCGTCGCGATAGACGTACCGCGCGCCGGTGCGCTTCTCCAGCAGCACCGCGTTCGGGTCGGTGGCCTCGGTCAGGGTGTGGCCGGTGAACATCCCGTATGCCGCGGCGCCACCGAGGGCGAGCGCCCCGACCAGCGCACCGATCAACGCGGTCGCCCCGGCCCGGCGCATCGGCGAGCGCTGGGGGTCCGCATCGTGGGTGACCAGGGCGGCGACGACACGCTGCACCCCGAACCGGTACGAGTGCAGCTCGTCCACGTCACAACCAGCCGTTACGGCGCAACGCCCGGTAGAGCAGCACCGTGATCGCCGAGAGCACCGCGATCAGGGCCGGATAGCCGTACTTCCACTGGGTCTCGGGCATGTAGTCGAAGTTCATGCCGTAGACGCCGGCGAATGCCGTCCACACCGTGGCGATGGCCGCCCATGAAGCGATCTTGCGCATGTCGTTGTTCTGGTCGACCGTCACCTGGGCGAGGCGCGCCTGCAGGATCGAGTTGAGCAGGTCGTCGTAGGAGGAGACCTGCTCGACCGTACGGGTCAGGTGGTCCTGCACGTCCCGGAAGTACCGCCGGATCTCCTTCGGCACCACGCCGTGGCTCGACGTGATCGACCCGATCGGCCGCTGCAGCGGCACCACCGCCCGGCGGAACTCCACCAGCTCCCGCTTCAGCTGGTACACCTGCTGGATCGGGGCGGTGCGGTCCCGTGAGAAGACACCCTCCTCGATGATGTCCAGGTCGGCCTCCACCTGGTCGGCGACCTCCAGATAGTGGTCCACCACCCGGTCGGTCACCGCGTACGCCACCGCCCACGGCCCCTGCTGCAGCAGGATCGCCCGCTCCGATTCCAGGTCGGCCCGCACCGGCGCCATCTCGGAGGCGTCACCGTGCCGCACCGTGATGACGAACCGCTCCCCGATGAAAATCATCATCTGGCCGGTCTCCACCACCTGCGAGCTCTCGGTCAGCTCCTGATGCGGCACATAGCGCGCGGTCCGCAGCACCAGGAAGTGCACGTCGCCGAACTGCTCCAGCTTGGGTCGCTGCTCGGCCTTGACCGCGTCCTCCACGGCCAGCTCGTGCAGCCCGTAGGTGTGCGCGATCGCCGCCATCTCCTCCTGGGACGGGGCGTGCAGGCCGAGCCACACGAAGGCGCCGTCCAGGGCGTACGCCTCGGCGAGGGCCTGGTCCGGGGAATAGTCACCCGGCATGCGCTTGCCGTCGAGGTAGACGCCGCAGTCCACCACAGCGGTCGAGTCCCGCCGGACGGTGCCGCCGGTTTCGGCGTGCTCACCGTTCGCCAAAAACCGGTGCATGGCCCGGGCAGCCAGCCGCCGCGTCCACGCACTCGTCTCGCGCTCGGTCATGGTCAACCTCCCCCGGGGACGACAAACCAATCGAGGCTACCCGGAGGTTCCCGTGCCGGCTCGGCGCCGGCACGGGAAAGACCGTCAGCCGCGTACTTCCTCGATCGCCTCGGCGATGCGCCGCACGCCCTCGTCGATCTGGTCGACGGTGACCGCCGAGAACGCCAGGCGCAGCGAGTTCCGGCCGCCGTCGAGCAGGAAGTCGCTGCCCTTGACGATCGCGACGCCCTTCTTCATGGCCGCCGGGAACAGCTTGTCCACGTCGACGTCGGACGGCAGGTCCACCCAGAGGAAGTAACCGCCGTCCGGCTCGGTGAAGGTCGCGCCGGGGATGTGCCTGCGGATCGACTCGGCCAGCACCCGGGCCCGCTCGCCCAGCGCGGCGCTGACCGTCCGCACCGACTTCTCGATGTCACCGGAGACGCAGAACTGGTGCACGATCGCCTCGGAGACCATGCCCGGCGAGATGTAGAGGTTGGTGGCCTTCTTCGCGATCGCGTCGATCAGCGCGGCCGGGCCGACCAGGTAACCGACCCGGACACCCGGGCAGACGGTCTTGGTGAAGCTGGAGGCGTGCACCACGGTGTTCTCGGTGTCCATCGAGAGCATCGAGGGCAGCGGCTCGCCACGGAAGCGGATGTCGACGTACGGGTCGTCCTCGAAGATGATGAAGCCGAACTCGGCGGCCAGCGCGAGCAGCGCCTGCCGCTTCTCCAGCGAGAGCGTGAGGCCGGCCGGGTTCTGGTAGTTCGGGATGATGTGCGCCAGCTTCGGCCGCACCCCGGACTCCAGCAGGCCGCGCAGCTCCTCGACGTCGATGCCGTCCGGCTGGAGCGTCACCTGGTGCACCTTGGCGCCCAGGTTCTGCAGGTTGAGCAGCGTCCGGTCGTACGTCGGCTTCTCCACGACCACGTCATCGCCGGGCTGCACGAGGTGGCCGAAGAGGAAAGCGTCGGCCTGCAGTGAGCCGTTGGTCACAATGACCTGGTCGGGCGAGACGCCGTGCTTGTCGGCGATCCACTTGCGCAGCGGCAGGTAACCGACGGAGGTGCCGTAGGCCGTCACACCTGCGGGATCGGCCTCGAAAGCGCGGGTGGCGGCGGCCTTCAGGCCCTCCACGTCGACGATGTCCAGCGACGGTGCGCCACGGGCGAAGGAGATCAGCTGCTCAGCGGTCATGCCCATCAGCTTAGAAGCCGGGTCTATACCATTTTCATAGCGGTCCTTGCGAGTGCCGCTATCCTCGCTGGGCACCTTCACACCCTCGTTCTGGAAGGAACCACCCCATGATCGGACTGGTACTCGCCGCCGGCGCCGGGCGCAGGCTGCGCCCGTACACGGACACGCTGCCGAAGGCGCTCGTCCCCGTGGACGGGGAGACCACGATCATGGACATCTCGCTGCGCAACCTCGCCGCCGCGGGGTTGACCGACGTGACGATCGTGGTCGGCTACTGCGCCGGCGCCGTCGAGGAGCGTGTCGAGGCCTTCCAGAACAAGTACGGCGTGAAGATCTCCCTGGTCCACAACGACAAGGCCGAGGAGTGGAACAACGCCTACTCCCTCTGGCTGGCCCGGGACCACTTCGCGCAGGGTGCGCTCATGGTCAACGGCGACACCGTCCACCCGGTCAGCGTGGAGCAGACACTGCTGGCCCACCGCGGCCCGAGCATCCTGCTGGCTGTTGACACGGTGAAGAAGCTGGCTGACGAGGAGATGAAGACCGTCTTCAATGCAGATGGCCAGCTCACCAAAATCACGAAGCTGATGGACCCGGCCGAGGCCTACGGCGAGTACATCGGCGCCAACATCATCGAGGCGTCCGCCGCGGCCGGGCTGGCCGACGCGCTGAAGACGACCTTCGAGCGCAACCCCGACCTCTACTACGAAGACGGCTTCCAGGAGTACGCGAACCGTGGTGGCGAGGTCCGGGCCGCCGAGATCGGCGACCTGCCCTGGGTCGAGGTCGACAACCACGACGACCTGACCAAGGCCCGGGACATCGCATGCCGTTACTAGCCCGTAGCGTTCAGACCCCGCTGCACATCGACGTGCGGCGGGGCGCGGTCGCCAACCTCGGCAAGATCCTCGCCGACGGCCGCATCTCGGCCGGCGGCGACGTGGCCGTGGTGGTCGGGCCGGGCCTGGGCGAGAGCATCGTCGACCTGCTCCGGCCCTCGTTGAAGTCGGCCAGCATCTACACCACCACCGGCGGCACCCTGGACGCCGCGCTGGAACTCGGCGACAAGCTGCGCTCCGGCAACTACGACGCGGTGGTCGGCATCGGCGGCGGCAAGACGGTGGACACCGCGAAGTACGCGGCCAGCCGCTGGGGCCTGCCGATGGTTTCGGTCGCGACCAGCCTGGCCAACGACGGCATCGCCTCGCCGGTGGCCAGCCTGGTCAACGACGGGATCAAGGGCTCCTACGGGGTGCACATCCCGTTCGGCGTGATCGTCGACCTGGACTTCGTGGAGAACGGGCCGGACCGGGTCAACCGGGCCGGCATCGGCGACGTGATCAGCAACATCAGCGCGCTGGCCGACTGGGAGCTGGGCCGCGAGGTCCGCGGCGAGCCGGTCGACGGCATCGCCGCCTCGCTGTCCCGGATGGGCGCCGAGGCGATCCTGTCCATGCCCGGCGACATGTCCGACGACGCGTTCGTCACGGTCCTGGCCGAAGCGCTGATCTCCAGCGGCCTCGCGATGGCCGTCAGCGGCAGCAGCCGGCCGTGCAGCGGTGGCTGCCACGAGATCATCCACGCCACCGACTCGCTCTTCCCGGACACCGCCTCGCACGGCGAGCTGGCCGGCCTGGGCGCGCTGTTCTGCACGTTCCTGCGCGGCGACGAACGCCGCTTCGCGCAGATGGCCGCCTGCCTGTCCCGGCACCAGCTGCCGCGCACGCCGGCCGACGTCGGACTGGACGTCGAGCAGTTCGTGCGGGTCATCGAGTTCGCGCCGCGGACCCGGCCGGACCGCTACACCATCCTCGAACACCTCGCCATGACGCCGGACGAGATCCGGCAGAAGACAGCCGAGTACACCGATGCCGTCACCGCCCACTGACCCGCATCCCACCGCGAAGGACACCCCCACGCCGGGTACGCCCACCGCGCACGACTACTACCAGGTCAACCGGGGCGGCGGCCTGTTCAGCGAGGCCGTCAGCCAGCGTCTGGGCGCGCGGATCGCGGTGCAGGCGCACAAGCACCACCTGACCCCGACCGTGCTCACGATCTTCAACCTCGGCCTCGGCGTCCTCGTCTCGTTCGTGGTGATCGCGGCGGCCGGCCCGGTGGCGGACGGCAGCGGGTGGGCGCCGCTGGTCGGCCTGATCGCGCTGGCCGGGTGGCAGCTGGCGTACGCGTTCGACTGCTCCGACGGCCAGCTGGCCCGGGTCACCGGCCAGAGCAGCGCGGCCGGCGCCCGCCTCGACGTGCTGTGCGATGTCGCGGTGCAGTCCTCGCTGGTCGCCGCGTTGGCCGCGACCGCCAAGGCGCAGGAGCCGGACACCCCGGCCTGGTTGCTGGCGGCGTTCGCCGCCACCTGGATGGTCAACCTGGTCACCTCGGTGATGCAGCAGGGTGACCAGGCGGCCAGCATGGTCACCAGCCAGTCCCTGCCGGTACGCGCGATCAAGCTGATCCGTGACTACGGTGCGGTGATCGCGCTTGCTGGTGTGGTGCTGACCGTGGCGCCGCAGTGGACGGTCTGGTTCGTGGCGCTGTTCACCCTGATCAACGGTGGTTTCCTGGCGGCCAGCATCGCTTTCGCAGGCCGCGCCGCCCTGAAATCCTGAACTTCGAACCCCCGCCGCAACCCCACGTGGTGATTTGAGGCGCGCTTCGCGCCCCAGATCACCACACCAGGTGGTTGTCCGCCGACCGTGCCCGGCCGTGGACCTACGCGAGCACTCCCTGGGAATCCGAGATCATGTCGGTGTAGACCTCGATCAGCCGCTTGGTCAGCACGTCGGGGTGGAAGTGCCGCAGGTAGCGCTCCCGGGCGGCCGCCGCAGCCGGGGCCGCCCCGGCCCGGGCCGCCGGCAGGGCGGCGGCCAGCGACGCGGCGTCCGGCTGTGCGAGCCATCCGGCCGCCTCAGCGCCGGCACCCACCATGTAGGGGATGCCGCCCACCGCGGTGCCGAGCACCGCACGCCCCGACGACATCGCCTCCAGGATCACCGTCGGGAGCACGTCCTCCCAAGTCGGCACCGCGATCACCACGGCCGAGGCGCGCCGGGCCGCGACCATCCCGGCCCGGTCCAGCGGGCCCAGATAGGTGACGTCGGAACGCTCTGCCGCGGCCTGCTCCGCCAGCGGGCGCAACTCACCGTCCCCCGCGATCCGCAGCGTGCCCAGGCTGCCGTCCGGGTGCAGGCGCCAGGCGTCCAGCAGCAGGCCGAGGCCTTTCTCCGGGGAGAGCCGGGCGCCGTAGAGGAAGCCGTCACCCAGCGGCGCGGGCGCACCGGGGTCGGGCAGCCCGTTCGGCTTGATCACGATCCGGTCGGCCGGGATCCCGTAGTCGGTCAGGTGCGCGGCGATCTTGTCGGTGAGCGCGATGTAGCGGTCCACCGAGCGCCACGTCCCCCGGTGCACGGCCAGCGTGGTCGCCATGATCGCGCTCTGCGCCGCCGAGCCGCGGTAGCACTTGTGCGCGACGGCCGGCCAGCCGAACGCCTTGCCGCGGCAGTCCCGGCAGTTGTGCCCGTCCCGGAAATAGAGCCCCGAGGAGCAGACCTGCCGGTAGTTGTGCACCGTCTGAACCACCGGGACGCCGTGCTTGTGCGCCGTCCGGATCACCCACGGGGAGAGCAGCGGGTACGGGTTGTGCAGGTGCAGCACGTCAGGTTTTTCCGCGGTCAGCAGCTTCGACAGGTCCCGCTGGGCGTCCACGCCATAGAGAGGGGAGATCGGCAGCAGCGCTTTGCGCGAGGCCGGCATCTCCCCGATCGAGTCCGAACTGCGCTGGAACGGGATCACCTCGACACCCGCGTCCCGCAACTGCCCGATCTCGGTGTCGACGATGACGTTCTCCCCAGACGGGATCGCCTCGCGGTACCGGTTGTGCGCAACCACCACCTTCATGGCCCGAGCCTAATGGCCGCGGACTGCGGGGCTCGCTGCGCTCTCTCCTCGCTCGCGACAAACAGCTACCGTGAACGAGTGCCCGAACTCCCCGAGGTCGAGGCGCTCGCGGCTTTCCTTCGTGAGCGCGCGGTCGGCCACACCGTGCAGCGCTTCGAAGTGTCCTCGTTCAGCGCGCTGAAGACGTATGATCCGGCGCCCTCCGCCCTCGCCGGGCTCGAGCTGACCAGCGCCGGCCGGCACGGCAAGTTCCTCGACGTCGGCCTCGGCCCGGACATCCACCTGGTCGTCCACCTCGCCCGCGCCGGCTGGCTGCACTACCGCGAGTCGTTCAAGTCGCCGGCCCCGCTCAAGCCCGGCAGCGGCCCGATCGCGATCCGGCTCCGCCTGGACCACGGGTCCGGTTTCGACCTGACCGAGGCCGGCACCCAGAAGTCTCTCGCCGCCTACCTGGTGCGCGATCCGGCCGAGGTCCCCGGCGTGTCGCGGCTGGGCCCGGACGCGCTGGCCGTTTCCCTGGACGAGTTCACTTCTCGCATTCGCGGGCGAAATGGACAGATCAAGGGCGTGCTGACCGACCAGGAGGTGCTCGCCGGGATCGGCAACGCCTATTCCGACGAGATCCTGCACGTCGCCCGGCTGTCCCCGTTCACACTGACCGGCAAACTGACGGACGAGCAGGTCAGCGCTCTCTACAACGCGATGCGCGAGGTCGAGACCGACGCGGTGCAGCGGTCCATCGGGATGAAGGCCGCCGAGCTCAAGGGCGAGAAACGCGCCGGCATGCGGGTGCACGCGCGCACCGGCCTGCCCTGCCCGGTGTGCGGCGACACCGTGCGCGAGGTGTCCTTCGCCGACAAGAGCCTGCAGTACTGCCCCACCTGCCAGACCGGGGGCAAGCCGCTGGCGGACCGGCGCCTGTCCAAGTTGGTCCGGTGAGCTGCCACCGGGCAGTCACGCAACGTACACGCTGGTATCGGACTTGCGGCGTCGCCTTCACTCCGGGCAATCCATCGGTATAGTGGCTCGGTCCCTGGCAACCGTTATGACGCGAACGGGTATCGGCGGACCTGCCGGTGATCCAAAGGTCGTGGCGGTGCGTAATCTTTTTCCGGATGCGGGAGGACGTAGGCGAAGTGACGACTAGCCTGCATCGCCCAACCACCGACAGCAGCCGGAGCAAGCCCGTGGGGTACGACAGCTTCGAGTGGCAGCAGGAGCAGCCGCCGAGCAACGGCGTCCCCCGATCGGCGTGGACCCGGCAGCACCGCCGGGTGTCCCGCTGGCACCGGCCTTACACCCTGGCCCTGATCGTGCTCGACCTCTTCTCGGTGCTCGGCGCGAGTTACATCGCCAGCTTCCTGGAGAAGTCGCGGGCCGGTTTCACCGGCCGCAGCTGGGGATTCCTGGAGGGCACCGAGCTCTTCACCTTCTTCGCGTACGTTGCGCTCCCCCTCGGCTGGCTGATCCTGCTCTGGACCAACGGCTCCTACGACCGGCGTTACCTCGGCCTGGGCAGCGAGGAGTTCAAGCGGGTCGTGCGCACCTCGGTCACCGTCGTGGCCGGAGTGTCGCTGCTCGCCTTCGCCACCAAGGCCGACCTGTCCCGTGGCACGGTCGCCACGGTGTCGATCGCGGCCCTGGTGCTGATCCTGCTGTGCCGTGTCACCGCTCGGCAGGTCCTGCACATCGCCCGCCGCCGCACCGGTCACGGCGCCCACCGGATGGTCCTGGTGGGCACGCTGCCCGAGGCGCTCGAGGTCTACACCGCGGTCACCCGCAGTCCCGCCGCCGGCCTCATCCCGGTCGCGATCCACCTCACCGACGGCTACGCAGCCGCCCGCGGCATCGAGACCCCGGTGCCCGTCTACGCCGGCCGGGACGTGCTGTCGCTGGTCCGCGAGGTCGGCGCCGACACGATCGCGGTCTGCGGCTCGGCCAGCGCCGAACCCGGCGAGCTGCGCCGCCTGGCCTGGCAGCTCGAAGGCACCGGCATCGACCTCGTCGTCGCGCCCCAGCTCACCGACATCGCCGGCCCGCGCGTCCACATCCGCCCGATCGAGGGCCTGCCGCTGCTGCACGTCGAGGAGCCCACGCTCTCCGGCCCCGGCTGGCTCACCAAGAACCTGATGGACCGGATCGCCGCCGGCCTCGGCCTGATCCTGATCAGCCCGATCCTGCTGATCATCGCGATCGGCATCCGGCTCTCCGATCCCGGCCCGGTCTTCTTCCGCCAGCCGCGCGTCGGCCACGAGGGACGCACGTTCCGGGTGTGGAAGTTCCGGACGATGTACCAGGACGCCGAAGAGCGCAAACGGACCCTCGAAGAGCTCAACGAGTCCGACGGCATGCTCTTCAAGATGAAGAACGACCCCCGCATCTTCTCCTTCGGCGCGAAACTGCGGGCCACCTCCCTCGACGAGCTGCCCCAGCTGATCAACGTCCTCAAGGGCGAGATGTCGCTGGTCGGCCCCCGCCCGCTGCCCGCCGACGACGGCGACTACCTCGGCGACGTCCGCCGCCGGCTGCTGGTCCGCCCCGGCATCACCGGCCTGTGGCAGGTCTCCGGCCGCTCCGACCTGTCCTGGGACGAGGCGGTGCGCCTCGACCTGTACTACGTCGACAACTGGTCGCTCACCTACGACCTGAGCATTCTGTGGCGCACCATCTTCGTCGTCCTCAAGCGCAAGGGCGCCTACTGACCCCCGCTCCGCTCAAAGATCAAGAGCAGGATGTCGTAGCGGGGTGGGTGGCACAGACCGTCGCTCCCGCCGAGGGCCGTGCGGCGGCTCGCCGGCCGCTACGCGTCCGAACCACTCCCCACCACCCGGCAACGTGCGTGAATGGTCCCGCCCAACCCCCGTGTGTGAACTTCGGGCTCGATCCGCACCCGAACTTCACACATACCCGGGCTGGCCCGCGGGCGGGACGCTTGCGTGTGAACTTCCGGCTCGAAACGGACCCCAACTTCACACGCTCGGGCTGACCCTCACATGGTGTGGCGGGGTGGGCATGGTGTTTTGGGGCGGGAGCGGCGAGTATCTCCACCGTGGCAGGTCAGGTGGGTAGCGTGCTGGCGGTGGTCGCCGTGCTCGCGGCCCTGTCCGCGGCGGTGGTGGCGGTCATCCGGCTGCGGGCGCGACGAGGGATCGCCACCGCGATGCAGCGGGCGACCTACGACGTGTTGCACACGGCGGCGCTCGCGGCGGAGCCGTTGCGGGCCGGGCTGAGCGCGGCCAATGCGGGCAAGGCGGTGAAGCATCTGCGCACGCTGGTCGGTGCGACCGGGCTGGCGATCGTCGACGGCGCGGACTGTCTGGCGTTCGACGGGCGCGGCACCCATCACGAGGAGCAGCTGACCGCCGCGGCGCAACGGGCCACGAAAACGGGTCGTTCGGTCGTACTCAATGGGGCTGATCTTCCTTGTGACCGGATGGATTGCGTGGTTCGCGGTGCTGTGGTGGCACCGCTGTCCGGGCCGGCCGGCGCGGCTGAGGCCGCGCTGGTGGCGGTGGCGGACGGCCAGCCGGCGCCGGGTCTGGTGCAGGCGACGCTGGAGGCGGCGCGGTGGGCCGGGTCGCAGCTGGCCCTCGCCGAGCTGGACTCGTCCCGTGAGCGGCTGGCCCGGGCCGAGGTGCGGGCGTTGCGGGCGCAGATCAGTCCGCATTTCATCTACAACGCGCTGACCGCGATCGCCTCGTTCGTCCGCACCGATCCGGAGCGTGCCCGCGAGTTGATCCTGGAGTTCGCCGAGTTCACCCGGTACTCGTTCCGGGCGCACGGTGAGTTCACCACGCTGGCCGAGGAGCTGCGGTCGATCGACCGCTATCTGACCATCGAGCGGGCCCGGTTCGGTGACCGGCTGCAGGTGCGGCTGCAGATCGCGCCCGAGGTGCTGCCGGTGGGGCTGCCGTTCCTGTGCCTGCAACCGCTGGTGGAGAACGCGGTGCGGCACGGCCTGTCGCGTAAGCCGGGCGTCGGTATGGTGAGCATCGAGGCGCGGGACGCCGGTGCGGAGTGCCATATCACGGTGGAGGACGACGGGGTCGGCATGGATCCGGCGGTGTTCGGGCAGGACGGTCCCGACGGTGAGGACGGCCAGCACGTCGGCCTGGTGAATGTGGACGAGCGTCTGCGCTCGGTCTTCGGCGATCACAACGGCCTGGTGGTGGAGACCGCCCCCGGCGCGGGAACGAAGGTGAGCATGCGGGTGCCGAAATTCCATCCCCGGGTCCGGGCATGAGCAGCCTCGTCGTGCTCGCTGTCGACGACGAGCCGCCGGCCCTGGACGAGCTGGCCTATCTGCTGGACGCCGACGGCAGGGTGGCGCACGTGCACCGGGCCGGTGACGCGACCGAGGCGCTGCGGGTGCTGCGCGACACCGAGGTGGACGCGGTCTTCCTGGACATCCGGATGCCCGGGCTGGACGGCATGGAGCTGGCCCGGATCCTGCGCCGTTTCGCGCAGCCGCCGGCGATCGTCTTCGTGACCGCGTACGACGACGGGGCGGTGGACGCCTTCGATCTGGGGGTCACCGATTACGTGCGCAAGCCGGTGCGGGCCGAGCGGCTGGGCGAGTCGCTGCGCCGGGTGGCGGGTCTGCGGTCGGCGCCGGCCCCGGCCGTGCCGGCCGACGAGCCGGCGATCCCGGTGGAGCTGGCGGGCACCACACGCATGCTGCCCCGGTCGTCGGTGCGGTGGGTGGAGGCGCAGGGCGATTACGCCCGGCTGCACACCGGGGAGACCTCCCACCTGGTGCGGGTCTCGCTGGCAACCCTGGCCGAACGCTGGGCCAATGCCGGCTTCGTCCGCATTCACCGCTCCTACCTCGTGCAGTTGAAGCTGGTCACCGAGCTGCGGCTGACCAGCTCCGGCTATGTGGTGGCGGTCGACGGCGCCGAGCTGCCGGTGAGCCGGCGGCACACCCGCGAGCTGAAGGACCGCCTGATCCGGGCCGCCAAGCACGACTGGACGCGTTAATCCACACGCTTGTCCACAGGTTCACAGGTTTCTCCACAGAGTTATCCACAGGACCTGCAACTTGCAGGATCATCTCCACAGTTCGTTCACAACTCCACCCCGGCCTCTGCGCACCCGGTCAATAAGCTCACGCCGCAGGTTGCGACGCGGGGCGCATCCTGGCGGAGGACAGGAGGCGGCACCGTGGAGACGACCGAGCGACGGGTCCTCGTGGTCGAGGACGAGCGGGCCATCGCCGACGCGGTGGCCGCCCGCCTGCGCGCCGAGGGATTCCTGGTGCACACGGCCGGCGACGGGCCGAGCGCGGTGCAGGCCGCCCGGACGTTCCGGCCGGACGCGATCGTGCTGGACGTGATGCTCCCCGGCTTCGACGGCCTGGAGGTGTGCCGCCGGGTCCAGGCCGAGCGCCCGGTGCCGGTGCTCATGCTGACCGCTCGCGGCGACGAGACGGACCTGCTGGTCGGGCTCGCGGTCGGCGCCGACGACTACATGGCCAAGCCGTTCTCGATGCGGGAGCTGACGGCCCGGGTGCACGCGCTGCTGCGCCGCGCCGAGAAGGCGGTCGCGGTGGCCGAGCCGGTAGCCCGGGACCTGATCGAGCTCGGCGACCTGGAGATCAACCAGGCGGAGCGCCGGGTCCTGCGCGGCGGCGTCGAGGCACACCTGACGCCGACCGAGTTCGACCTGCTCGTGCACCTGGCCCGGCGCCCGCGGACGGTGCTGCCCCGGGAGCGGCTGCTGGCAGAGGTGTGGGGCTGGGCCGACGCCTCCGGGACGCGCACGGTCGACAGCCACATCAAAGGCCTGCGGCGCAAGCTGGGCGCGGACCTGATCCGCACGGTGCACGGCGTCGGGTACGCCCTCGAGGTGGACCGATGATGCTGCTCCTGCACAACCTCGCCGCCCGGCTCCTCGGCTGGCTGCCCCGGCCGCTCGACCCGGTCCGCTCGATCAAGGCCAAGCTCTCCCTGGCCCTCGGATTCGCCGGCGGCGTCGGCCTGCTGGTGTTCCTGTGGAGCATCGACTTCTATCGGGTCGAGGTGCTCTGGGTCGCGATCGCCGCCGCCTTGGGCCTGGTCACCCTCCAGGTGATGGCGCACGGCGCGACCGTGCCGCTGCGCCAGATGACGGTCGCCGCCCGGGCCATGGCGCGCGGCGACTACACCCGCCGGGTGCACACCCGCTCGCAGGACGAGGTCGGCGAGCTGGCCGCCGCGTTCAACCAGATGGCCGCCGACCTGGCGGCCGCCGACCGGCAACGGCGGGAGCTGATCGCGAACGTCTCGCACGAGCTGCGGACGCCGATCACCGCGTTGCAGGCCGTGCTGGAGAACATCGTCGACGGGGTGGCCGCGGCCGAGCCGGAGACGATGCGCACCGCGCTGGCGCAGACCCAGCGGCTCAGTCGACTGGTCACCGACCTGCTGGATCTGTCCAGGCTGGATGCCGGCGTGGTGCCGCTGCGCCAGGATCTGATCGACGTGCCCGCCTTCCTCGACGAAGTGGCCCGGGAGGCCGCGGTGAACGCCGAGGGCATCGGGCTCGAGGTGAAGTTCGAGGTGTCCGCCCCCGGCATCGTGCTCTCCGGTGACCGGGAACGACTGCACCAGGTGTTCGCCAATCTGCTCGACAACGCGGCCCGGCACAGCCCGCCCGGCGGCATCGTCACGGTGCGGGCCGAGCGCCGGGACGAGCACTGCCTGCTCTCGGTCGCCGATCAGGGCGCCGGCATCCCGGCCGCCGAGCGGGAGCGGGTCTTCGAACGGTTCACCCGGGGTGAACGGGCGACCGGCGGCGGCACCGGGCTCGGCCTGGCGATCGCCCGCTGGGTGGTGCAGCTGCATCGGGGAACGATCGCGGCGGTCGATCCGGACGATGAACGCGGTTGCCGCATCCAGGTACGTCTGCCGCTGCAAGCCGCCTGACGCGGCCGAACAAGAAAGCGAGATCGACATGTCCACGGCACCGCCAGCCCTTCCTTCGGAACAAAAAGAACAGAACGGCCCGATGCACGGGCCCTGGCCGCCGCCCACCACGGGCGGGCGGACCTGGCCCGGTCCCGGCCGCCCGGCCTCGGCGGCCACCCTCGCCGCCCTGCTGGTGGCCGCGGTGATCGGCGCGTTCAGCGTCCCGCTCGACCGGGCCGGCGTCGGCTGGCTCGTCGTCGCGATCGCCGGGACCGCCGCCCTGGTGGTGGCCCGGGCCGTGCCCGACCCGCCGGCCGTACCGCCCCTGGTCCGGCGCCCGGTGCCGGGCCTGGCCCGGGACCGGTTCTTCTGGGCGACCGCCACGATCGCCCTGCTCGCGGTCGGCACGTTCCGGGCCGCGGACTGGCTCTTCGCCCTCTGCGTGGTGACCGCGACGGTCACCACGGTGCTGGCGATCAGCACCGGGCGCTCGCTGCGGTCGGTCGTCGTCGCGTACCTCATCGTCCCGGTGGCCGCGCTCCGCGGCCTGGCCTGGCTCCGCGCCGGTCTCACCCGCCTGGGCAGCCGGGGCTCCACCAGCGTCCCGGTCCGGGTGGCCGGCACCGCTGTGGTCTCGATCGTGCTGCTCACCGTCTTCGGTTCGCTGTTCGTCTCGGCCGACGCGGCGTTCGCCCGGTTCTTCGCGGCACTGGTGCCCGAGTTCCGGGTCGACTCGATGATCCGCTGGGTGTTCGTCGGCGGTCTCACGCTCACGCTGCTCGGCGCGGCCGCCTTCCTGCGCGCGGCGCCACCGGCGGCCGGCGGCCTGGACCACACCGAGGGCCGCAAGGTCGGCCGGCTGGAGTGGGCGGTGCCGCTCAGCCTGCTCACGCTGCTCTTCGCCGCGTTCGTCGCGGTCCAGCTCACCGTGCTCTTCGGCGGCAGCCGGCACGTTGTGCAGACCGACGGTCTCACCTATGCGGAATATGCCCGCAGCGGCTTCTGGCAGCTCTGCGCGGTCACCGCGCTGACCCTGGCGGTGCTGGCCGGCGCCGCCCGCTGGGCACCCCGGACCGGCCGGGCCGACCGCCTGGTGCTCCGGTACGTGCTGGGCGCCCTCACCGTGCTCACGTTCGTCATCGTCGCCTCCGCGCTGCACCGGATGAGCGTCTACACCGACATCTACGGGCTGACCCGGCTGCGGTTGCTGGTCGCCGCCTGCGAGGTGTGGTTCGGCCTGATCCTGGTGATGGTGCTGGTCGCCGGCATCCGGATCAGGGCGCCCTGGCTGCCCCGGGTGGCGCTGGCCACCGGTGTGCTGGCCCTGCTCGGCCTGGCCGCCGCCGACCCGGACGCCCTGATCGCCGAGAACCACGTGCAGCGGTACGAGCGGACCCAGCGCATCGACACCGGCTATCTCGGCAACCTCTCCCCGGACGCGGTGCCGGCACTCGCCGAGATGGCCGACAGCGAGAAACGCGCGTGCCTGCTCCAGGCGATCGGCGAGGCGACCGCACCGGACGAGGGCTGGCGCGAGTGGAACCTCGCCCGCGCGGCGGCCCGCGACCTGATCGCCCGGCACCGGCCCGGCGACACGCGGAAATGCGCTGCGGAGATCTACAGGGATTGACAATCCGCGCCGGGCGGAGAGACTGCCGGGATGGCCGCCGATCCGACCCCGAGCCCGCGCACCCGGGTGGTGCTCGCCGAGGCCGCGACCCGCCGCGCCGCCGACCGGGCCCGCGCCGACCTCGTCGAGCAGACCCCGGTCGGTGAGGCGCTGGTCAAGGGCCTGGTCCGGGCGCAGCTGGCGCTCGCGTTGCGGCTGGCGCTGGTGGTGGCGGCCGGCCTCGGCACCCTGCCCCTGCTGTTCGCGGCGGCGCCGGCGGTCGGCTCGTTCACCGTCTTCGGCGTGCATCTGCCCTGGCTGCTGCTCGGGCTGCTGTCGTTCCCGTTCCTGGTCGGCGTCGGCGCGGCGTACGTGCGCTGGGCCGAACGCAACGAGCAGGACTTCGCCGCCCTGATCCGCCGGCCCGGCCAGTGAACCCCTACCTCGCCCCCGGGCTCGTCGTGGTCGTGCTGCTGACCGTGGCGATCGGCGCGTACGGCCTGCGCTTCGCACGGACCACTTCGGACTTTCTGGTCGCCTCCCGGTCGGTGAGCCCGGCCTGGAACGCGGCCGCGATCAGCGGGGAGTACCTGTCCGCCGCGTCGTTCCTCGGTGTGGCCGGGCTGATCCTCTGCTACGGCGTCGACATGCTGTGGTACCCGGTCGGATTCGCCGCCGGCTATCTGGCGCTGCTTCTGTTCGTCGCCGCCCCGCTGCGCCGCTCCGGTGCGTTCACCCTGCCGGACTTCTGCCAGGTGCGCCTGCGCTCGGTGCCGTTGCGCCGGCTGGCGACCACGTTCGTGCTGTTCATCGGATGCCTCTACCTGCTGCCCCAGTTGCAGGGCGCGGGCCTGACGTTCAGCACGGTCACCGGTGGGTCGTACGTCTGGGGTGCCCTGCTGGTCGGGGTGGTGGTGACGGCCAACGTGGCCTTCGGCGGGATGCGGGCCATCACCTTCGTCCAGGCCTTCCAGTACTGGCTGAAGTTGACTGCGCTGGCCGTACCGATGATCTTCCTGATCCTGCAGTGGCAGGCGGACGGGCGACCGGCAGCCACCCCGCCGGCCGGCGCGGTCTTCCCGGCCGCCACCACCGTCGTGGTCGAGCGGGACGCGATCCTGGACGGCGGCCGCGCGGTGCGGGCCGGCGAGACTGTGCAGTTCGCCGAGGGCGATCCGGTGCCGTCGGTGAGCACGGTCGACGCCCGGTTCGGCGCGGACTGGCTGCTGCCCGGCGGCGAGCTCGGCCTGTTCGCGACGTACTCGCTGATCCTGGCGACGTTCCTGGGCACCATGGGGCTGCCGCACGTACTCGTCCGGTTCTACACGAATCCGGACGGCGCCTCGGCCCGGCGGACCACCCTGGTGGTGCTCGCCATGGTCGGCTTCTTCTATCTGCTGCCCACGCTGTACGGGGTGCTCGGCCGGATCTACACGCCACAGCTGCTGATGACCGGGCGCACCGATGCGGTGGTGCTGCTGCTGCCGGAGGCCGCGCTGGGCGGCGGGCACCTGGGGCGGCTGCTCGGCGCGCTGGTCACCGCGGGCGCACTGGCGGCATTTCTGTCCACTTCGTCCGGGATCCTCACCAGTGTTGCCGGGGTGATCTTCACGGATCTGCTGCGGTCCGGCCGCAACGGCTCGGTACGTGACTTCCGGGTGGCCACCGTGCTGGCCGCCCTGGTGCCGACGGTGCTCGCCCTCTATGTGTCCGACATGGACGTCTCGCAGGTGGTCGGGCTGGCCTTCGCGGTGGCGGCGTCGAGTTTCTGCCCACTGCTGGTGCTGGGCATCTGGTGGCGGGGGCTCACCGACGTCGGCGCGATCGCCGGGATCATCGCCGGTGGTGGCGCGGCCATGGCGGCGGTGCTGGTGACCGTGCTCGGCCCACCGCTGTCCGGCGGGATGGCGGAGCTGGTCGAGCAGCCGGCGGCGTGGACCGTGCCGTTGGCCTTCCTGGTGATGGTCGGCGGATCGCTGTTGAGTGGCCGGCGGGTCCCGGCCGACGTGGGTGCGACGATGCTGCGGCTGCACGCCCCGGAGTCCCTCCGCACCTGAACCTGCGTGTGAAGTTCGGGTTCGCTCCGCACCCCAACTTCACACACTGAACCGGCATCGCTCCGCGCCCGAAGTTCGCACGGGGGCTTTTAAGGATGTTTAAGGTTCGGGGGCGATCCGCGATGATCGGCGAGGCCGTAATCACCGGCATGAGAGCACGCAGAGGATCCTTCAAGCGGCCGGGCAGCGGACTCACCGGCGGCAACCGCAAGATCGTCATCGGGCTGGTCGTTGCCGCCGTCACCGCGGGCGGGATCGCTGTGGGCACCGGGCTCAGCAACGCCTCGACCGCCTGTGACGGCATGGACCAGGCGATCCAGCGCAACCTCGACTTCATGGCCGAGCAGCGCGCCAACCCGAACGCGCAGACCGAGGCGGTTCTGCGGAACCGCCAGGCCGTGATCGACCTGATCAACGTGCAGAAGAAGCAGGCCGGCTGCGAGGGCGGCGTGGCGGCCCCGCCGGCCCAGGAGCGGCCACCCGCCCAGGAGCAGCCGCCCGCCCAGGAGCAGCCGCCCGCCCAGGAAGAGGCGGAGGAGCCTGCGGGCAACGGCGGCGCCGGTGCCGGCGAGGTCGTCTGCAAGGGCTCGACCGTGACCCTCTCCGGCGAGGCCGGCGCACCGTTCGCCTCCAGCGGCACCTTCCCGATCGGGACCCGCCTGAAGGTCACCAACCTGGACAACAACAAGAGCATCACGGTGAACGTCGGCAGCACCTCGGGAAGCTGCATCCTGCTGAACAACGCCGCCTTCGAGGAGGTCCGCGAGCCGGGCAAGTTCCTCATCCGGCGGGCTGTGATCGAGCGGGTGGGCTGATCCACCCGCCCGGACCGGTCGGCGGCACCGACCGGTCCGGGTGTTCCGGTATGGCCCCACCGACCGATACGTTCCACTCATGAGCATTCCGGCACCACGGGAGCCCGACAAAGCCGCGATGTCACTGCGCGGGCTGGTCAAGCGCTTCGACGCCCGGCTCGCCGTCTGCGACGTCAGCCTGGAGGTGCCGGCCGGCTCGTTCTACGGCCTGCTCGGCCCCAACGGCGCCGGCAAGACCACGACCCTCTCGATGGCGGTGGGCCTGTTACGGCCCGACGCGGGACAGGCCGTCCTGCTGGGGTACGACGTCTGGCACGCCCCCGCCGACGCGAAAGCACTGGTCGGCGTGCTGCCCGACGGGGTGCGGATGTTCGACCGGCTGAGCGGCCCGGAGCTGCTCGCCTATCACGGCCTGCTCCGCGGCATGCCCGCCGACACCGTCGACCAGCGCACCCGTGACCTGCTCGACGTGCTGGAGCTGGGCGTCGACAACCGCACCCTGGTGGTCGACTACTCGGCCGGCATGAAGAAGAAGATCGGCCTGGCCTGCGCGCTGCTGCACGCCCCCCGCCTGCTCGTGCTGGACGAGCCGTTCGAGGCGGTGGACCCGGTGTCGGCCGCGCTGATCCGCGACATCCTGCAGCGCTACGTCGCCGGCGGCGGCACCGTGGTGTTCTCGAGTCACGTGCTGGAGGTCGTCGAGCGGCTCTGCTCACACGTCGCGATCATGTCGGACGGCGTGCTGCGGGTGCACGGGCCGCTGACCGAGGTCCGCGGCGACCGCTCCCTGCAGGACGTCTTCGTCCAGGTCGTCGGTGGCCGGGTGGCCACCGGGTCGGAGCTGGCGTGGCTCTGATCCCGGCCGGGACCGAGAACGCGACCGCGCAGCCGCCCGCGCCGCCCCGGGCGCCGACCTCGGTCCTGCCGTTCGTCCGGCTCAAGCTGCGGATCACCGGCAACGGCCTGCGGGGCCGCCCGGCCCGGATCGTCATGTTCGTCCTCGGTGCCGTCGCGGCCGGCTGTTTCGCCGTCTTCGGGTACGCGGCGTTCGCCACCCCCGGGCTGCTCGACCATCCACGCAGCGCCGCCCTGCTGTTCCCGTTCGGCGGCGCGATGCTGGTCCTCGGGTGGCTCTTCCTGCCGTTGCTCTTCTTCGGCGTGGACGACGCCTTCGACCCGGCGCAGTTCGCGTTGCTGCCGCTCACCCGCCGCACCCTGCTGGCCGGCCTCACCGTCGCTGCCCTGCTCGGTCTGCCGGCGCTCGCCACGCTGGCGGCCACCGCCGGGACGGTGGACACGGCGGCGCGGCTCGGCGGTCCCGCGGCGGCGTTCGTCCAGCTGCTCGGCATCGTCTGCGGGCTGTTCCTCTGTGTGGCCGTGAGCCGCTCGGTGACCAGCGCCTTCGCCACCGCGCTGCGGTCCCGGCGATCCCGGGACCTGGCCACCATCCTGCTCGCGGTGACGGCCGCCTCGCTCGGCCCGGCGCAGTTGCTGCTGCTCGGTCTCGTGGACCGGGCCGGCTGGGAGAACGCCGGGACGATCGCCGAGGCGGTCGGCTGGACCCCGCTCGGCGCGCCGTACACGATGGGACTGGACGTCGCGGACGGCCGGCTGTGGGCCGTACCCCTGAAGTTCCTGATCGTGCTTGCCGCTGTCGGCCTTCTGCTTCGCTGGTGGCGCCGGACCCTGGAGCAGGCGATGGCCGGCACCGCCACAGCCGGGACGCGCGGCACCACCGCGAACACCCCGGACGGCCGCGGCCCGGTGGCTCAACTGCTGTTCCGGTGGTTGCCGCGAAGCCGGTTCGGCGCGCTGACGGCACGCGAGACGCGGTACTGGTGGCGGGAGACCCGGCGGCGGGCAGCGCTGGTCACCCTCTTGGTGGCCGGCGTCTTCCTGCCGCTGTCCAGTGCTTTCAGCACCGGGAGCGCGAGCGGGAGCGGGCTCGCGGTGCTGGTGGGCGCGATCGCGCCGCTCGGCCTGGCGAATCAGTTCGGGTACGAAGGAAGCGCTTACGCCACCAACCTGGCGACCGGGGTTCCGGGGCGACTCGAGGTGCACTCGCGGGCCGCCGCGCACGCCGTCTTCACGGTGCCGACGCTGCTGCTCGTCGCGGTGGTGACGGGTCTGCTGGCGGGCGCCCGGCCGGAGTCGATCCCGTCGGTGTTCGGTGGCCTGCTCGCCGTCTACGGCGTCGGCCTGGCGCTGGTGCTGCCGGTCTCGGTGCGCGCCGCGTACGCCCTGCCGGACCCGTCCACCCCGTTCACGATCTCCTCGGGCGGCGGGTTCAGCAAGGCCCTGCCCAGCCTGGCCGCGATGGTCGGGGCGTTGATCGGCGCCCTGCCCGTGGTGATCGCCGGCCATCTGCTCGGCCCGGTCTGGCTGTGGATCGGCCTGCCGGTCGGACTGGCTTACGGTGCTGCCGCTTACGTGCTCGGCGCCCACCTGGCCGGCAAGCTGCTGGACCGGCGGATGCCCGAGCTGCTGGCCGCGGTCAGTGCCCGCTGATCACGACCGGCCGGTCCGGGCTTCCGGGCCGCGGTTGAGCATGACCGTGCGCAGCCCTTCCTGCCGGACGAAGATGCGGCGGCGCTGCAGCGCGTTCCCGGCCGGCCCGATGACGTAACCGTCCAGCCAGACCCAGCCGTCATAGGTCACCCGGGGATCCACCCGGATGATCCGGAAGAGCAGCCCGCGCTCATCGGAGAACTGGACGCTCGCGTCCGCGCCCACCTGGACGACGTCGCCCGGCACCGGCACACCTCGAGGCATCGCCGTCCCCCTCCACGTTCCGCCCAGCGCGAAGTTCACCTACAAAATAGTTTCTGATCAATAACTTGGCCTAGCGGCGTGCACAGTCTGTAATCGCCGAGAATGGCCGGGTGAACCCCGACGAGGCAGGCGGACGCATCCACTCCACCGACCCGTTCGCCGTGCCGGAGTCGGCGAAGTCCCCGATCCGCCGGCTGCGCGGCCGGCTCGCCGCCCCCGTGACGATCTGGACCACCCCCGGGCCGGCCGGTCTGACGGTCTCCTCCACAGTGATCGCCGACGGGGATCCGGGCCGCGTGCTCGGCCTGATCGACGAGGAGAGCGACTTCTGGGACGCCGCGCTCGCCGCCGGCGTCTTCACGGTCGTCCCGCTGACGCCCGCCGACCGCCAGCTGGCCGACCGCTTCGCCGGGTTGATGCCGTCGCCGGGCGGGCTGTTCGCCGGTGGTGAATGGCGCCCGACGGAGTTCGGCCCGGTGCCCGCGCAGGCTCCGGCCTGGGCCGGCTGCCGGATCGACAGCACCCGCCCGTGCGGCTGGGCATTGCTGGTCGAGGGCGTGATCGAATCCACCGAGATCTCTTCCTCGGCGGCGCCGCTGGTGCATTACCGGGGGAGGTACGCCGAGCTGGCGTGACTGCCGCTCAGCGCACTCAGACCGCCACTCAGCGCAGACCACGACCAGCGGGCAGTGACCTGGCCCACTACTTCGTACGGTGCCGGAAAGTCCATCCCCATAAAGGTGGTGATCCGGTGCCGGCCTCCCCCGAGAGGTACCTCGAAGTACAACGCTCCGAGGAGTTCGCTCAGCTGCGGCACAGGCTGCGCAGCTTCATCTTCCCGACGACGGTCGCGTTCATCGTCTGGTACTCCCTTTACGTGCTGCTCTCCGCGTACGCGCGGGATTTCATGGCCATCAAGCTGATCGGCAACATCAACGTCGCGCTGATCTTCGGCTTGCTGCAGTTCGTCTCCACGTTCCTGATCGCCTGGTACTACGCGCGGTTCGCAGCAAACAAGGTCGACCCGCTCGCCGACGGCGTCTTCGCCCAGTTGGAGAGCGGTGACAAGGTGACCGCGAAGGGCACGACCACCACCACCGACGGGGGCAAGGACTGATGCCGACCGTGATCCTCGCCGCCGAGGCCTCGACCAGCACCTCGCGCACGCTCACCATCACGCTGTTCCTGGTGTTCGTCGCCATCACGCTCGGCATCACCGTGTGGGCCAGCCGGCAGACGAAGACCGCCACCGACTTCTACGCCGGCGGCCGGCAGTTCTCCGGCTTCCAGAACGGCATGGCGATCGGCGGCGACTACATGTCGGCGGCGTCCTTCCTCGGCATCGCCGGCCTCATCGCCCTGTACGGCTACGACGGTTTCCTCTACTCGATCGGCTTCCTGGTCGCGTGGCTGGTGGCGCTCCTGCTCGTCGCCGAGTTCCTGCGCAACTCCGGCCGTTACACGATGGCCGACGTCCTGGCGTTCCGGATGCGTCAGCGCCCGGTGCGCACCGCGGCCAGTGCCTCCACCATCGTCGTCTCGATCTTCTACCTGATCGCGCAGATGGTCGGCGCCGGCGCCCTGGTGGCGCTGCTGCTGGGCATTGCTCCGGGGACCACGTTCCTGGGCATGGACGCGGACACCGCCAAGGTCGCCACGATCATCCTGGTCGGCGCCCTGATGATCGTCTACGTGACCGTGGGCGGCATGAAGGGCACCACGTACGTCCAGATCGTCAAGGCGTTCATGCTGATGGGCGGCGCCCTGATCATGGTGATCATGGTGCTCGCGCACTACAAGTTCAACCTGTCGGCGCTGCTCGGTGACGCCGCCACGCGATCCGGCAAGGGTGATGCCTTCCTGCAGCCGGGCCTGCGGTACGGCGTGGAGACGGCGGGCGACGCGGCGAAGACGTTCTACAGCAAGATGGACCTGCTCTCGCTGGGCCTCGCGCTGGTCCTCGGCACGGCCGGCCTGCCGCACATCCTGACCCGCTTCTACACCGTCCCGACCAGCCGCATCGCTCGCAAGAGCGTGCTCTGGGCGATCGGCATCATCGGCACGTTCTACCTGTTCACCCTGGCCCTCGGCTTCGGCGCGGCGGCCCTGGTGGGCGGCGAGAGCATCACCGCGCAGGACAAGGCGGGCAACACCGCCGCGCCACAGCTCGCCCAGCAGCTCGGCATCGACTATCTGGGCGGCACCACCGGTGGCTCGATCATGCTGGCGGTCATCGCGGCGGTCGCCTTCGCCACCATCCTGGCCGTGGTGGCCGGCCTCACGCTGGCGTCGTCGTCGAGCCTCGCGCACGACTTCTACGCCAACGTGATCAAGCGGGGCACCGCCTCCGAGCGGGACGAGGTCCGGGTCGCCCGGATCTCCGCACTGCTCATCGGCGCGGTCGCGATCGCTCTGTCGATCTTCGCGCAGAGCCTGAACGTGGCGTTCCTCGTGGCGCTCGCGTTCGCGGTGGCGGCGTCGGCGAACCTGCCGGCGATCCTCTACAGCCTGTTCTGGCGCCGGTTCAACACGGCCGGGGCGCTCTGGTCCATCTACGGCGGCCTCGGCTCCGCGGTGATCCTGGTGTTCTTCTCGCCGGTGGTGTCCGGCTCGGCGACCGCCATGTTCCCGGACCAGGACTGGCAGTGGTTCCCGCTGTCCAACCCGGGCATCATCTCGATCCCGCTCGGCTTCTTCTTCGGCTGGCTGGGCACCATCATCTCGAAGGAGACCGACCCGGAGAAGTACGCGGAGCTGGAGGTCCGGTCGCTGACCGGGCACGGCGCCCACTGACCTCTCCACGGAAGCGGGCCGGTGTAGTCGCCACACCGGCCCGCGTTCCATGTCCGAGAAAATCTCCTACCTTCGTGCCGATGCATGTCGAGGACCACGACCGGTGCGAATCACTCCGTAATCTGGGATACATGTCTGCTACCACCTCTCCCAGCGGCAACCCCTCCGGACGGGCCTCGGTCCCGCCGTACGGGGGTGGCCGGGCGTCGGTCCGTCCCGTGGGTCGCCCGGGAGGGCCGGGAGACGAGCGCGAGCGGGCTCCCCGTGGCGGCGGTGGCGGCGGTGGGTACGGCCCGCCGCGCGGCCCGGGCGGTTCCGGGCAGCCCTACCGGGGCAACCGCCCGCGTCCGCGCTGGAAGCGGATCGCGCTGATCGCGGGCATCGCCGCCCTGGTGATCGCGGTGGTCGCCGGCATCGCGGCGTACGGGTACGTGAACGGCATCGACAAGGACATCAAGCGCACCAACGCGTTCTCCGAGATCACCACTGACCGGCCGGGCAAGAACGTCGACGGCGCACTCAACATCCTGCTGGTCGGCAGCGACTCCCGGGACCCGGATGCCAAGGTCGACCAGCCCGGCAAGTGGCGGGCCGACTCGCTGATGATCATGCATGTTCCGGCCGATCACAGCTCGGCCCAGATCGTGTCGATCCCCCGCGACCTGTGGGTCAACATCCCCGAGGGCAACAACGCGCCCTGCAGCTCCGGTTCCCGAGCCAAGATCAACGCGGCGTTCGCCTTCGGTGGCCTGCCTCGGGCGGTACGGACCGTCGAGTGCATGACCGACGTTCACCTGGATCACGTCATGGTGATCGACTTCGCCGGCTTCAAGGACGTCACCAACGCGCTCGGCGGCGTGGACCTGAAGGTGGACCAGACCATCACGTCGATCCACAAGCCGTACCGGGTGTTCAAGAAGGGCATGATGCACATGAACGGCGCCCAGGCGCTGGACTGGGTGCGTCAGCGCAAGCAGTTCGCCCGCGGTGACTTCGCCCGCATGCAGCACCAGCAGGAGTTCCTCAAGGCCCTGATGAACAAGGCGGCGAGCAGCGGCACGCTCACCAACCCCGGCAAGCTGGACGACTTCCTGAACGCGGTCGCCGCCGCGGTCACGGTCGACGAGAAGTTCTCGCTCAAGGACATGGTGGTCCAGTTCCGGAACCTCCGCGGCGACAACCTGACGTTCCTCACCAGCCCCAACAAGGGCAGCGAGACCATCGAGGGGCAGTCGGTGGTGGTCTCCGACCGGGAGAAGGCGCTGACGCTCTACGAGGCGATGGCCGCCGACAAGCTGGACGAGTGGATGGCGGCGAATCCGGCGAAGAAGTAGCAATCCGGCGAACGGCCGGAGGTGACTTCGTTCCGAAACAAAAAAGATCTTCAGTTGGCCGGAAAGTGTCCGTAAGGTGATGCAGCCCCTCACCCCTGGAGTGCTGCATGACGGTCACCGCCGATCGGCCCACGCCGACCCGTGATCGCCCCGCTCCGTCGAAGGCCCGCAAGAAGCGTCGTGCACCGCTCTGGGCGAAGCTGTCCGCTTCGTTCGGGGCGGTGCTTCTCGTGGCGAGCGTGAGCGGCCTGGCCGCCGGCAAGGTGCTGATCGACCAGACCACCGAGAACATCGCGGTGCAGAACCTGACCGGCGACGCCAAGAAGAGCACGGCCGAGGGTGGCGGTGACACCATCGAGGGCCCGATCGACATGCTCCTGATGGGTGTCGACGCCCGCGCCCGCTGGGCCGCCGACGACCTGCGCGCCGACTCGATCATCATTCTGCACATCCCGGCCAGTCACGATCAGGCCTACTTGATCTCGGTGCCCCGGGACACCGAGGTCGACGTGCCCGCCTTCGCCCCCAGCAAGTACCCCGGCGGCACGTCCAAGGCGACCGAGGCCTTCTTCCACGGCGCGCAGAACGGCGGCGGGTGGGGCGGCGGCGCGCAGCTGCTCGCGAAGACGCTGAAGAACCTGACCGGGATCAGCTTCGACGGCGCCGCGATCATCAACTTCGGCGGCTTCAAGAACGTCATCGATGAGCTCGGTGGCGTCTCGATGTGCGTGGATCAGCAGGTCACCTCGAAACACATGGTCCTGGTCGACGGCAAGCCGATGTTCCTGGCCGACGCCCGCAAGACCGGCCGGCCCACCAAGCCGGTGGTGCACAAGGTCGGCTGCCGGGCGATGGAGGGCTGGGAGGCCCTCGACTTCGCCCGCCAGCGGTACGGCTTGAAGAACGGCGACTACGACCGGCAGCGCCACCAGCAGCAGCTGATCAAGGCGATGGCGAAGAAGGCGGCCAAGGGCGGCATCCTCAGCAATCCGCTCAAGGCGGGCGGCGTGATCAAGTCGGCCGGCAACGCGCTGGTGCTGGACACCGGGCAGATCGAGATCACCGACTTCGTGCTGGGGCTCAAGGACGTGGCCGCCAACGACATGGTGCTGCTGCGAACCAACAACGGGACGTTCGCCGGCAACGGCAACGGCCGCGAGCGGATCGACGAGGTCACCCAGGCGATGTTCCGGGCGGTCAAGGAGGACCGGCTCGCCGAGTTCGTGCTCGACAACCCGGGCGTCGTTGCCAACGAGAAATAACGGGCCTCTAGGCTTGTCCCCGTGTTCGGACCTCAGGTGCCCAGCGTCAGCCCCGGCCAAGTCGACCCCGACGTCTACCTGCTCGACGTGCGCGAGCCGGACGAGTGGGAGGCCGGCCACGCACCGGGCGCCCACCACCTGCCGATGATGGAGGTGCCGGCCCGGATGGCCGAGGTGCCGACCGAGGGCGAGGTCGTCGTGGTGTGCCGCGCCGGCGGGCGCTCCGGCCAGGTGGTGGCCTACCTGATGAATCAGGGCTGGGACAACGTGCGCAACCTCGACGGCGGCATGCAGTCCTGGGCCGCCGCGGGCAGAGACGTGGTGAGCGAGAACGGGCAGCCGGCCCGCGTGATCTGACCCATGTCGTACGCCGATCATCGTCCTCTGGTCTTCGCCCATCGCGGCGGAGCCGAGGCGCTTCCGGAGCACACGCTCGGGGCCTATCTGCGGGCGCTGGACGAGGGAGCGGACGGGCTGGAGTGTGACGTCCGGCTGACCCGTGACGGTCACCTGGTCTGCGTGCACGACCGGCGGCTGGACCGCACCAGCAACGGCCGTGGGCTGGTCAGCCGCAAGACGCTGGCCGAGTTGGACGCGCTGAACTTCGGCTCCTGGCACCCGGGCTACCCGACCGACGAGGTACTGCCCGATTTGTCACGGTTGTTGACGCTTGAGCGGCTTCTCGACACGGTCCTCGCCACCGGCCGGCGCGTCCGGCTGCTGATCGAGACCAAGCACCCGTCCCGTTACGGCGCCGAGGTGGAACGGCGCGTCGTGCGCCTGCTCCGGCGGTACGGGCTGACCGACCCGAAGCCGGACGACCCGGTCCAGGTCACCGTGATGTCCTTCGCCGCGCTCGCGCTGCGCCGGATCCGGGTGCAGGCGCCCGCCCTGCCCACCGTCTATCTGATGGAACTCGTGCCGCCCGGGGTGGGCCGCGGCCGGCTGCCGTTCGGTGCCCGGACGGCGGGACCGGGCATCGATCTGGTCCGGTCCCGCCCCGGCCTGCTGCCGGCGATCCGCGCGGCCGGCCACCAGACGTACGTGTGGACCGTCAACGAGGCCGCCGATCTCGAACTGGTGCTGGGACACCGCGTCGACGGCGTGATCACCGACCGTCCCCGCTTCGTGCTGGAGCAACTCGACCGGGTGTGACGTATGCCACGAGTGAGACGACTACCTCAGTATCCGCTCAGGTTCCCCTGCCCAAATCGTGGCGGGCGAGGCACACTCGCACCATGCCGGAGCGTCCCGACTACGCGGCCCTCACCCGGGGCCAGATCGCGGTCCTCGACCGCGTCAACTCCGGGGAGACCGGCCTGCCCGTGCTCCAGCAACTGGTCCGGCTCGCCGGTGACGCGCTCGGGGCGCGCGGCGCCGGCTTCGCGGAGTACACGGAGGGCCACGGCCGGATCATCGCGGCCACCGGTGTCTGCGAGCCGGCCATCGGCCGGCGGATCGAGCAGCCCGACGACCGGCTGCTGAACCGGCGGACCCTGCTGGTCCCGCTCGACTCGGTGAACGACGAGTTCGCCCGGCAGATCGAGGGCGGCCAGCTGCGGCACATGCTCGGCGCCCGGTGCGAGAGCGGCGAGACGGTGGTCGGCTCGCTGCACGTGTACTTCGGCTCCGACTCCGGCGCGCCCGGCCCCGAGCACCACGCCGCCCTGGAGCTTCTGGCCGGGATGATCGGCCGGGTCTACGGGATGCGCACCGGCCTGCCGGTGTACGGCGACCCGGCGCCCGAGCAGGCCCGGCGGCAGGAGAACCGGGACCTCTGGGTGGCGGTCACCAGCCACGAGCTGCGCACCCCGGTCACCGTGATCAAGGGGTACGCGGACACCCTCACCAACCACTGGTCCACCCTGGGCGAACCGGGACGCCGGGAGGCGGTCCGGGTGATCGGCACCCGGGCCGGTGAACTGGCCCGGCTCGTCGACCGGCTGCTCTCCGCGGCCAGCGAGGACGGCTCGGTCGGCGCCTCCTCGCCCGGCCCGTTCGACCTCGCCGAGGCGCTGCGCGCGGCGGCCGACGAACTGCCCGCGGCGCTCCGGGAGCGGATCCACTTCGGGGAGCTGCCGGCCGGGCTGCCCAAGGCGTACGGCAATCGCGACTCGATCGCCACGATCCTCACCGAGCTCGCCACCAACGCGGAGAAGTACTCACCGCCGGACAGCCTGGTCGAGGTCTGCGCCGGCACCGACGACGACACCCTGCGGTTCCGGGTCTCCGATCGGGGGATAGGCATCGCGCCGGAACACGTCGAGCGCGCCTTCGAGCGGTACTGGCAGGCCGAGTCCGAGAGCCACCCGCACCCCGGCGCCGGTCTCGGCCTCTACCTGGTGCGACGGCTGGTGGAACGCCAGCACGGCTGGGTCTCGCTGCGCCCGCGCGACGGCGGCGGCACGGTTGCCGAGGTGCGTCTGCCGCGTGCCTGAGCGCTCCGCCCCGCAGACACAGGGTGGCCCGCGTCACCGCTTCCGCGAGGCAACCGCTTAGGCTGGTCCCTCGTGAGCAAGCGTCGCAAGCCCCGCGAAACCGCGCCCAGGACCAAGGTGCGTGACATCTTCGTCGCCCGCCCGTTCGAGGGCCTGGCGGACGAACCGGAATGGGTCGCCCTCCGGGAGCTGGTCCCGGCCGCGTCCGCGCCGCTGACCCTGAAGCCGGAGATCGTCGAGGAGTTCGGGGACCGCCCGGTCACCCTCTCCACCGTGCTCCCGATGGCCTGGCCCGCGATGACCCGGCGGGACGGCCGCGTCTTCATCGGCCTGCAGCGGCACGTCCAGTCCGGTGACGTCTCCCGCGACCTGGCCGTGGCGATCCTGAACGCGCTGGGCACGACCCCCGGCGAGACGGTCTCCGTGCCCGCGCTGCCCGGTGCGGGCCCCCGCCTGCAGGACCTCCTCGTGGACGGCCCGCTCGACGTCACCATGCACGAGGGCTTCGAGTACTGGCTGGACCCTGAACAGATGCAGGACGCCAACGTCAAGGCCTCCCTGGAGCGCGCCAACGCCTCGATCTACCCGACCGTGCGCCTCGCGGCGGCCCGGGCCGCGTACTGGTGCCGCGTGGCCCCCGACAAGAGCCACGTGCGCTGGGTCCTCGCCGAGCCCGAGGACCGGGCGCTGGACGCCCTGGCCCGGCTCTCCGCAGCCGGCGAGCTGCTGCTCGGCGACCAGACCAAGTTCGCCGGCATGTTCCGGGCGCACGGCCTGCTCGTCCCGGTCTGGGACGTGCCGGGCGAGCCCGAGGGCGGCGACTGGGAGGCCCCGCTCGCCGACTTCGCCAAGCGGTACGCCGACACCCTCGCCGTGGACGGGCCGCTCGACGCCGCCGGGCGCCGCGCCAAGCAGGGCCTGATCGGCCGGCAACTGACCTTGCGATGAGCCCCTTCCACGAGAGGTTCAGCGGCGACGACCTGGACCCCTCGGTGTGGGTGCCGTGCTATCTGCCGCACTGGAGCTCGTCCGAGGCGTCCCGGGCCACCTACACCGTGGGCGGCGGCGAGCTGCGGCTCAGCATCCCGGTCGAGCAGCCGCTCTGGGCGGAAGGCGTCCACGAGACGCCGCTGCGGGTCTCCGGCATCCAGTCGGCGAACTTCTCCGGCCCGGTCGGGAGCACGGTCGGCGGCCAGCCGTTCAAGACCGGCCTGACCGTACGCGAGGAGCAGCCCGCGTTCTGGGGTTACACCCCGCTCTACGGCCGGCTCGCCATCCGGATGCGGGCGAGCCTCTCACCCCGGTCGATGGCCGCGTTCTGGCTCGCCGGCATCGAGGACCGCCCGGAGCGCTCCGCGGAGATCTGCGTGATGGAGGTCTTCGGCACCGCGCCGCACGACGTCGGCATGGGCCTGCACGCGTTCCGGGACCCGGCCGTCACCGAGGAGTGGGGCACGGTGGCGCTGCCGCTGGACGTCGCCGAGTTCCACACCTATGCGGTGGACTGGCGCCCCGGCTCGCTGGAGTTCTCGGTCGACGGCTCGGTGGTGAAGCGGGTCGGCCAGGCGCCGGATTACCCGATGCAGCTGGAGATCGCCGTCTTCGACTTCCCGGAGCGGGCGCACCTGGTCCCGGGCGAGGTCCCGGTCCCCGAACTCGTCGTCACGGAGGTATCCGGACCGTGACCACCGATCTCCGCCCGGCGGCCGCGCCGCCGGGCGAGATCGGCAGATGATCGCGCTGACACTCGAGAGCCTTGCGATGACTCGTACTCCCGCGGCTTCTCGGTCTTAAAGCGGGTCCCGGGTGATCGGGCAGCTCATGCAGCGCGGCCCGCCGCGGCCGCTGCCCAGCTCGGAGCCCGCGATCCGGACCACCTCGATGCCGGCGCGTTCCAGTTGGGCGTTGGTCTCCACATTCCGCTCGTAGGCCACGCACAGCCGCGGCGCGATCGCCAGGGTGTTGTTGCCGTCGTCCCACTGCTCCCGCTCGGCGGTGACCGGGTCCAGGCCGGTGTCGATGATCCGCAGGTGGTCGATGCCCATCGCCTCGGCCGCCGCGTCGAGGAACGGCCTCGGCGCCCGCACGTGCAGGCCGCCGTCGGTGCCGGCGGTCACGGTCCACGCGCGCAGGGTGTCCGCCATGTTGGGGTACATCACGACGGCGTCGGCGTCCACCATGGTGCAGATGGTGTCCAGGTGCATGGTGGCGCGTTCCTGGGCGATCGGGACGGCCAGCACAGTCCGTGCGAGACCGGCCTCGATCACGCGACGGGCCAGGCGTTCGGCGCCGGCCGGCGTGGTCCGCTCGCCCACGCCGATGGCGATCACCTCGGGTGCCAGCACCAGCACGTCGCCGCCCTCGAGGTGTTCCAGGGACGGGTCGAAGAGGAGGGTCACGCCGGCGAACCGCGGGTGATAACGGTAGATGGCGTTGGTGATGGTGGTCTCCCGCCGGCGGGCCCGCATCGCCAGGCTGGTCACCGCCACCCGGTCCCGCACCCAGACCGAGGAGTCCCTGGTGAACAGCAGGTTCGGGAGTGGATCGATGACGAAGTCATGATCGTTCATCATCTCGTAGACCAGGCCCCCGGTGCTGGGCTTGATCTCCTCGTGCGCCAGGCCGGCGATCAGCACCTCGGCGAGCCGGGCCGGGTCCTGGTCGGCCAGGTAACCGCCGACGCTGGCGCGCAGGGTGTCGCCGAGCCGGCGGGCGGCCAGCACGCCGGCAGTGAGTTCGGTGCGGGCCTCCGGGACGGCCAGTGTCTCGGTGAGCAGATCACCGAGGTAGAGAACCTCCACCCCCCGGGAGCGCAGCGCCTCGGCGAAGGCGTCGTGCTCCTCCTGGGCCCGGCCGACCCAGGGGATGGCGTCGAAGAGCAGGGAATCGTTGTTGCGCGGCGTCAGTCTGGCCAGCTCCGGGCCGGGCCGATGCAGCAGGACGGTACGGAGGTGGCTGACTTCACTGTCGACGTACACCAGGCCGACGTTAGCCCGTACCGACGGCTATCGTGCCGTGACGCAATGACTAGATCTTGAGACGACCATGCACCGGACGAGCGACAGCGATAGCTTGTGTGGGTGCGACGAGACCGCGGCGCTCAGGTGTGAGGTGCACCATCCGAAAGAAGTGTTGTCCGTGAATACGGCATTCATCCGCACTCATTCCCCTTTCTTTCCAGTCCGGCGCTCTACTCTGTAGGGAGTCGAGCACGTACGGTAGTTGGAACAAGAGAGCCCGACTGACCTTTTGCCGGAGGTCGCAGTGACTGTCTTCCCCGCCCGCCCCGCTCTGCCCGTCCCTTCCAAAGCGCTGACCCCGACGCCGAGTCACCCGGCGCCCTCCGTCATCGAGGGCCCCCGTCTGACACCGGTCGAGTGGGCGCGACGCCGTCGTGCCGAACGCGGCGCCCGTCGTCTGGAAGCCGCCGGTGCCCGAGCACTCACCCGTCTCGACCGTCTCGGGCCGAACTGGCACATCGTCGACTGGCCGCGCAGCGACCTGTCGCAGGCCTACTACGAGCCCGACCCGGCCGATGAACGCGCAGGCTTCCTCGCGATCGGTCCCGGTGGGATCTACGCGGTGACCGTGGCCGACCACGGCCGCTCCCGCGTCCTCATCGCCGGTGACGTCGTGCAGATCAACGGAAAGCGCCCGCAGTACGTGTCCGAGGCGCGTCGCGACGCCCGCCGCGCCGCCAAGGCGCTCTCCGCAGCGGTCGGCCTGAACGTGCCGGTCACCGCGGTGCTGACGTTCGTCGGCTCCGGCGTGATCAGCGTGCACGGGCTGCCGAAGGACTGTCTCGTGGCCACCGACAAGGAACTCGACCGGCTCCTCATCGCCGGCGGCGCGAAGATCTCCCCGTCCACGGCGAACAAACTCTCCGCTGTCGCCGCTCACCCGGCCACCTGGGCAAATGCACCCTATCGGCCGGCCGGTGACTACCGTTGGTACAGCAACGGACAGACGGCCGCTGACAAGCGGCCGACCCGCCGGTAACGTTCCTTCCTGACGCCGTCGACAGCCGGCGCCGCGATCCGTCAACGATCGCGGCCGCCGGCGGTCGGCGCGAAGATGCGAGGAGGAGCGGGTGGCGCATGTTGAGCTCTCCCTCTCGGGAGCGTTCGTCCCCCAGGCTCGGACACCGGCCGAGGCCGAGTTCGTCACCAGCGTCGAGCGCTGGTCGTCGACGGTGGCCGTGGCCGACGAACCGTGTCTGATCATCGACGGCAGCGGCTCGATTCTCGCCGTCTCCCCGTCGTGCAGCGAGCTCCTGGGTCTGGGCAAGCCGGCCGAGGCACTCGGCCAGCGGCTCAGCTCGGCGCTGCGGCTGATCGACTTCACCGCGGGCGCCGGCCGGCTCGCGGAGCCCGAGGCGGACAAGATTCCCCCGTTGCTCGCGCTCAGCAGTGAGCGGCTGGCCCGTGGCCTGATGCGGGTGCTGCCGGGCGCAGGGGAGGCCCCGCTCACGCTCGACGCGGTGTCCACCCCGCTGCTTTCCGGTGACCGGGTGGCCGGATCGTTGACCTTCCTGTCCCCGGTACGACACTGAAGTCCGGTTTGCCCTCACAGATGTGGTGTTCAACGCACCGATTGAGCATTGGGCGTTACAGATCCGCAACGTAGTCTGCCCTCATGCTCGATCTAGACCTGTTACCGGGTGAATACGCGGTGTGCCGGCTCCCGGCCGGCTCTGCCCTGCCCACTTCTCTCACCACAGGTCCGGACGACAAGAGCGTCATCTCGGTGACCTGGGGTGTCGACGAGCTGTCGGTGATCTGCCCGAACGAGCGGGTCCCGGAGGGCGCCGAGGTCGACACGGCCTGGCGGTGTTTCCGCGTGCAGGACCTCGACCTGACCATGACCGGGGTGCTCGCGTCGCTGGTCGGCCCGCTCGCCGAGGCCCGGGTCAACATCGTCACGTTCTCGACGTACGACACGGATTATCTGCTGGTGCCGACGGTGCGACTGACCGAGGCGGTCAACACCCTCACCGCGGCCGGGCATCGTATCGCCAGTTGACGATCCGCCTCCTACGATGAGCGCGTGTCCCCCCGCACACGCCTCGCCCTGGTCGTGGGCGCCCTGCTGCTGACCGCGGCCTGCGGCGCGCCACCGGACGCCCCGCCGGCGGCCTTCCCGGCGCAGAGCGAGCCGCCGTACTCGGCCGGGCCGGCCGACCTGCCGGCGCCGCCCGTCCCGGCGATGCCCACGGTGGCCACCTATCCCACCCAGACCTACCCGGCCCCGGCGTACCCCACGCCGACCTACACCGTGCCGGGAAACGCCACCCCGCCGCCGCTGAGCACCACGACGGCGACCACGACGGCGCCGCTCACCAAATCGCCGACACCGACGCCCAGCCACGCGGCCCGGTGCGCCGGGGAACCCACCGGTACGCAGATCCTCACGCTGGTCAAGGACGATCCGGGTGTGCCGGACCGGGCGCTGCGGGTCGCCGACGGGCCGTACTGCTCGGGGATCTGGTCGTTCACCACGGTGCGGATCGCCGGGGAGAACAAGCTGGAGCCGCTGATGGTCGCCGCCACCGGGAAGGGCGCCCAGCTCACCCTGGTCGCGGCCGGCACCGACGTGTGCAACCAGCGGGTGCAGACCGAGGCGCCGGCCGGGATCCGGGTGCTGGCCTGCGGCTTCTGAGGCCATAGAATCCGGGGCATGCCCGGAACGCCGCCCATGCGCTTCGCCTACCTCGGCCCCGAGGGCACCTTCACCGAGGCCGCCCTGCGCACCATCCCGGCCGCCGAGCACGGCGTCCGGACGCCCGCCCGCAGCGTTCCCGAGGCCCTCGAGGCGGTCCGGTCCGGCGACGCGGACGCCGCCCTGGTCCCGCTGGAGAACTCGGTCGGCGGCGCCGTCCCCGTCACGCTGGACGAGTTGATCACCGGCAGCCCGCTGATGATCACCCGTGAGGTGCTGCTGCCGGTGGAGTTCGTGCTGGCTGCGCGGGCGCTCACGTCGCTCGCCGCGATCCGCACCATCGCGGCGCACCCGCAGGCCTCGGCCCAGTGCCGGCACTGGCTGCGGGCGAACGCGCCGGACGCGGTCGTGGTCGACGTGCTCTCCAATGCCGCGGCCGCGGTCAGCGCCGCCGCCGGGGAGTACGACGCGGCCCTCTGCGCACCGATCGGGGTGTCTCAGCACCGGCTCACCGTGCTGGCCGAGAAGGTCGCCGACCGGGCCGAGGCGGTGACCCGGTTCGCGCTGCTGACCCGCCCCGGCGAGCCGGCCGCGCCGACCGGCGACGACGTGACGTCGCTGGCCGTCTCGATCCGCCACGACCAGGTGGGTGCGCTGCTCGCGGTGCTGACCGAGCTCGCCGTCCGGGGCATCAACCTGTCCCGGATCGAGTCCCGGCCGACCGGCGAGCAGCTCGGCACGTACGTTTTCCTTCTCGACTGCACCGGCCACGTGGCCGAGCCCCGCCTCGGTGAGGCGCTGCAGGGCCTGCGCCGGATCTGCGCCGAGGTGCGCTTCCTGGGCAGCTATCCCAAGCACCGGTTGCAGCCGGAGCCGCCGGTGGCGGCCCCGGCCGGGCTCTCCGACGCCGACTTCGCCGACTCGGCGGCCTGGCTGGCCCGGATCCGGGCCGGCGAACTCTGAGAGCGGCTGCTCAGTCGTCGAAGATGTCGCTCAGGATGCTGCTGCCGGAGCTCTTGCTGCTGCTCCCGTTGCCGTTGGCGACGAAACCGCCCGGCGGCACCTCCGAGGGCTGGACGATCACGAAGCCCTGACCGGCGAAGCTCATCGTGAACCGCTCGCCGGTGCTGCGCCCGAGCAGCGTCCCGAGCCCGAACTGCTCGGCCTTGTGATAGCCGGTCTGCAGGCTCGCCGACCAGGCGACGGCGGCCTGCGGGTCGACGTACGTCGGCGCGTCGACGTTGAGCACCACCGGCTGGCCCTTGGTCATGATCGCGATTCGGCCGTGCCCGGTGAAGACACAGTTGAACAGCCCCTGGCTGGAGAGCATCCCGGCGCCGCTGACCATCTTGATGTCGTACTGCAGGGTGCTGTCGAAGGCGAGCACGCTCGAGCCGTTGATCGACAGGGCGTCGCCCGGCTCCAGGTCGATCAGGTGGATGTCGGCCGCGTTCTCGGCGAGGAAGACGTCGCCGTTGCCGCGGACCCGCATCAGCGGCACGCCCTCGCCGGTCAGCTTCTGCTTGAGGAACTTGCCCAGGCCACCCGAGCCGAGCGCCTCGAACCGGACGTTCCCCTGATAGGCCACCATCGACCCGGTACGCGCGAGAAACTCGCCGTTGAGCTCGGCCTTCAGCATCTTGGAGTTCTGCAGCCGGAGCCCGGGCTGCGCGGACTCCTTCTCGAGGTTCTCGGTGGAGAAGAGTTCGCTACGCATGATCCCAGCGTAGGCAGTCCCCGCTAGCCCCAGCCCAGTTCGTGCAGGCGGTGGTCGTCGATCCCGAAGTGGTGGGCGATCTCGTGCACCACCGTGATCGCGACCTCGTCGACCACATCGGTCTCGGTATCGCAGACCCTCAGGGTGGGCAGGCGGTAGATGGTGATCCGGTCGGGCAGCACGCCCGCGTAGTCCCAGCCCCGCTCGGTGAGAGCCGTGCCCTCGTAGAGCCCGAGCAGGTCGTCGGTCCCGTCCGGTGGGCGGTCCTCGACCAGAATGACCACGTTGTTCATCAGGGCGAGCAGCTCGACGGGCACCTCGTCGAGGGCCTCACCGACCAGCTCCTCGAAGCGTTCACGACTCATGTCCACCGGCACGTGGCCCATTGTGCCCGTTACATCGACGCAACACGTGCGCCGACGCGGCCGTGGCCACGCCGGCGCACCGTGATCAGGCGAGCTTGGCGACGAGGGTGATCGGCGCACCCGGGCTGAGCAGGCGCGAGATGGGGCAGTTCTCCTTGGCGCCCTCGGCGAGCTCCTGGAACTTCGCGTCGTCGATGCCGGGGACGTCGCCGACCGTCTCCAGCTCGATGCCGGTGACGCCGAAACCGCCCTCGACCTTGTCCATGCGGACCTTGGCCACGGTCTCCACCGAGGTGGGCGTGAAGCCCGCGTCGGCGAGACCCTTCGAGAAGGCCATCGAGAAGCAGCCCGCGTGCGCGGCCGCGATCAGCTCTTCGGGGTTGGTCCCCTCGCCCTCCTCGAAGCGGCTCTTGAAGGAGTAGTTGCCGGCAAGGCCGCCCTTACCGGTCTTGACAGTGCCGGAACCCTCGGTGAGGTTCCCTTCCCAGCGTGCCGAAGCAGTACGAATAGGCATGACCAGAACGCTAACCCATTTCGGTGGCGGTGGTTCAGGTACGACCCGAGGGGCCATCATGGATCCCATGTCACAGGAATCCGAGGTGGTCGAGTTCGGTGGGCCGGAACCCGCGGAGCCCCGCCGCCGGCCCAGGGTGGAATACCTGCGAGGGCTCGCCGGGGACCGTCGTGTGCCGGTGCTCACCGCGGGCCTCGGCGGCGTCGCGGTGTTCGCCTCACTGATCTCCGAGTGGCAGGTCACCGAGGTCAGGCCGTTCAACTTCGAGGGCGAGAGCGAGCTCGCCGAGGTTCGGCTGCTGCCCACCGACCTCTTCGATCTCGGTGGCGTCGGTGGGGCGTACCTGTGCGGGCTCTTCCTGTTGGTGATCTCCGTGACACTGGTGCTGTTCGGCCCGGCGGCGGGCCGGCGCTACGCCCGTCTCGCCGGGTTCGGTGCCGGCGGGCTGCTGATCGCGCTGCTGCTCGCGCTCGTCCATCTGCTCGGCAGCGAGACGCGGCTGGTCTCGCGTTACTTCATGATGGAGCTGGCGTCCCAGCAGGGCAGCGTGTCGTACGGACGAGGACTGTGGTGTGCCCTGGCCGGAGTGGGCGCGATCCTGCTCGCGCTCTGGCTGACCAGCAAGGAGCCCGACTCGGAGGACGGCCCGCGATGGGTGCGCGGCAGCACCGGCGAGGAGGAGGAGCCGGAACTCGACACGCCGCTCGACCTGACCATCGCCCCGGCCACCCCGTTCACCTCGTTCCCCGAGCAGCGGGACCAGCCGCACGAGAACGGACGGCGCGACCAGCCGTACCGATCGTGACACCGGGGGATATCCGGGTGCTGATCGGACCGGGCCACCGGTAGGCTCGACAACCGTGATTGACCTGCGCCTGCTTCGCGAAGATCCTGATCTGGTCCGTGCCAGCCAGCGGCTGCGCGGCGAGTCCACCGAGCTCGTGGACGCGCTGCTGCGTGCCGACGAGCAGCGCCGTGCCGCCACCCAGCGGTTCGAGGCGGTCCGGGCCGAGCAGAAGTCCCTGGGCAAGCAGGTGGCGAAGGCGTCGGGTGACGAGCGGGCCGCGCTGCTGGCGCGCACCAAGGAGCTGGCCGGCGAGGTGAAGGCGGCCGAGGCCGCGACCACCGAGGCCGATCAGGCTCTGAAGGCCGCGCACCTCGCGGTGCCCAACGTGGTCGAGGAGGGCGCACCGGCCGGCGGCGAGGACGACTTCGTCGTGCTGCGCACGGTCGGCGACATCCCGGCCATCGAGTCGCCGAAGGACCACCTGGAGCTGGGTGAGGGCCTGCGCGCGATCGACACCGAGCGCGGCGCCAAGGTGTCCGGCTCGCGGTTCTACTTCCTCACCGGCGTCGGCGCGCTGCTGCAGCTGGGCCTGCTGCAGCTGGCCATCCAGCAGGCGGTCGAGCACGGCTTCACGCCGTCGATCACGCCGACGCTGGTCCGGCCCGAGTCGATGGAGGGCACCGGCTTCCTCGGCGCGCACGCCAGCGAGATCTACCGGCTGGAGGCCGACGACCTCTACCTGGTCGGCACGTCGGAGGTCCCGCTCGCGGCATACCACTCGAACGAGATCATCGACCTCAGCGACGGCCCGGAGCGGTTCGCCGGCTGGTCGACCTGCTACCGGCGGGAGGCCGGCTCGCACGGCAAGGACGTGCGCGGCATCCTGCGGGTGCACCAGTTCGACAAGGTGGAGATGTTCGCGTTCTGCAAGCCGGAGGACGCTCTGGCCGAGCACCAGCGTCTGCTCGCCATGGAGGAGGAGATGCTCGCCAAGGTCGAGATCCCGTACCGGGTGATCGACGTGGCGGCGGGCGACCTCGGCTCGAGCGCGGCCCGCAAGTACGACTGTGAGGCCTGGGTGCCCTCGCAGGGGCGGTACCGCGAGGTCACCTCGACGTCGAACTGCACGACCTTCCAGGCTCGCCGGCTCAACATCCGGTACCGGGACGCCGACGGCAAACCGCAGATCGCCGCGACGCTGAACGGCACCCTGGCCACCACCCGGTGGCTGATCCCGATCCTGGAGAACCACCAGCAGCCGGACGGCTCGGTGCGGGTACCCAAGGCGCTCCAGCCGTTCCTCGGCGGCCGGGACGTGCTGGAGCCGGTGAAGTAAAGGTCAGATTCGCGCAACCGGGCGGCTACCAATTGTCATGGCAGCTGGTAGCCGAACCGGTGTAACGTTCTCCTTCCGCCCTCCGCGGGGGTTGCACAACCCACGGAGGTCAAGATGCTCAAGCCTGGGCTCCCCAAACTCATCGCCACCGACCTGGACGGCACCCTCGTCCGCAGCGATGACACCGTGTCGAGTTACACCCACGAGGTTCTGGACCGTGTGCGCGCCGCCGGCATCCGGATCGTGGCCGCCACCGGGCGCGGGCCCCGCCTCACCTCGCTGACCCGCAACGACATCCGCGTCGCGGACTACCTCGTGCTGGCCCAGGGCGGCTGGATCCTCGACCAGGCGGAGTCCCGTTACCTGCGGCAGTCCCGGCTCCCCGGCCCGGTGCTGGGCCAGGTGCTCGGCGCGCTGGAGTCGGCGGCCGGCCCGCTCTCGGTGATGTTCGAGGCGCTGGAGCACGACGACTCTCCCCTGTGGGGCGACTACGACCCCACCTGGCGTTACCCGGTCACCGTCGAGTCCCGGACCCGCGACGAATGCCTCACCGGCGAAGTGATCAAGGCGTTCGCCCGTTCCTTCGAGCTCGGCGTCGACGACCTGCTCGCGGTGGCCCGCCGGGTCGTGCCGCCGGACGTGGCGACGGTGACCCAGGCCGGCCTGGACTACCTGGAGATCTGCCCGGCCGGCGTCGACAAGGGCACCGGTCTCGCGGTGGTCGCCGAGACCGTCGGCGTCGACCCCGCCGACGTGCTGGTCTTCGGCGACATGCCCAACGACCTGCCGATGTTCGCCTGGGCCGGCTGGGGCCGGGTGGCCGTCGCGAACGCGCACCCCGAGCTGCTCGCGGTGGCCGATGCGGTGACGCTCACCAATGACGAGGACGGCGTGGCCGTGTTCCTGGACCGGCTATTGTCGAGGTGATGCCACCCTTCAAGCTGGTCGCCAGCGACATCGACGGCACCTTGATCACCAGCGAGCGCACCCTCAGCGCACGCACGCTCGACGTCCTGGGCCGGCTCCCGGTCCCGCTGGTGCTGGTCACCGGCCGGCCGCTGCGCTGGCTGGACCAGCTCTACGACCAGCTGCCCGCCCCGATGCCGGCGGTCTGCGCCAACGGAGCGGTCATCTACGACCCGCACAACGACGAGATCCTGCGCGCCCAGTCGCTGCCCGTCGACATGCTGGTCGACGTGACCAAGCGCCTGCGCGACGCGGTGCCGGACGTCTCCCTGGCCGTCGAGGTCGAGGACGGCCGCGCCTTCGTGCACGAGCCGGCCTGGACCGTCCGCTGGGAACACGACCACCGGGTCCGGGTGATCGCCGACCCCGAGGAGCTCACCTCGGTGCCCGCCGTCAAGTTGCTGGCCCGCTCCGCGACCGCCGACCCCGACGAGTTCCTGGAGCTGGTCAGCGGCACCCTGGGCGGTCTGGCCGAGGCGACCCGTTCGTCCTCGTCGGCGCTGGTGGAGATCTCCGCGGCCGGCGTCACCAAGGCCGCCGGGCTGGCCTGGCTCTGCGAGCGCGACGGCATCGACGCCTCCCAGGTCGTCGCCTTCGGCGACATGCCCAACGACATCCCGCTGCTCACCTGGGCCGGGCGCGGTGTCGCGGTCGGCAATGCGCACCCGGCGGTGGTCGAGGTCGCCGACGAGGTCACGGCCACCAACGATGAGGACGGCGTGGCCGCCTATCTCGAGCGGGAGTTCGATCTCGGTTAGTTTTTTGGGTACGCGCCAGTCAGTTCCCGCCGAATGCAGACTGTCGCGCCGGCTCCCCGCGAGCCGGGTGCGCCGTCCGGGCCGTCCGGCGACCGCCGGGCGGACCTGCCCACCCCGCCCTGTGTGGGGACTTCGGGTGCGTGTCGAACCCCAACTCCCCACACAACGTCGGCTCACGCCGGGTATGGGGACTTCGGGTGCGGACGGGACCTCGAGTCACCACCCGGGGTTGAGGGTGAGGGGCCGGTCACGCCCGGCGGGCGCTGCACGGCCGGGAGGGTGCAGGGGGTCGCGTGGAGCGGCGGGACTGCCTGGGGTGCGCGGGAGGATCTGGGTCGTACCCCAGCAGGGGTGTGCCGCCGGGGATGAGCCGGCGGCAAGCCGCGGAGGTCTCAGGAAACGGCGCCGGGGATGAGCGGGCCGCGGAGATCGTGGGACGGCGCCGGCCCGGGAGCCGGCGCCCGCGATCAGAGGTACTGGCCGGTGTTGCCCTGGATGTCCGGGCCGCCGGGCTTGCCGGGGATGATGCCGCCCATGGGCAGGGCCGGACGGCCGGGGACGCCGCCGCGCATCTGCTCGAGCTGCAGGCGGGCAGCCATCTGCTGGGCCACCAGCGCGGCCTGGATGCCGTGGAAGAGGCCCTCCAGCCAGCCGACCAGCTGGGCCTGGGCGATGCGCAGCTCGGCCTCGCTCGGCGGGGTCTCGCCCTCGAACGGCAGCGACAGGCGCTCCAGCTCGTCGCGCAGCTCGGGCGCCAGGCCGTCCTCCAGCTCGGTGATCGACCGCTGGTGGATCTCCCGCAGCCGGCCGCGACTGGCCTCGTCGAGCGGCGCGGCCCGCACTTCCTCCAGCAGCTGCTTGATCATGCTGCCGATCCGCATGACCTTCGCCGGCTGCTCGATGAGGTTGCCCGGCTCTTCCGGGGTGAGCGAGCCGTCCTGCTGAACCGTGCCCATCGGGCGGCCGTCGGGGCCCACGACGATGACGGAGCCGTCTTCCTGGTGCTCAGTGGTGCGGGTGTCGTCGGTCATGCGTTCCATCTTTGCGCACGGTTGCTCAGGGCCGAAGTTCGGCCACAGCGCATTTGACGCTGCCGCCGCCGCGCTTGAGTTCGGAGAGGTCCACGTGAACGGGCAGATAGCCGGCCTCGCGCACCTTGTGGCCCATCGCCTCCGCCTCGGTGTTGAGGATCACGTGCCGGCCGTCGCTGACCAGGTTGAGGCCGAACGCCTCGGCGTCGGCCCGGTCGGCGAGCACCGCGTCCGGGAAGAGCTGGGCGAGCACCCGCTGCGAGGCGGGCGAGAAGGCACCCGGGTAGTAGGTGACGTGCCGGTCGTCGAGGGCGGCCAGCGCGGTGTCCAGGTGGTAGAACGCCGGGTCGACCAGTTTGAGCGAGACGACCGGCCGGCCCAGCACCTCCTGCGCCTCGGCGTGCGCGGCGGGGTCGGTGCGGAAACCGTAACCGGCAAGGACGATGCCACCGTATGCCGCGGGCAGGTACGCGAAGTCGCCCTCACCCTCGTTCACGTGTACGGGCTCGACGAACCGCCACCCGTTCCCGGTGGCGTAGAACGACCGGTGGGCGGTCGCCTCCTCGGCCCGCTGCGGATATCTGAAGCGGGCGCCGTAGACGACGCCGTCGATGGAGAAGGCGCCGTTCGCGGAGTAGACCATGTCCGGCAGACCGGGCTGCGGGTCGAGCACGTGCACGACGTGGCCCAGGTCGGCGAGCGTGTCGCGCAGGACGTCCCACTGTTTCAGGGCCAGAGCGGCGTCGACCGAGACGGTGGTGTCCATCCAGGGGTTGATGGCGTACTCGACCGTGAAATGCTGAGGCGGACACATGAGGTATGTCCTGTTTCGCGGCAACCGCTCGGTGTGGTTCATGAGGTTCAAGAGTAGGTACGCTGCGTTGCAGCAAACAGCTAGAAATCTTGCTCCTCGGAGGCGAATCGTTGCAGATGGACGCCGTAGACCAGCGAATCATTGCGCTGCTCGTGGCCGACGCCCGCGCTTCGTATGCCGAGATAGGCGCCAAGGTGTCCCTGTCCGCCCCGGCGGTGAAACGGCGGGTGGACAGGCTGCGCGCCAGTGGGGTCATCAAGGGATTCACCACTGTCATCGAACCGGCCGCGGTCGGGTGGACGACTGAGGCGTTCGTCGAGCTGTTCTGCACCGGCCGGACCACCCCGGCGCAGATCACCGTGGCCACCCGGCGGCACCCCGAGGTGGTCGGCGCCTACACCGTCTCCGGGCAGGCGGATGCGCTGGTGCACCTGCGGGCGGCCGACATCGGCCATCTGGAGCAGGCGCTGGAGAAGCTGCGGGCGGAGCCGTTCGTGACGTCCACCCGCAGCATGGTGGTGCTGTCGCGGCTGGTGGAGACCCCGACCGCGGTTCCGGCGTTACCCGACTAGAGATACATCCCGGGGCGGTGCTGGTCGTCCTTCACGTCCTTCGGCGGAACCGGCTTGTCACCCTCGACGAAGAAGCGCTTACCGCCGAACTCGCCGTGCAGCCGGTCGTCCAGCTCGTCGGCGAGACCGGTCATCACCTGCACCGCGAGCATGAGGTGGATGGCCTGGAAGTTGCGGCCGAAGACCGGGATGGAGGCCCAGACGGTGTCCTGCGCGCAGTACAGCCGGCCGATCGGCATCCGGTTGGTGAGCTCGGAGAGCTTCACGTAGAGCTGCTCGGTCGGCTCGACCTCGGTCAGGATCGGCGAGAAGACGTCGACCAGCGGCGGGTTGTCGCGCACCCGGACGAAGACCATCGCGGAGCCGGCCCGGATGCCGATGTCCCCGTCCGCGTCGACCTGGAGCTGGTCGACGGTGGTCTTGGACATGGTGGCGACGACCGTCCGCACCCGCTCCTCGAGCGGGATCACCTCGTCGGTCACGTTGGCCAGGGCGGCCTCGAGAGCGCTGTCGTTCTCCAGGTCGTCGAGGTCGATGTCGCTGTCGATGCTCGGCTCGTGCCGGGCGGTGCCCAGCGGCGCCGCGTCGATCGGCTCGTCCTCCTCGTCGTGGACCAGATAGACGAGGAACGCGGGATGCGGCGCGCCGTAGACGTCGCGGAGCGTGCGGGAGACCACGGTGGCGAGCTGGGTGGCCTTCTCCTGCGAGGAGCGCAGGCCGAACGAGTCACCCGAGCCGGGCAGCACCCCCGGCGGCGACCAGCCGAGCGCGACCAGGTCGGCGACGGCGGCGCGATTCATCCGGTACTCCGCGGGCAGGCCAGCGTTGCCGACGGCCAGCGCCTCGACCACGCCCTCCGGGAGCACCCGGATGCTCACCGAGTAGACCGCGGCGCCGGTGCCGGAGGCGGTCGGGTCCAGAGTCAGGTCGACATGCGCGCCGGGCGGCAGTGACGGCAGCAGCGTGGCCAGGGAGTTACCGAATTCCCGCCACGCCTGGGTCACCTTGTCGCGCAGGTCAGCCGTGTTCGGCTCGTCGAGCAACACGCCTTCAGACGTCTCGCCAGCGGCGCCTTGTGCCGTCATGATCGCACCTCCGTTCCCGTCACCCTATCGAGCGGCGCGGTCGGTGCTCTCCTGCCCCGGCCAGCTTCGCGCCAAGGCGCTGATCTTCGCGGCGGTCTCGGCCGGATCGGCGCCCCGGCCGACCGCGAGACCCATCAGGTACGACGTGACCGGCGCCCCGGGCCGCAGGACGTTGTGCGCCACGTCCCGGGCCACGTCGAGCAGCTCTTTCGACGGCACCTCGGCCGGCGAGACGCCCAGTTCACGCCCGGCCGCGGCGAGCCACACGTCGAGTTCGCTCACCTCGCCCACTCCTCCGCGGTGCGCAGATCGTCGTCGGTGTCGCAGTCGAACCACGGCGGCGGGCCGGGCCGGCGCCAGGAGACCTCGGCGACCCGCAGACTCGACACCAGCTCGCGGACCGGCGCGCCGTGCAGGCTGCCCCGTTCCTCGGCGAGCCGGTGCAGCGCCGCGCGCAGGGCGGCCGTCCGCCACACCCCGCACAGCACCTGAAGGTGGCCCTCGGCGTCCCGGTAGACCGCGCCCTCCATCGGCGCCGACTCCATGGTGAGCCGCAGCACGTCGATCGCCTCGCCGGTGAGCAGCGGGAGGTCGGCGGCGAGCAGGGCGGTGTAGGCCACCGTCTCGGGCACCAGGGCGAGACCCGCCGCGGCCGCTGCCACCGGGCCGCCGCCGGGTGGGTCCTCACGGGTCACGTGGACGGGAACGGGCAGGTCGGACGGCACCCGGCCGACCACCACACGCGGGTCCGCGTCATGCACGGCCGCGAGCACCCGGGTCAGCATGGACTGTCCGCCGACCGGGAGAGTCGGCTTGTCCGCACCACCCATCCGTCGCGCCGCGCCACCAGCCAGGACCACCGCCGCAAATCCCCCCACGTGAGTACCGTATCCCGAGCCCGTGCCGAGCGTGACCGCGGTTTGGGGTCGTAGGCTCCGTGGCATGGGTTCCAGGACGCGTCACACGGTGGTCAGCATCGATCTGAGCGCGTCGCCGGCCGCCCGCCGCCGGCCCGACGAACTCGCCGCCGAGGAGCCGCTGGAGATCCGGATCCGCAGGCAGCCGCTCGCCGTGACCATGCGCACGCCCGGGCACGACATCGACCTGGCCATGGGTTTCCTGCTGAGCGAAGGCGTGATCGGCAAGGCGGACGACGTGGTGACCGCGCAGCTCTGCGCGGGCTCGGACACGCCGAACACCTACAACGTGGTGGACGTCGTGCTGGATCCGCACGTCCCGCCGCCGGTCACCGACCCGAGCCGAAATTTCTACACCACCAGTTCGTGCGGCGTGTGCGGCAAGGCCAGCATCGACGCGGTACGCACCCGGTCGCTCTTCGACGTCGCCGCCGACCCGGTCGAAATACCGGCACGGGTGCTGGCCGAGCTGCCGGGCCGGCTGCGCGCCGCTCAGCGGACCTTCGAGCGGACCGGTGGCCTGCACGCGGCCGGCCTCTTCACCGCCGCCGGCGAGTTGCTGGTGCTGCGCGAGGACGTCGGGCGGCACAACGCGGTCGACAAGGTGCTCGGCTGGGCGCTGCGGGAGGGACGGCTGCCGCTCACCGGGCACGTGCTGCTCGTCTCCGGGCGGGCCAGCTTCGAGCTCACCCAGAAGGCGTGGATGGCCGGGTTGCCGATGCTGGCGGCGGTGTCGGCGCCGAGCACGCTGGCCGTCTCGCTGGCGGAGGAGGCCGGGATGACCCTGGTCGGTTTCCTGCGCGACCCGCGGATGAACGTCTATGCCGGGGCGCAGCGCGTCACCCTCTGACCATGTCGGGTTCACCCCGGCTCACATCTACCGTCATCCATGGCCGCAAGGCTGCGATGCATGCCGATTTCGCGTCGCACCCTGCTGATGAGTTCCACCGTCTCGGCTCTCGGTGCATCCACGATCTGGCCGCTCGCCGCCTCTGCCGCCCCCTATCGCGGGCCGCTGCGCTCCGATCCGTTCACCCTGGGGGTCGCGTCCGGCGATCCGGACCCGGACGGCTTCGTGCTCTGGACCCGGCTGGCCCCGACCCCGTTGGCCGAGGACGGCCTCGGTGGCATGCCGGCCCGCAACGTCACCGTGATGTGGGAACTCGCCGCCGACGAACGGTTCCGCAAAGTGATCCGCCGGGGTGTGGTCACCGCCCGCCCGGACCGCGGGCACAGCGTGCACGTCGAGCTGAACGGCCTCTCCGCGGGCCGGGAGTTCTTCTATCGGTTCCGCGCCGAGCGGTACACCTCGCCGGTGGGCCGGACCCGCACCGCGCCGCCGAGGTGGGCGGCCGGCGGCACGCTGGCGATGGCCTTCGTCTCGTGCTCGCAGTACGAGCACGGGTACTTCACCGCGTACCGCCGGCTCGCCGAGGACGAGCCTGAGCTGATCCTGCACCTGGGCGACTACCAATACGAGTACGCGCCGGACACCTACAACATCCCGGGCGGGAACCCGCGCGACCACGAGGGACCGGAGACCGTGACGCTGGCGAACTACCGGCAGCGGCACGCCCAGTACAAGAGCGACCCGGACCTGCAGGCGGCACACGCCGTGGCGCCGTGGGCGGTGGTCTGGGACGACCACGAGATCGAGAACAACTGGGCCGACGAGGTGCCGGAGCAGGCAGACCCCGGCTTTCTGGCCCGGCGGGCGGCGGCGTTCCAGGCGTACTACGAGAACATGCCGCTGCGCCGGACCTCGATCCCGAGGGGCATCGACATGCAGTTGTACCGGCGGCTGCACTGGGGCCGGCTGGCCACGTTCCACCTGCTCGACACCCGGCAGTTCCGGGACGACCAGGGGTGCGGTGACGGGTACAAGGACTGCCCGGCCGCGTACGACCCGGCGCGCAGCATCACCGGCGCCGAGCAGGAGGCCTGGCTGCTCGACGGCTTCCACCGGTCGACGGCTCGCTGGGACATCCTCGGGCAGCAGGTCTTCTTCGGGCAGCGGGACAACAACTCCGGTCCGCAGAAGGTGCTGAGCATGGATTCCTGGGACGGGTACCAAGGATCGCGCGACCGAATCGTCCAGGGCTGGCTGGCCGCGGGCGTCCGCAACCCGGTGGTGCTCACCGGCGACGTGCACGCGCACTGGGCCGACGACCTGAAGCTCGATTACGACGATCCGGCCTCGAAGACCGTCGGCACCGAGCTGGTCTGCTCGTCGATCACCTCGGGCGGCAACGGGGCGGACGTGCCGAACGGGCAGCACGCCTGGGCCGCGTGGAACCCGCATCTGCGGTTCTACAACAACCAGCGCGGATATGTCCGGACCAGGATCGGCCGCGACTCGCTCACCGCGGACTTCGTGGTGCTGCCGTACGTGACGACGCCGGGTGCGCCGGCGCACACCCGGGCGTCGTTCGTGATCGAGGACCGGGTGCCGGGTCTGCAGCAGATCGCGGACAACCCGACTCCGGCGGCGTCCGCGCGCTCCGGCGCCACCGACATGGGCGCAGAGACGGTGCAGCAGGAGACTGCCCGGCCCTGATGGTCACCGCGGCCGGCGGCGAAGGCCTCGACGCCCTCCGCCGCCGGCCAGCATGTGCGGGCCGATCCCGAAGCCCAGCAGCTCGTGCAGCAGGCCGGCCATTCGGTGCGCCGGCTCCTGCGCCAGCGCCCGGTCCACCGCAACCCGGGCCAGCGGTCCCTGCCCGGAACGCCAGGCGGCGAAGCTGAGCAGGCACGCCGGCGCCGCCACGTAGGGCGGCTCGACCCGGCGCACCACGTCGGTCCACAGCCCGATGCGCCACTCGTCCGGGTCGGTGCGGTCCATCGCGTAGTCCAGCACCGCCTGGTCGACCAGCAGCGCGCCGAGCCAGGCCACCTCGTCGTCGGTCAGGGCCCGTCCCGCTCGGTGCCGTCGCTCGGCGTCGCGGACCGCGGTGCGGCCGGCGCGGCGGATCAGCCGGGCGTACCGCTCCTTGCCGTCGTGCTCGTCGAGGAGGTCACCGAACCTCTTGCGGGCCCGCGTGGTGGCCGCCGCCATCGCCGCCCGGACCGGCCCACCGGCCGGGGCGACCTGAGCGGCCAGGGCTTTGCGGCTCGGCAGGGCGACGATGCCACGGAAGGTCGCCTCGGCCGCGATCACACTGTCCCCCGGCAGGCACGGTGTGCCGTCCGGCGGGCAGCAGCGGGGCTCGTCGCACAGGTACGACCACCAGCGCCCGCCGGTGACCCGGAGCGTGTCGTTCACCCGGACGCCGAGCAGCTGCAGTGCCTGGGAGACGCGCAGGACCGCGGGGGTGACGCGGGCGGCCGGCCCGTACCCGACGATCATCACCGAGCCGGACTCCTGCCGGGCCACCGTTGCGGCGACGGCGGCCGCGTCGTCCTGTGCCTCGTCCTCGGCACAGTCCGGCGGCGGCAGGTCGTAACAGGCGCCGAACTCCACGTCCCGGCCGGCCATCCCGACCAGCACGACGCTGTCCGCCGGGTGATAGCCGAGCAGGTAGGGCACCGCCGCGATCAGCTCGGACGGGGTGCGGATGACGAGGGAGCAGTCGGCTGTCATGCGGGGCAGCGTGGCCGCCCGGCGACCTCACCCGCGTGCCGCGACCCGATCCTGTGGACGACACGCCGGCACGTCCACAGGTCTTAGCTGCGGAACGGCAGCTCGTGGAGTTGCAGGCCCTCTTCGTGCCACGGGCCGGAGTGCCGTTCCAGGTCCATGGTCAGCTCGATCGACGAGACCACGTCGTACCCCGCGGCGTGCAGGCTGCGGATCGCCTCGACGTTGCGGGACTCCGGGGAGATGGTCAGCGAGGTCATGTTCCGCTTCTTCGCCTCGGCCGCGACGTGCTGCAGCAGGCGGCGGCCGATGCCCTTGTGCCGGTGCCCGACCGTGACGACGACCGGGTCCACCTCGCCGCCCCGGCCCCGGATGATCAGCCCCACGATGCCGATGACCCCGTCGTCGGCATGGTCGGCGACCCAGAGCCCGGAGAGGTCCAGGCGGGTCAGATATTCCTCGAAACCGGCCCCGCCGTCGTCGCTGTGCTCGCCGTACATCTCGTTGTGCTGCCTGGTGAGCTCTGCCCACAGACGCCTGCCCGCGGAGTGGTCACTCGGGCGGTACGAACGCACGGCCACAGGGGTCATGTCGTCATCTTGCCTCCGATTTGGGACGACCGTCACCCGAAGCGGAAGATAACCGAGTGGACCTGGCGTACCTGCGCGCGCACCCGGAGCACCTCCCGACATTTCTGACCCACCAGCGGATCCGCGAGACACCGGTGGGCGGCGGAGTGTGCACCGCCAGCCGGCTGACCCTGGACGACGGCTCGTCACTGTTCGCCAAGACCTGGCCGTCCCCTCCGGCGCCGGACGGGATGTTCGCCGCCGAGGCGGCCGGTCTGGTCTGGCTCCGCGACGCCGGGACGGTCCCGGTGCCCGAGGTCCTGGTCGCGCTGCCCGAGATGCTGGCGATGGAGTGGGTCGAGCCGGGCGAGCCGACCCGCGCGGCGGCGGAACGCTTCGGGCGTGGGCTCGCCGGGCTGCATCGCAGCGGCGCGGACGCCTTCGGGGGCGGCCGGCCGGGGTGGATCGGCCCGCTGCCGCTGGACAACACGCCGGGGACCGGCGGCTGGGGGTCCTGGTTCGCGGCGCGCCGCCTGCTCCCCTATCTGAAGATCTCGGCTGATCGCGGTGCGCTGTCCGGGGAGGACGCCGCGGCGATCGAGCAGGTCATGCAGAGCCTTGAGGGGTACGACCTGAGCGAACCGCCCGCACGCATCCACGGTGACCTGTGGCCGGGCAATCTCCTGTGGGGCCACGACGGGCAGGCCTGGCTCGTCGACCCGGCGGCGCACGGTGGACACCGGGAGACCGACCTGGCGACGCTCACGCTCTTCGGCGGCGTGCCGTTCTTCGACACGATCCTGGGGGCGTACCAGGAGGTGTGGCCGCTCGCGGACGGGTGGCGGGCGCGGGTGCCGTTGCACCAGCTCCATCTGCTGCTGGTGCACACCGCCGCCTTCGGGATCGGCTATCGCGGTGCGGTCCGCGCGGCGGCCGACGCCGCCCTGCGGGGCTGATCTGCTGCGCCTTTCGTCCAACTGGCGATATGCCCAGCAGCACTGAAGGATATGAACGGCTAGATTCGATCTGTGAGCCTCTCCCAGGGACCAGGCAACTTCACGCGACGGCGGCAGTGACGGTGCTCGCCGACCGCTTCGGCCGCGTCGCCACCGATCTGCGTGTCTCGCTGACCGATCGATGCAATCTGCGCTGCACCTACTGCATGCCCGCGGAGGGCCTGGCCTGGATGCCGCAGCCCCAGCAGCTCACCGACGCCGAGGTGAGCAGGCTGGTCCGGATCGCGGTCGAGCAGCTCGGCGTGACCGAGGTCCGCTTCACCGGTGGCGAGCCGCTGATCCGCCGCGGTCTGGTCGGCATCGTCACGGAGGCGGCGCGCCTGACTCCGCGTCCCCGGCTGTCGGTCACCACGAACGGGATCGGCCTGGACCGGATCGCGGCGCCGCTGCGGGACGCCGGGCTCGACCGGGTGAACGTCTCGCTGGACACCCTCGACCCGGAACGGTTCCACACCCTCACCCGGCGGGACCGGCACGCCGACGTGCTGGCCGGCCTGCGCGCCGCCGCCGACGCGGGGCTGACGCCCGTGAAGATCAACACAGTGCTGATGCGCGGGGTCAACGACGACGAGGCGGCGGCTCTGCTGCGGTTCGCGCTCGATCACGGTTACCAACTGCGCTTCATCGAGCAGATGCCACTGGACGCCCAGCACCAGTGGGACCGGCACGAGATGGTCACCGCGGAGGAGATCCTCGCCGCGCTGAGCCCGTTCGATCTTCGACCCGACGATGTTTCACGTGGAACAGCGCCGGCCGAGACCTGGCTCGTCCCCGGTCACCTCGACGCGGCCGGCGAGCCCGCCCGGGTCGGGGTGATCGCGAGCGTGACCCGTCCCTTCTGCGGTGACTGCGACCGGACCCGGTTGACCGCCGACGGGCAGATCCGCAACTGCCTGTTCGCCACCGAGGAGAGCGACCTGCGAGGCCTGCTCCGCGACGGCGCTCCGGACGCCCGGATCGCCGAGGCGTGGCAGGTCGCCATGCGGGGCAAGCGCGCCGGGCACGGCATCGACGATCCCTCGTTCCTGCAGCCCATCCGCCCGATGTCCGCGATCGGAGGCTGAGGGGTGCTCACCGTCAGGTACTTCGCCGGCGCCCGCGCGGCCGCCGGTGGAATCTCCTCCGAGGAGGTCGAGGCCGGCTCCCTCGAGGAGTTGACCCGCCTGCTGGTCGACCGGCACGGGGAGCGGCTCGGCCCGGTGCTGAAGGCGGCGAGCTTCCTGGTGGACGGGCTGACATGCCACGACCGGCGGGCAGCGGTGCCGGCCGGCGCCACCGTCGACATCCTGCCGCCCTTCGCCGGCGGCTGATTCTGTCGTACCCCTCCGGCAACATGCGCGCCATGTCTGTTCAGGTCGCCAGCCGGAGGCGCAAGCCGGATTCGGTCCGGGCCCAGTTCCCCGACGCGACGATCGTTGACGTCACGTCACAGGGCCCGGAGCCGTGGATCCGGCTCAGCCCGTTCTATCCGCACGGCGGCATCCCGGTGCCGCTGACACCGGGCGTGGTCAGCGCCTCGGTCGAGGGCGTCTGGCAGGCGCTCAAGGTCTTCGAGCACACCGACATCGATCCGGCCAAGCTGTCGGTGACCGGCATGACGGGCCTCAAACGCACAGTCCGGCGGTTCGGTCCGGTGCGTGGCCACCGCGCCGGTCTGCACGGCTCCGAGCTGCTGGGCTACGAGGAGGCCCGCCGCCGGATCTACCTCCCGGCCTACCGGTGGGTGCTGGAGCACCGGGCAGCCGAGGTGATCGCCCAGCTCCGTGATCTCATCGGCGATGGTGGCCTGGTCCTGCTCGACTACACGACCAACGGCGACCCGGCCGACACGCGCAGTCCGCTGTCCCACGCCGCGCTGGTCGCCCGGTTCCTGACCGACGAGTGGCCCGCCGATGGGTGACCGGCTCGGTGGTCAGCCGTCGCGGCCCTGCCAGGTGGTCACGCAGATCTCGTTGTCCTCGGCGTCGGCGAGGACCCAGAACGCGGGGGCACGCCGCTCCGACACCAGCCGGCCACCGGCGGCCAGGGCCGCGGCGATCCGCCCGGCCGCCTCGTCGTGCGGGACACACAGGTCGAGGTGCACCCGGTTGCGCTGCGGCCGCGGCTCGTCCATCCGCTGGAACCAGATCGCCGGCCCCTGGCCCAGCGGGTCGACGATGGGGTCCTCCCGGCCGGTGGCGGTGGCCTCGTCGGCGTAACCGAGGACCGCCCGCCAGAACGGCCGGATCCGCGCGATGTCCAGGGCGTCGATGGCGATCTCCAGCGCCTGCACTGAACGGGTCGCCACCCTGACATCCGGGTCCGTGCGCAGACCGAGGTCCCGGACCGCGGCGGAGATCCGGTGCGTGAGGTCGACGTCCCGGGCGGTCAGGGCGGCCAGCGCCGGCGTCTGCACCGTCAGCACCACCCGGTCCGGGCGGAGGTCGGCCCGCAGGTGCCCGTCGGCGTCCGCACCACACACCGCGACCGCTCGGGCCGCCACGTCCACCGCCTGCTGGAGCGAAGTCACCGCGACCGCGGTCCGCAGAGTCCCCAGCAGGAACCGCCACCCGTGCCCGCCGACCGCCTCGGACGCCGCCGTCCGACTCAATGTGTGTCCCACCCGGCCAGCTTTCCGCGGCCCGCCAGGGACTGCACATCGATGCTGAGACGGGGCTGAGAGCAACCGCACAGGAGTACCCGTCCGGTCGGGGACACTTGATGCGGCAAGCTGTTGCACGCGTGGCCGGGAACGGTCCGCCGGGGGAGGGTTTTCGTTGGGCTTCGTCGTGGTGATCCTGGTCGTCATCAGCCTCATCCACTTCTATTTGTGGAAGCGGCTGGTGCGTGACACCACCCGGCCGGGGTGGGGGCGCCGGATCGGCACAGCACTGATCGTGCTGTTCGCCGTGCTGGTGCCGCTGACCCTGATCGGCGTGCGCGCCGGTCACTTCCTGTGGCTGGCCTGGCCGGGATACCTCTGGATCGCGGTCATGTTCTACCTGCTGGTGACGCTCGTCGCCCTGGAGCTTCCGCGGCTGGCGGCGATGCTGCTCTGGGCACGCGGAGGGCGTACCGGCAAGGTCGTCGTCCCGGCGAGCACCGGGAGCGGCCCCGGCCAGGCCGAGTTGCAGCCGGCCGGGCCGGCCCCGGCAGCCGGCGTGACCGAGGCCGAGCCGCAGCCGGTCGTCCCGGCAGCCGCCGTCGGCCCGGTGCCCGAGGGCGGGAAGCCCGCATCGGGCGACACCGCCCCGCCGCGCGATGAAAGCGGAAGCAGCGGTGAGAGTGACGGCAACGGGATCGACCGGCGGCTGCTGCTGGCGCGCGGCGCGGCGATCTTCGCCGGGCTCACCGCGGCGGGCGTGACCGGCTACGGGGTTCGGACCGCCACCGGCGGACCGCAGATCGACCGGGTGCAGATCCCGATGGCAAAGCTGCCCCGCGCGATGGACGGCACCCGTCTGGCGGTGGTCTCGGACATCCACATCGGGCCGCTGACCGGCGTCAACCATGCCCAGCGCATCGTTCAGGTGATCAACTCGGTGAACGCCGACCTGGTCTGCGTCGTCGGCGACCTGGTCGACGGCAGTGTCGCGGAACTGGGCCGGTTCGCGGCGCCGCTGGCCGGAATCGAGGCGCGCAACGGCGCCTTCTTCGTGACCGGCAACCACGAGTACTACTCCGGCCACGAGGAATGGGTGGAGGAAGTGGCGCGACTCGGCATCAAGCCGCTGCGCAACGAGCGTCTGGAGATCAACGGCCTGGACCTGGCCGGTGTCAACGACATCAACGGCGAGGAGTTCGGCGACGGCCCGGATTTCGCGCGGACCCTCGGCGACCGGGACCGCAACCGGCCCGTCGTGCTGATGGCGCACCAGCCGGTCGCCGCCGTCGAGGCCGCACCCTACGGCGTGGACCTCCAGGTCTCCGGGCACACCCACGGCGGCCAGATGGTCCCGTTCAACTACCTGGTCAAGCTGCAGCAGCCGGTGGTCTCCGGCCTCGGCGAGGTGGACGGCGTGCCGGTGTACGTGACCAACGGCGCCGGGTTCTGGGGCCCGCCGGTCCGGGTAGGTGCGCCGCCGCAGGTCACGGTCATCGAACTGCGCACGAAGTAACCCATCAAGATCGGTAAGTGTGTTTGAGCGTGGCGACTCGTGACGGCGACAGCGGCCGTGACAGGATGCTGAGCGTGAAAGTGACCGCGGATGCATATGTCGCGGACCTTCACATTCACTCGCGCTATTCGCGAGCCTGCAGCCGCGACCTGACCCTGCCCAACCTGGCCTGGTGGGCGCGGCGCAAGGGCATCGCGTTGCTCGGCACCGGCGACTTCACCCACCCGGCGTGGTTCGAGCACCTGCGGGAGAGCCTCGAACCCGCCGAGCCGGGTCTGTTCCGGCTGGCCGACGAGAAGCCGGTGACCCAGCGGTTGCCGGGTTCGCTGGGCGGCACCCCGCCGGCCCGGTTCATGCTGAGCGTCGAGATCTCGACGATCTACAAGCGGGACGACCGCACCCGCAAGGTGCACCACCTGCTGTACGCACCGGACTTCGCGTCGGCCGGCCGGATCAACACCGCGCTGTCCCGGATCGGCAACCTGACCGCGGACGGCCGCCCGATCCTCGGCCTGGACTCCCGCGATCTGCTCGAGATCACGCTCGAGGCCGGCGGATATCTGATTCCGGCGCACATCTGGACCCCGTGGTTCTCCGCGCTCGGCTCCAAGTCCGGCTTCGACGCCATCGCCGACTGCTACGCCGATCTGGCGCATCACGTCACCGCGGTGGAGACCGGCCTCTCCTCCGACCCGGAGATGAACTGGCGGGTCTCCAGCCTCGACCGGTACCGCCTGGTGTCGAACTCCGACGCCCACTCACCGGCCGCGCTGGCGCGCGAGGCCACCCTGTTCACCGGCACCCCGGATTACTTCGCGGTGCGGGACGGCATCGGGCTGGTCGGCACCCTCGAGTTCTTCCCCGAGGAAGGGAAATACCACGCCGACGGCCACCGGGCCTGCGGGGTGAGCTGGGAGCCGTCGCGCACCAGGGAAGCCGGTGGACGCTGCCCGGAGTGCGGCAGGCCACTGACCGTCGGTGTGCTCAGCCGGGTCGAGGACCTCGCCGACCGTCCGGTCGGGTTCCAGAAGGACACGCGTGTCGAGCACCTGATTCAGCTGCACGAGATCCTCGGTGAGATCCACGGCGTCGGCCCGAAGTCGAAGACCGTCGAGTCGCAGCTCAACCACCTGGTCGCCACGCTCGGCCCGGAGCTGGACATCCTCCGCAAGGTCGCCGTCGAGGAGATCGGCAAGGCGGGCGGCGACGAACTGCGCGAGGCGATCACCCGGCTCCGGCGCGGCGACGTCCGCCGGGTCCCCGGCTACGACGGCGAGTACGGCGTGATCACCCTTTTCGACCCCGGCGAGCTGCGCAACCGCAACAGTGCGCCGCAGATGGAGACGCTGTTCGACTTCCCGGCGGAGGAGCGGCCCAAGACCAGGACGGAGCCGGCGCCGCCGAAGCCCAAGGCCAGGCCGGCCAAGGAGAAGCCGGCGCCGCCGCCGCTGGCCCCGCCGCCGAGCCCGCACGAGCCGTTCGAGCCGATGCTGGCCGGGATGGAAGAGGTCGGCACCGGGCTGCTGGACCGGCTGGACGCCATGCAGCGGGTGGCCGCGTCCGCGCCGGGCGGGCCGCTGCTGATCGTGGCGGGCCCGGGCACCGGCAAGACCCGGACGCTGACACACCGCATCGCCTATCTCTGTGCCGAACTGGGTGTCTTCCCGGAGCGCTGCCTGGCGATCACGTTCACCCGGCGGGCCGCCGCGGAGCTTAAGGAACGTCTCGAGGCGCTGCTCGGTGACGTGGCCGAGGACATCACGGTCGGCACCTTCCATTCGCTGGGGCTGACCGTGCTGAAGGAGAACGCCAAGGCGGCCGGGCTCGGCCCGGGCTGGCGGATCGCCGAGGAGCACGAGCAGGCTCAGGCCCGTGAGCAGGCGGGTGACGACGACACGGCGTACCGCAAACTGCTCCGCCAGCAGGATCTGGTGGACCTCGACGACCTGATCAGCGTGCCGGTGACCCTGTTGCGGGAGAACCCGGCGCTGGTCGAGAAATATCGCAGGCGCTGGCAGTGGATCTTCGTGGACGAGTACCAGGACGTCGACGAGCTGCAGTACGAGTTGCTGCGGCTGCTCAGCCCGGCGGACGGCAACCTGTGCGCGATCGGCGACCCGGACCAGGCGATCTACTCGTTCCGCGGCGCCGACGTGCGGTATTTCCTCCGCTTCAACGCCGACTTCGTGGACGCCCGTCTGGTCCGGCTGACCCGCAACTACCGGTCGTCGGCGCCGATCCTGGCCGCGGCGGTGCAGGCCATCGCGCCGACCTCCCTGGTCAGCGGGCGCCGGCTGGATCCGGCCCGGCTGGATCCGGAGGCTCCGCTGGTGGGGCGTTACCCGGCCCGCAGCGTCGCCGACGAGGCCGACTTCGTGGTCCGGACGATCGACGAGCTGGTCGGCGGCCTGTCGCACCGGTCGCTCGACTCGGGACGTGTCGACTCCCGGGCCACCGTCACCGGCAACGTGTCGTTCTCGGACATCGCGGTGCTGTACCGCACCGACGCCCAGTCCGGCCCGATCGTCGACGCGCTGTCCCGCGCCGGAATCCCGGTGCAGAAGCGCTCGCACAACCGGCTGCGTGACCGCGCCGGGGTCCAGGTGATCGCCCGCGAGCTGCGGCACGCCGGCGAGCCGGGCGGATCGCTGGCCGAGCGCGTCAAGCTGACCGCGCAGATGCTGGCCCAGCGGTTCGCGGCGCCCACCCTCGACGCCGAGCAGGTCGCACCGGAGGACGTCTGGGCGGCGGCTGATCTGCTGATGCCGCTGGCCCGGCGGACCGGCGACGACCTGCCGCTGTTCCTGCAGCAGCTGGCGACCGGCGCCGAGGTGGACGCGCTGGACCCGCGCGCCGAGGCGGTGAACCTGCTGACCCTGCACGCCGCGAAGGGCCTGGAGTTTCCGGTGGTCTTCCTGGTCGGCTGCGAGGACGGTTTGCTGCCGCTGCGCTGGCCGGGTGCGGCGCCGACCGACGACGAGATCGCCGAGGAACGGCGGTTGTTCTTCGTGGGGCTGACCCGGGCGCAGGACCGCCTCTACGTGAGCCATGCGGCGAAGCGGACCCGGCACGGCAGCGAGCGGGAGCAGTCGCCGACCCCGTTCCTCGACGTCATCGACTCGGGGCTGTTCGAGCGGCTGGGTGAGGCAGCGCCGGCCCGGCCGAAGGATCGCCAGCTCAGACTGCTGTAAGGCCGATCAGTGCGCCGGTCAGCAGGGCAGGCCCGAAAGGCACGCCCGAGGCCCGGCCGGCTCGCCCGCTGAGCAGCAGCCAGCCCCCCACCACGCCGTTGATCAGGTGCGCCGCGCCGAAGCCCACCGTGACGGCCGGCCACCCGGTGAAGCCGAGCAGCAGCGCCAGCACCGCGCCCAGCTTCACGTCGCCCAGTCCGAGTCCTCGGCCGGGCAGCAGCGCGATCAGCAGATATCCTGCGCCGACCGCTGTCCCCGCGGCCACCGCGGTTCCGATCGCGTCCGGCCGGAGCAGGGCCGACGGCACTCCGGCGATCACCCCCAGCGTCCCGACCAGCGGGTCGGGCAGCCGCAGACAGCGGAGATCGATCATGGCGAGCAGCACTCCCGGCACTACCGCCACCAGCAGCACCGGCAGGTGCGGCACCGGACCGAGCGCGGCTGCCAGCACCCCGGCCGCCACGGCGGAGCAGAGCACCGGCGGGATCCATCCCGCGCAGGGGCAGGCCGCGCCCACCCGGATCCAGTCGGCGAACGCCCGGCCACATGTCCTGCATCCCGTCCCGGCGGGCACCACCGACCGGGCCGCGATCATCGGCAGGAAGGCTGCCGCCGCCCCGCCGAACGTCATCGCCATGATCACCAACTGTGCCGACACGAACGTGGAACGTAACGCCTCGGGGAGGTGGTACGGCGATCGGGTTACCGACACCGGTACCGTTCGTGTCCGACCGTCCGGCTTGTACCCGCGATTCCGGCACCGGCCGGATCCCGGCCGCACGCTACCGTGGCAGGCAGCGCAGACCGCTTCTGGAGGGACCCCCGATGTCGCAGAACGGGCCGCACTCGGGTCAGCAGTGGCCGGGTGGGAGCCCCGAGGAGCCGTACTCGGAGCCGTCCGACCCGTGGGGCGGTCACGAGTCGTCCTGGAGCCCGCCGCCCGCGCAGATCCCGCGCCAGCCCTACACTCCGCCGCCCGCGCAGTCCTGGGGCCAACCGCAGACGGCCCGGCGGGGCTTCGCGATGGGCGCCCTGGTGGCCGTGCTCAGCGTGCTGATCGGCGGCGGCCTGGCCACCACCGCGTGGTTCCTGTTCGGACGCGAGGAGGAGCCGCCACCGGTGACCGCACCGACCACCGCCGCGGTGCTCGCCCCACGCCCGCAGGCCAGTGAGGACGCACGGTTCGCGGTGAAGGGGCAGTGCGTGCGCAACGAGGGCTCCAATCTGGAGCCCAAGCTGCGCATCGTGGGCTGCGCGGCGAACACGTTCGAGGTGCTGAAGCGCATCGACGGGCGGACCACCGGCGAGAAGGATGCCATGGGCAAATGCGCCAAGGTGACCGGCTACACGAAGTGGTACTACTACGACACCGAGTACGACGACGTGGACTTCGTGCTCTGCCTCAAGGAGTATGGGCCAGTCTAAGACATTTCCTAGAATGCCTTAGAGCGATATATCGAGCGAACTCTAGCGTTCGCGCTAGACAGCCCGATACTCTCCTACGCCATGGATCCGGTGCGGAACCCGTACGCCCCCGGCGCCGGACAGCGCCCGCCCGAGCTGGCCGGACGCGGCCGTGAGCTGGACGCGTTCGACATCGTCCTGGAACGGGTGGCCCGGGGCCGCCCGGAACGCAGCCTGGTGCTCACCGGCCTGCGCGGTGTCGGCAAGACGGTGCTGCTCAACACGTTGCGCTCGGCGGCGATCGGCCGCCTCTGGGGCACCGGGAAGATCGAGGCCCGGCCGGACCAGTCGCTGCGCCGCCCGGTCTCCGGCGCGCTGCACATGGCGATCCGCGAGTTGGCACCGCACCACCGCGACCCGGATCGGGTGGACGAGGTGCTCGGCGTGCTCAAGGCGTTCGCGCTGCGCTCCAACGACCCGGCCGGCAAGATCCGGGACCGCTGGACCCCCGGCATCGACGTCCCGCCCGCCCGTGGCCGGGCCGACTCCGGCGACATCGAGATCGACCTGGTCGAGCTCTTCACCGACGCCGCGTCGCTCGCCACCGACGTGGGCACCGGGATCGCGCTGTTCATCGACGAGATGCAGGACCTCAGCGTCACCGACGTGTCGGCGCTCTGCGCGGCCTGCCACGAGTTGTCCCAGCTCGGTGCGCCACTGATCGTGGTCGGTGCCGGCCTGCCGCACCTGCCGGCGGTGCTGTCCGCGGCCAAGTCCTACTCCGAGCGGCTCTTCCGTTACGCGCGGATCGACCGGCTGGACCGGGACGCGGCCGATCTGGCGCTCGGCGTGCCGGCCGAGCGCGAGGGCGTGGACTACGAGATGGACGCCCTCGACCTGCTCTACGAGAAGTCCGGCGGCTATCCGTACTTCGTCCAGGCGTACGGGAAGGCGACCTGGGACCACGCGCCGCAGTCCCCGATCACCGCGGACGACGTGCGGGTCGCGGCCCCGGAGGCCGAGGGCGAGCTGGCGGTCGGTTTCTTCGGCTCCCGGTTCGAACGGGCCACCCCGGCCGAGCGGGAGTACATGCGGGCGATGGCCGCCCTCTCCGGCGATCCCGGCAACGACATGGACGCCGCGGTGCCGACCTCGGACATCGCCACCTCGCTCGGCCGCAAGCCGGCCAGCCTGTCTCCGGCCCGGGACGCGCTGATCAAAAAAGGACTCATTTACTCCGGGGAACGCGGCACGGTGGCCTTCACCGTCCCGCACTTCGGCCGATACCTCAGAACGCAGCCGGTATGAGACCGCCACTGCGGGTATAACGAGACGCATGAAGCCCGTTCGCACCGCAGCCCGAGCCATGCTCGCCTCGATCTTCGTGATCAGCGGAGTCCGCGTGCTGATGCGTCCCGGTGACAGCCGCGTCGAAGCCGCCCGCCGGGTCACCGACCGGGTCGGCCCGCTGCTGGAGAAGACCGATCCCCGCCTGCCCACCGACCCGGAGACTCTGGTGCGCGCGAAGGCCGCCGCCGACGTGGTGGCCGGCGTCGCGCTCGCCACCGGCCACTTCACCCGGCCCGCCGCGGCGGTGCTGGCGGCCGGGCTGATCCCGACCACGTGGGCCGGGCATCCGTTCTGGTCGGTGCCGAAGGAGGAGCAGGCCGCGCAGCAGATCCACTTCCTGAAGAACCTCGGCCTGCTCGGCGGCCTGCTGCTGGCCGCCGCCGACACCGAGGGGCGCCCCGGCCTGCGTTACCGCACCACCCACGCGGTGGACCGCGGCCAGCGGTCGGTCAGCCGGGCAGTGGATCGGTCGCAGCAGTCGGCGCGGCGCGCAGTGCGTACCGCCAAGCGCGAAGCGAAGATCGCCGCCCTCGCGGCCGCCGCCGGCCGCAAGCTGCCCGGTTGAGTCAGGACCCACCCCGGCCGGTATGCCGTCGGCCGGAAACGGTCAGTTTTGCCCGGGTAACAACCTCTTAGCGGCCTCTGCGTTAAAGCGGACGAGGGGCCGCGCGGTCGGTCTGCGCCTTCTAAGCTCGCTTCCGCCCGGCTTACGACCTGCCCGCTGCTCCCGCCCGACGCGTCTCGTGCGCTCCGGGCGGGTCGAGCGACAGGCCGTGCCGCGCCCGGGGACGAGACGGGGGTCGCGCCATGCCGGAAATCGACAGGGGTGCGTGTCGCGCTGTGCGCACGCGGTCCGCAGTGCTTGCGCTGAGCGTGCTCGGCACGCTCTTCTGGATCAACTTCAACCTCCAGCGGTACGGCCTGAGCACCCTCGCCGTCGAGCTGGAGGCGATCCGGGGCTGGCTGAACGGCGACAGTCTGTACGCGTACCGGGTGCCCGGCAGCCAGACCGCCGCCGCACTCTCCCCGACTCTGGCGCTCCTGATGGCGCCGCTCACCCTGCTGCCCCTGCGGGCGGCCGGCTGGCTGCTCGCGCTCGCCGGCCTGGCCGCGTTCCTGCTGGCCGTGGTGGTGCTGGCCGGCCCGATCGCCCGCCGTTACGGCCTGCGCCGCTCCACGGTCGTCCTCACCGTCGCCGCCCTCGCCCTGGCCGCCACCCCGGTCCGCGCCGCGGTCGGCCTCGGCCGCGCCGACCTTCTGCTCTTCGCCCTGGTCGTGGCCGATCTGGTGGCGCTGCGCCGGGCCGCCTGGGCCCGTAGCCGAGCGACCTGGTGGCCGGGTCGCAGTGCCGCCCAGCCGGCCCGCGCCGGGTCGGTGGCCATCCGGCTGCGCCGCGCCTGGGCGACCGGCGCCTGGGCCGGGATCGGCACCGGCGTCGCCCTCGCGCTGGCCGCCGGCCCGGTGCTGTTCGTCGGCTATCTGCTGGTCACCCGGCAGCACCGGGCCGCGATGACCGCGCTGGTCACCGCCGTGTCGGTCACCCTTGCCGTCGCGCTCGCCACCCCCGGCGAGACCCTGGCGTGGTACGACACCGCCCTCTGGGAACTCGACCGGGCGACCCCGATCAGCGACCCGGCCAACCAGTCGCTGGCCGGCCTGCTGGCCCGGCTGTACGGCTATGCCGCCCCGCCGGTGCTGGTCTGGCTCTCCTTCGCCGTCCTGCTGCTCGCCGTCGGCCTGATCCGAGCCCGTTCCGCGCACGCCGACGGTGACGAGATCGCGGCGTTCACCCTGGTCGCGCTCACCGTCGCGGCGGCCGGCCCGGTCACCGGGCCGGCCGAGACGATCTGGCTGGTGCCGGCTGTGCTGATCCTGGCCGACGCCGCGATGCGACGACGGCTGGGCACCCGGCTGCCCCGTTCGGCCCGCGGCGCAGGCGCCGGCTTCGCGCTGGCCGCCCTGCTCGGGTACGGCCTGCTGGTCGCCCCGGCGTGGGCACAACCGTGGAACGCCACCGACTTCGCCCTGATCCTGGTGGTCAACGCGCTGCCGTGGCGGCACGGCAGCGCACCCGCCGTCCCGGTGCTGCGCCGCCCCACCCGCAAACCCGCCGCCATCCCGGTTCCGCGCGGCGGCTGACCCGGTCGCCCGGGACCGACTGCAGCAGCTCGCGGGCGCACATCCCTATGACACGCAGCTCACCTCGGCCAGGTCACGGGCAGTTGACCCACTCGTCGGTGCCGTCCAGGAAGACCTGCCGCTTCCAGATCGGCAGACGGGCCTTGGCCTCGTCGACCAGCCGGGCACAGGCCGCGAACGCCGCTGCCCGGTGTGCCGTGCTGACCGAGGCGACCAGCGCGACGTCGCCGATCTGCAGGGTGCCGATCCGGTGCGAGACGGCGACGGCGTGGACGGCCGGGTCGGCGGCGATCTCCTCGGCCACCTCCCGGAGGACCGCGGCGGCGCTGGGATGCCCTTCGTACTCCAGGAGCGTGACGCCGCGCCCGTGGTCGTGGTCGCGGACCACGCCCTGGAAGGAGACGACGGCGCCGGCTCGGCGGTCGGCGACCGCGGCCTCGTGCGCCGCCAGGTCGAGAGTCTCGTCGACGACCTCGGCCCGGACGACGACGCCGGTCGCGCCGGCGGGCGCCGGGCCGGTCGGGGTGGGGTTCTGGGTGCTCACGATCGCTCCCCGGGCGTCAGCGGAAGGGGCAGGAAGGGGACCAGGTCACCGGCCGCGGCCTTGGCGCCCGGCCGGACCACGACGAAACCGTGCGAGTTGGCCAGGCCGCGCAGCATCGCCGAGCCGACGTGCCCGGCCGGGGTGGCGGTGCGACCGGTGGGATCGAGGGTGGCCAGGGCCAGGTGGGTGAAGTCGCCCCGGCCGGGCACCGGCGCGGCCGCCTCCACCTGCTCCAACGGCGCCGGCGGGCGACCACGCAACCCGGCCAGCAACGGCGCCACGAGGGTGACCAGGGCGATCACCGCGGACTGCGGGTTGCCCGGCAGCCCGGCCAGGAACCGTGGCCGGCCGTCGGCGCCGGGCACGCGGGCCAGCAGCATCGGGAAGCCGGGGCGGACGGCGACGGTGTTGACGATGTACTCCGCGCCGAGCTCGGCCAGCGCGGGGTGCAGGTGATCGACCGGGCCGTGCATCGTCCCGCCGGTGGTGCACACCAGGTCGGCACCGCGCAGGGCGGTGTGCAGCGCGTCCAGGTGGGCGTCGAGGGTGTCCCGCACCGGGCCGGTGACACCGACCATGGTGGCGCCGTACCGGCGCAGCCAGCCCGGGATCTGGGGGCCGAGCGAGTCGCGGACCCGCCCACCGCCGGGCGGACCCGAGGTGAGCAACTCGTCACCGAAGACCAGCAGCGAGGCGCGCGGCTCCACGCGTACCGCCAGAGTTTGATAGCCGCAGGTGGCCGCCATGCCGATCACCGCGGGGTCGACAGCCGTCCCGGCCGGCAGCAGCTCCTCGCCGCGCCGGGCCTCCTCACCCGGCAGACGCCAGTCGGGCGCCGGGCGCGGCTCGCCGGAGACGCGGCCGTCGGCGCCGGTGACCGAGTCCTCGATCCGGACCAGCGCGGTGGCGCCGGCCGGCACCATGGCGCCCGTGGCGATCTCCACGCAGGCGCCCTCCTCGGTCAGCGGCGGCGGCGTGTGGCCGGCCAGCACCCGTCCGGCCGGACGCCACGGCCCGGCACCGCGCACGGCCCAGCCGTCGATGCTCGAGGTGGGGAACGCGGGCAGATCGGTCAGGGTGCGCAGCGGTTCGGCGAGGGTCCGCCCGTCCGCATCGGCCAGCGGGATCTCCTCCACACCGCCCGCCGCGTCCCGGCCCGCCCGGTAAACCCGCTCGCGCGCCTGCTCCCAGTCCACTGGGGTCAACTCGGTCACCGGAGAAGCCTATCGCCGCACCGGTCAGTGATCTCCCCCGCGGATCTGGTCGACGGTGTGCGCCAGCAGCGGCCCCAGCACCGCCAGGCCGTCCTTGGCGCCGCCGGTCGACCCGGGCAGGTTGACGATCAGGGTCCGCCCGGCCACTCCGGCGAGGCCGCGGGAGAGGGCGGCGGCCGGCACCCGGTCGCGGCTGTACGCCCGGATCGCCTCGGCGATGCCCGGAATCTCGAAGTCGAGCAGGCCGCGGGTCGCCTCCGGGGTCCGGTCGGTCGGGGTGACACCGGTGCCACCGCTGGTCAGCACCACGTCGACACCCTCGGCGACCGCCGCACGCAGCGCCTGGGCCACCGGCTCGCCGTCCGGCACGACCACCGGCTCGTCCACCGCACATCCGAGTTCCCGCAGGCCGGCGACGAGACGGGGACCGCTGGTGTCGGCGTAGACGCCGGCCGCCGCCCGGTTGGACGCGACGATCACCCGGGCCCTCATCGCGGGGTCTCCCCGGTCCGGCCGGTCACGGGCGGTCCTTCGGGCGTACCCAATCCCCGGTCTTTCCGCCCTGTTTGCGCAGCACCCGAACCGATTCCAGGCTGGCGGCCGGATCCACCGCCTTGATCATGTCGATCATCGCCAGGCCGGCTGTCGCGACGGCGGTGAGAGCCTCCATCTCGACGCCGGTCCGGTCGGCCGTCTTGGTGGTCGCGGTGATCTCCACCGTGTCCTCGGAGGGGGTCAGCTCCACAGTCACACCGTGCAGGCCGATCGGGTGACAGAGCGGGATCAGGTCCGGGGTCCGTTTGGCGCCCATGATCCCCGCCAGCCGGGCTACCGCGAGGGCGTCGCCCTTCGGCAGGCCGTCCCGGCGCAGCAGGTCGATGACTTCGGCAGTGGTGCGGACGCGACCGGCGGCGACCGCGCGCCGGTCGCTCACCTCCTTGGCCGACACGTCGACCATGCGCGCCGCGCCGGTTTCGTCGACGTGGGTCAGCTGGAATTCCTGGGGCATACCGGGAGCTTATAGAGCTTCCGCGACCACCGCGTTCGCATCTTCGCCGTATTGCCTTCACACTTTGTCCACACCCGGCGGTCATGCTTCGGCACTGGTCAGAAGTGTCCGACCAAGAGTGAGAGTCTCTTTCGAATGGGCATTCTCAATTGCATTGAGTCTCCATTCGAAAGCGTTGCGTAACGGATCTCCATCCTATTCCCGCAATATGCGCATACCGACACGATCCACTGGAAACCGACACCTTCTCGCCCTAACGTCTGTCCTGTCGCGACGGACAGATAACCGACAGACCGGTTGAAAAACCTTGAGCGAGGAGGAAAGACATGCGCGGCACCGAGTGGGGCTGAAAACAGCAGGTGCGCGCTGCGGCGCGCATGCCTAACCTTGAGCCTTGAGCGACGACCGAATCACGCTCGGCGATCAGGACACCATGACTTTCGACACGCGATGACTTCGACAAGCGATGACGACAACGTGACCGATCAGCAGCTCCGGCTGCTAGTCGGTCTCGTCGTCGTGTTCGGGCTCGGTTTCGCGGCGGCCATCGCGGCGCACGGGTTCGGCCACCCTCAGCCAGTTCCCGAGCCGCTCGTGCTCGCGGCCCTCGGCGCCGCCGTCGTCCTGGCCAACCGGGTGCGGACCGAGATCCGGGTGCGGTCCAGCCTGGATCGGTTCACCTGGAGCGAGCTGCCGGTTCTGATCGGGCTGGTCTTGATCCCGGCACCCTGGGTGGTCCTCTGCGCGATCGCCGGCGTGGCGATCCACAAGCTTCTGCTCCGGTCCGGCCCGCTGAAGACAGTGTTCTCGATCGCCAAGGAGGCGCTCACCGCGAGCACGGCGGCCGCTGTCTTCCTCGCGACGGGCGTCCAGCCGGACCTCGGGAACCCGCCCTTCGCCGTCGGGTCGATCATCCTCGCGCTCTGTGCGGTCAGCGTGGTCGACCACCTCGCGTTCGTGCCGGTGATGGCCACCAGCACACAGACGCCGGCACGGCAGCTCCTGGGCCACAATCCCGGGATCAAGCTGGTCGGCTACCTCAGCACCCTGATCGCCTGCCTGCTGGTGATCCTCCTGCTGAGCAGCGGCACCAGCTATCTGCTCCTCCTGGTCGTCCCACTCGTTGTGGCTTGCATGCACCTCTGGCAGTCCCGCAGCTCCCGCACCCGCGAGGAGCGGGAGTCGTGGCAGCGCCTGGCCAAGGCGACCGACGAGCTGAACGCCGTCGACCTCACCCAGGTGCTCCACTCGGCCACCACCCGGGCCGCACAGATCTTCTCCGCCGCCGAGGCGTCGATCGACCTTCCGGCCCACGGCGGCGGTCGCACGGTCCGGGCCACCGACACCCAGGTGATCTCCGACGGCGACCTCGCCTCCCGGCCGGTCCAGCCCGACGAGACCACTGTCGACCTGGTGGCGCACGACGGCGGCGTCCAGGTCGGCGTGCTCCGGCTGCGATTCGGCGGCATGGTCCGCCTGACCGAGGTCGAACAGTACAAATTGCGCACCTTCGCCTCGGCCGTCTGCACCGCCATCCGCAACGCCCAGGCGTACGCGGAGTTGGCGCGCATCGCCGCCGCGAACGCACACGCCGCCGCGCACGACCCGCTCACCGGCCTGCCGAACCGCCGCCGGCTTTACGAGCAGGCCGGCGAGCTCTTCCAGGCGTCCGGGCAGAACGGCCTGTTCGCCCTGCTCCTGATCGACCTCAACCACTTCAAAGAAGTGAACGACACGCTCGGGCACGCCGCCGGCGACCACGTGCTGCGCGAGGTCGCCAACCGCCTGCGCGACGCGGCCGCACCCGGCGACCTGGTCGCCCGGCTGGGCGGCGACGAGTTCGCGGTGCTGCTCACCGGCCTGCCCACGCCGGCGCTGGCCAGCCACCGGGCCACCGGCATCCTCGCCGGCCTGGACAGCGGCATCGAGGTCGAAGGCATGGAGATCACCGTGGAAGCGGCCGGCGGCATCGCCCTGGCCGCCGGCACCGGCAGCGTCGAGGAGCTGATGCGCCGCGCCGACATCGCGATGTACCAGGCGAAACGCTCCAACCAGCAGACGTTCGTCTATGCGCACGCCCGGGACACCGCCGATCTGGAACGGCTGATGCTCACCGGCGAGCTGCGCCGGGCGGTGGCCGAGCACGAGTTCACTGTGGACTTCCAGCCGATCGTCGACCTGGGCAGCGGCGAGGTGGTGGCCGCCGAGGCGCTGGCCCGGTGGCGGCACCCCGATCAGGGCAACCTCAGCCCGGTGCAGTTCCTGGAGACCGTCGAACGGTCCGGCCAGCTGCCGGCCTTCGCCGACGCGGTGCTGGAACAGTCGCTGCTCGCCATGCAGAACTGGCGGGAGGCCGGATTCGACCTGCCGGTCGCGGTCAACGTGTCACCGCGCAGCCTGCTCGACGCCACGTTCCCCAGCGCGGTGCTGGCCCGGCTCGCCCACCACGACGTGCCACCGGACCGGCTCGTCCTGGAACTCACCGAGACCCTCACGATCAGCCAGCTCGACGTGGTCGAACGGGCTCTCGCCGAGCTGCGCGACGCCGGTGTCCGGCTCGCCATCGACGACTTCGGCACCGGTGTCTCGTCGCTGTCCGTGCTCTCCCGGATCCCGGTGCACCAGTTGAAGATCGACCGGGAGTTCGTGGCGGGGGTGGAGACCTCGGCCGAGGCCGCCGCAGTCATTCGCTCGACCGTGGACCTCGCTCGCAACCTGCACCTCACCGTGGTCGCCGAAGGAGTGGAGAGCGAGCCGCAGCGGCGGGCCCTGTGGGAGCTGGGCTGCCTGGCCGGCCAGGGGCACCTGTTCGCCCGGCCGCACTCGGCGGCCCGTTTCCTCGGCGTGCTGCGGCGCGGGTCGGGCGGGCAGCCCGGTGTGCTCGCGGCCGCCCTGCACGACGGCGGCTCGGTCGTGCGGCTGCCGGCCCGCCGGGCCTCGGGGGGCGGGCGCTCCTCGGTGCCGCACCTGCCCGCGTGATCCGGCCCGCATCCGGCTGCTCGCGCTGCTGCGTCCTGCCGCCCTGCCCTGGGGTGCTTCTGCCACACTGGCCCGCGTGACCAAGACCGGCAGCCTGCGCAGGATCGACCGGGCCGCCGGCGGGCTCGCCGCCGATCTGGGCCTGTACCTGGTCTCCGCGGCCTTCGCACTGATCACCGCGTTGTCGTCGACGCTGCTGCCGCACCGGTCCTGGGGCATGATCGCGACCTGCGGCTACCTGATCGCGGCGCTGATCGTCACGGGACAACTCGTGCTGCGGCGGCCGGCTTTCCGTGAGGCGCTCGCCTGGTGCACGTACGCCGCGGTCGCGCTCCTCCCGCTGATCGTCCAGGCGGTCCAGCGTGCCGGCGGGCGTACCGACCGGGCGCAGGAAGAAGTGGTCGTCGTCGAGCACATGGGCGGGTCCCTGCTGCACAGCGGCACCCCGTACCTCGGCCGCGCCGAGATCGCCGCGATCCCTCTGGACGAGCGGCTGCTCGGCTACCGGCCCTACCAGCCCGGCATGGCCGTTTTCGGCCTGCCACGCGCGATCGCCGGCGAGCACTGGTGGACGGACGCACGGATCTGGTTCGCGGTCGCCACGGTGGCCGCGCTGGCCGCGGCGGTCACCCTTCTCACTTCGGCCCCCTTGCGGGTACGCGCTGTCCAAGCGGCCACCGTCCTCCCCGTGACCGCGTTGACGCTCGCCACCGGGGGTGACGACATCCCCGTCCTCGCCCTCTGCCTGCTGGCCCTGGCCCTCGCCGGCACCGGCCGGTACGGCTGGTCGGGCGCCGCCGTCGGAGCGGCCGCCGCATGCAAGCTCTTCGCCCTGCCGGTGCTCGCCGTGCTGGCCGTCCTGGCCATCGCCACCGGCAACTGGCGCCGCTTCCTGCCGCCCGCCCTGGCCCTGCCGGTGCTGGCTGTTCTCCCGCCACTGCTGGTGGATCCGGGCGCACTGATCGAGAACGTCTTGCGGTTCCCGATGGGGCACGGGCTCGTCACCAGCCCCGCACAGTCACCGTTCCCCGGCTACCTCATCGCCGAGTCACTTCCCGGCGGCCGGTTCGTGGCCACCGCCCTGCTCGTCGGCGCGGCGGCGACCATCGGCGTCCTCCTTCTGCGCCGGCCGCCGCGCAGTGCCGCCACGGCCGCGCTGTTCTGCGGATACGGCCTGCTCACCGCCATCCTGCTGATGCCGACGACACGATTCGGCTATCTGCTGTACCCGGCCGCCCTGCTCGTCTGGGCGGCCGCACTCAGCAACCACACAGCTACAACGGCTGCACGGCATGACACGGCCTTGTACCGTCAATGAGATGCAGATGACCTGTCCCAAGTGTCACGGCGAGATGCGGGTCTACGAGCGCAGCGGCGTCACGATCGACCAGTGCACCGAGTGCCGCGGGATCTTCCTGGACCGTGGTGAGCTGGAGAAGCTCTTCGCCGCCGAGCAGAGCTACAACGCCCGGCCGCCCGGCGGGGCAGGCGCCCCGCCGCCGCCCGCCCCGCATCAGCAGCCCCAGCATCCTCAGCACCCCGGTGGTTACGTCCCGCCGCCCCCGCCGCCGCCCGGCTACGGTGCTCCGGTTCCGCACGCCTACCCGCCCGCAGCCGCGGCGCCTTACGCCCGGCCCGGTTACGGCCACCACGGTCACTACCGTCGTGGACAGCAGCACCACGGTCACTACCGTCGTCGCGGCTTCCTGCACGACCTCTTCGACTGAACCACCCTGTCGTTCTCAACGGTCCGGCCCTGCGCGTGATGGATTGGGCTCACGCGCAGGGCTCGCCCGCCTACGATCCGCCGGTCTCGGCACCCCCGCCGGTGCGCAGCGCCGCCCGGCCGTCCATTTTCAGGACTGTGGTGTCCGCGAGGTGAGACGCCGGAGCCCTTTGATCTCGCGCCCGGCCAAGCCGCCCCACGCACTCACGGTGACGGACAACGCAGACCTCCGTATACACCCGAGTCTCCGTCGTAGACGTTCTCACCTGCGGCCACCAGCACTGGGGCGTCCACGGATCGACCGCTCTGCCGGCACTCCTGTGACGGCGAACACGGCGCGTGACCACAAACCGGAGTCGCCTCGACACTTCGGAGAGAACCATTTCGATAGGTCTCTCTTTTCATGTGCGTTATGAAGTCGCAGTAATACGCAACGTCGCTGATCTTGGGTATTGTCACGTCGCCCCCTGTCGCGGCGAACGGAGGAATACCCGTGACTGAAACAACGGATCAATCGGCGAATCAAGCGCTGCGCACCGATTTGGAAGACGTTTACGGACGTTATGAGGACCTTCGGTCCGGAGTGGACGAACTACAGCGCAGCCTGGCGGCCATGCAGGTCAGTGCCGCTTCCGGGGACGGCGCCGTGCACGCCACCGTCGACGCGGACGGTCGCCTGGTGGACCTGCGACTCGATCAGCGCGCCTGCCGGGAATGGGATCCGGAGACCCTGGCCCGCACGATTGTGGAAACGGTTCAGCAGGCGTCGGCCGGCAAACACCGACAGATAGAGCAGCTCGTGACGAACCACCGCCCGTCGGACGAGCAGACGCAGCAGTAATCGTCGACAAATCCCGACGAAGACCTATAAGCCTGTCCTCGCCGGCGGGGGCTCGCGGCCGAAGCCGCGACCGGCGGGACAGCCTTCTCCCAGGTCGCCCTGTGCACTTCTTCCGAATCGCCATGCCGGCGTGGGCCGGATCGCATCGCCATGCCGCGTGGGCCGGATCGCATCGCCATGCCGCGTGGGCCGGATCGCATCGCCATGCCGGCGTGGGCCGGATCGCATCGTCGGCCTAGCTGGATCGCCGTCCGGTGGAGATCCCGGACGGCGCGGTGGCCTCGTCGGCTCGGCCGGATCGTCTCGTCAGCTCGGTCTAGATCGCCATGTCCACGAAGCGCGACAGGTGCAGCTGCGCGGCCACCGTCACCGTGTCGGTGGGACCGTTACGGTGCTTGGCCACGATGAAGTCCGCCTCGCCGGCGCGCGGCGACTCCTTGTCGTAGTAGTCGTCGCGGTGCAGCAGGATCACCACGTCGGCGTCCTGCTCGATCGAGCCACTCTCACGCAGGTCGGAGAGCTGTGGACGCTTGTCGGTGCGCTGCTCGGGACCACGGTTCAGCTGGCTCACCGCGATCACCGGGCACTCGATCTCCTTGGCCAGCAGCTTCAGGCCACGGGACAGCTCGGACACCTCCTGCTGACGGCTCTCCGTCTTCTTCGGCGAGGACATCAGCTGGAGATAGTCGATGACGAGCAGCCGCAGGTTGTGGCGCTGCTTGAGCCGGCGGGCCTTCGCCCGGATCTCCATCAGGTTCATGTTCGGCGTGTCGTCGACGAAGATCGGCGCCTGGCTGATCTCGCCCATCCGGCGTGCCAGTTTCGTCCAGTCGTCGTCGGAGAGCTGCCCGGACCGGAGGGTGTGCAGGGGCACCCGCGCCTCGGCGGAGAGCAACCGCATCACCATCTCGATCTTGCTCATTTCGAGCGAGAAGATGGCGCTCGCGCAGCCGCTCTGAATCGCCGCGTTGCGGGCGAAGTCCATGCTGACTGTCGACTTACCGAGACCGGGCCGGCCGGCCACGATGATCAGCTGACCGGCGTGCAGGCCGTTGAGCAGGCGGTCGAGGTCCTGGAAGCCGGTCGGGACGCCGGTCATCATGCCGCCGGACGCACCCACCGCCTCGATCTCGTCGAGGGTGGGCTGGAGCATGTCACCGAGCGCCGCGAAGTCCTCGCTGACCCGTTTCTCAGTGACGTCGTAGATCGCCTGCTGCGCGAGGTCGACGATGTCGTCGACGTCCCGGCCGCCGTTGCCACCGGTGCCGTAGCCCAGTTGCACGATCTTCGTCCCGGCCTCGACGAGGCGCCGCAGGATGGCCCGCTCGGAGACGATCCGCGCGTAATAGGAGGCGTTCGCCGCGGTGGGGACGCTCTCGATGAGCGTGTGCAGGTAAGGCACGCCGCCGACCCGCTGCAGATCGCCCGAGTCGGCCAGCGCGGCGGCGACGGTCAGGGCGTCGGCCGGCTCACCACGGCCGTAGAGGTCGAGGATCGTGTCGAAGACCGTGGAGTGCACCGGCCGGTAGAAGTCAGTGGTCTTGAGAATCTCGACCACGTCCGCGATCGCGTCCTTGGACAGCAGCATGCCGCCGAGCACACCCTGCTCGGCCGCGACGTCCTGAGGCGGCGCCTTGTCGAACCCGCCGGCGCCCCCGGAGCCGCCGCCCGAGCTGTTGCGTGGTGGCCCGCCGCCCGGCGTGCCGGACCCGCCACCGGGGCCTCCACTGTTTCCGCCGCCGGACTGGGACGGCGGCCGGGACTCCGGCCGTGCGTCGTCGGTGATCGACACTCCGGACTCCTTTCCCCCAGTGACCGCCATCACGATCGAACAGCTCGGGTACGACACTTTCGGCTGATCCAGGCCCCGGTTGGAGAAGAACACGTGGATCAAAGTGGGTACGCGAGGCTGGACCACTGTACGAATCGGCCCGCCACCTGCCCAACTACCGCGGTGGACGAGTCTTGGGACAACCTGTGGACATCTCCCCTCAGCCTGTGCACACCTTGTGGACAACTTCTGGGGACAGCGGATCGACCCCCGCCCCCAGCAGGACTTTTGTCATCCCCACCTGTGGAGGGCAGAAAAGGTTGCAGATCAGGGGAAATACCGATGGGGGTGAGCAAGCCGTCGCGCTGAGGCGTTGCGGTTCGGCCCTGCGCACGTCACCCTTTTCACGTGGACCAACCGGAGTGGGGCTACGGCGCCCGCATGTCGCGCGACAGGCGCGCTGCGGAGGCTTGGCCGACCCGGGAACCGGAGGTCAACGAATCCGCGTCTCGGTGGGACTCGCTCGCCGACACCGGCAGCATGGCGCCGAGTGAAGAGGCGCTCACCTGGCAGCGCCGTGCCGACGCATGGGCTCAGCAGGCAGAAGTCGAGCCGTACGGTGGCGGTCAGGCGATCGAGCCGGCCAACCGCTGGTCCGAGGTTGCCTCCACCGGACGCCCCACGTTCCCGGCCGACGGGGTCGGCTGGCGGACCCAGACCTCCGAGTGGCGGGCCACCGGCGCGCGCTGGCGGCAGACGACCGAGTGGCGGTCCTCGACCGGCTCGCACGTGTGGCGGTCGACCACCGAGGCCTGGCGGGGCGACGAGGAGAACGACCCGGATCGGGACCAACCGGCCATCAACGGCACGGCGTGGCCTACTCCGGACACCGATTCCGGTAACAGCGACATCCGTGACATCACGGACAGATCTTCGACGCCGTCCTGGCGACAGTCGTCCACGCCTTCCTGGCAGCAGTCCCCGGCGCCGTCACCCCAGCAGCAGACCCCGTCGTGGCGGCAGTCCGAGGACGAGACCCCGTCCTGGCGCCGCCCGGAGGAATCTGGCCGGGCCACCCGCCCGGTTGAGCAGACGTGGTCCGGCGGGGCCCCGGCCGCGCCGTCGTGGAGCCAGCCGTCCACCCAGGCGCCCTCCTGGCAGCAGCCCGCCGACTCCTGGTCAGCCGGCTCGCCGTCGTCGACCGGCTCGCTGCCCTCGTCGGCCGGATCACTGCCGTCGTCGGCCGGACCGCTGCCGCTGCCGAGCCGGGCTGCCGAGCCCGAACCGCCCGCACCTTCCTGGAGCCGCGGCACCGGGCAGCCCGCGGACGCCTGGGGCAGCAGCAGCCCCACGCCGTCCTATGGGCGCGGGCCGGAGCAAACCGGCAGCTGGGGCCGCGGTCCCGAGCAGACCGGCAGCTGGGGCCGCGATGCGGAGCAGACCGGCAGCTGGGGCCGCGGCTCGGAGCCGGGCCGGGACCGAGGCTCGGAACAGGCCCCGGACTGGGGCACCACGCAACAGCCCCCCGACGCGTGGGGGCCGAGCAGCACCGCCCGCAGCAACAGCTGGGACCGCGACCCGGGCGAGAACACCACCGGCATGACCCGATGGGAGCGCACCGACGCACCCGGCTGGCAGGCCTCACCGGCCGAGGACGGCCGTCACCTGGTCCGAGAGGACGACCGGGCCGCCTGGCGGCGAGAGGCCGCCTATGAGGACCCGGCGCCCCGGCGTGGCCGGCGGCGGGCACCCGAGCCCGAAGCCACACCCTCCGGTGGCTCGGGCTGGTCGTCCGGCTCGGATTCGGACAACTGGGCCCGGCACACCGACACCGGCAACATCCAGATGTTCTCGGACACCGCTCCCGGCTCCCCCGGACCGCAGGGCCCCACCTGGGGTGCCCGCGCCGAGGCGCCACCGCCGAGCGGCACCGGCCCGTCCGGTGGTCGCCGCAGCCGCCGGGAGGCACCGGAACCGGCCACGCCTCCCGCCGCCCAGCCTCGCCGCGGCCGCCCCGCGCGGTACAACCAGAACGCCACCGACTGGCGTGAGGACACCTCGTCCTGGGCGGCCGAGCCGGACACCAGCAACTGGACCCGCGACCCGGACACCGGCCAGTGGAGCCGTGCCGAGGACGACCCCAGGGTGCTCGCCTGGCGCGCGGAGGCCGCCCGCCGGGAGGCGACCAGGGGCAACGGCTCCCACGCGCCTGACGACGACGCTGACGGCCCCGGCGGACGATCGCGGCGGAGCCGGCGCGACGACGGCCCGAACGGCGGCGTCCCCGGCGGCCCGCTCCCGAGCAGTGGCATGCCCGACAGCGGCATGTCTGGCGGGGGCATGCTCGGTGGCGGCATGCCCGGCGGCGGCATGCCCGGCGGCTCCTGGCCGACCAGCGCCGTCCCGAACGGCACACCGCCCGGACCACGCAACGACGCGATGATGCCCGCGCCTCGCAGCGTCGCGCCGAGCAGCACCGGAACGGGAATCGCCGGATCGGGCAGCACCGCCCCCAGCAGCACCCAGACCAGCATCGGAGTGCCCAGCACCCGCCCGCGCAGCGCCATGCCCGGCGCCATCCGCCCGAGCAGCGCGACCCCCGGCGGCATGCCGCCGGCCGGCCCCTCCTGGAGCGGCGCGGCGTCCATGCCTTACGACGGCGGCCGTCGTGGGGACAGCGACCGTCCGGGTGGCAATCGTCCTGGTGACGATGACCGTCCCGGCAGCGACCGTCTCAGCGGTGACCCGAACGGCCGGCGTTTCCGTGCCGAGCCCGACCCGTACGGCTATGGCAACACCGAACCCCCGGGCGGCGGCCGCCGCCGCGCACCCGAGCCACCCGCTCGCGGCGCCGAGCCGCTCGGCCCGCCCCGCGGCGCCGACCCACTAGGCCCGCCCCGCGGCGCCGACCCCCTGGGTCCGTCCCGCGGCGCCGGAGGCATGGGTCAGGGCCGCGGTACCGAGCCGCTCGGCCAGGAGTCCTGGCGTGGTGCGCCGGAGCCCCGGCAGGGCCGCCAGTACAGGCGACTCGAGGTCGGACCCGACTATCCGGCGGACGGCGTCCGCCAGGGCCCGCTGCCCTCGCGGCAGGAACCTCCCATGGGCCCGAACCGGGGCTACGGCGAGGCGCGCCCGATGCGGGAGCTGCCGTCCGCCGAGCCGCCGCGCTGGAACGGCGCCGGTTCGTCTCGTGAGCTGCCCACCGACGGTCCGCAGGGCCGGCAGGAACCCCGCCGTGAGCCGTGGACCGAACCCGGCCGCCCGGAGCCGCGCGGTTACGGCACCGCCCAGCCGCCCCGTGAGCTGCCCGGCAGCGCCCCGAGCTGGCAGGAACCACGCCGCGACCAGCCTCCCGCGAACGGGCAGAGCCGGCGTGACCAGCCCCCCACCGACGGGCAAAGCTGGCGTGACCAGCCCTCCAGCAACGGACAAAGCTGGCGCGATCAGCCTCCCACCAACGGACAGAGCTGGCGCGACGACTCCTCCGCCAACGGACAAGGCTGGCGCGATCAGCCTCCCGCGAACGGACCGGGCCGGCAGCGTGAGCTACCCGCCGGAGGCCCGGGCCGGCCGGAGCCCCGCCGGGAGGCCCCGCCCGCGAACGGCCAGAACTGGCAACGCGAACTCCCCGCCGGCGGCCCCGGCTGGCAAGCGCCGCGCCGTGCGGGTCCGGCCGAAAACGGTCAGGGCTGGCGTGACACCCCGGCCAACGGCCAGGGCTGGCGCGACGCCCCCGCCAACGGCCAGGGCTGGCGCGACGCCCCCGCCAACGGCCAGGGCTG